>NZ_NIZW01000001.1:0-348395 GCF_002727185.1 Rhodopirellula bahusiensis
AGAGACTCGTGATGGGTACGGTGTCTCGAAGACGTAGTTGGGCATCAGAGAAATCTAGGTCGCCTAACGGAAGGTTTTTACGACACCGCCCTAAACGAAGCGAGCGATGTCTGAACTAGGGAAATTGTACCAAAGCCAGCGATCGTTGCCAAAGGACGAAGGTGTGCCGAAGGCCTAGCGTAAAAACCATGTTGGGCGACGCTCGGGTCAGCTATTCCACTGCATGCAAGAATAGAGAGTATGTTCTTGTGGGCATTCCACTCGCTGTCCACCGTGAGCTGCGAGCCCACTGCCATAGGACCAATCTACGACTTTGCATTGATCTGCTGCGAAATCGCGATCGCATTCAGGGCAATAAACCGATACGAATTTGCGGTCAAACATTAGACCTGAGGAAAACGACCAGAGGTAGTCAGCGGATTCAAAGTCAATGTCAGTTTCAGTATCACAGGCAGCTTGAAGTCGTTCAGCAAGTTCTGATACGCGCTGGAATTCCGTGTAGCGTGGCCATTCCTTAGGAATCGTCGAGTGGTATTTATGGTGGTTTTCAATGTATTGCCGGTAGACGGCGAGCATATCGCTAGATCGTAACGTGATACGAGCTGGGTAGACCTTGAAATCCCAGTCTCCGTAGATGGGAATATCGTTGGGATTCGTAAAGCGCAAAAGTGAGGTCACCTGCGTCGCCCAACGGAAGGTTTTTACGACACCGCCGTTGCGATGCCATTCAAGTTTGAACAACTAAAGATTCTACCACCGGAGGGAGGCTTGAACAAACGACAGCGGTGTGCCGAAGGCCTAGCGTAAACACCATGTTGTACGCCCCTACGCGCTGGGGTTTAGCGGGACACATTGGTTGGCCCAAGACGATTGCGGCATGCGAATGAACAAACGCAGGAACCACGCGTGAAGGGCAGAGCGAACGAGGGTTGCAATTGGCGGCGGGTCAGGAATCGAGCATTTGAGCGAAGACATCATCATGTATTCAGCATCAGTTTGATCTTCGGGGAGTTCGATGTAGCAATATGGATCGTCGTCAGCGATGCAGAATACAGCCAGCCGGATGCCAAGATTGCGGTCAACGCCAGTCTGGTAGTAACGGCGGACGTCCGTTTCGGCAGCGAGTTGCGAGTTGTCGATGTAGATGGGCCGAGTGGCCAGATAGCGTGATCCAACACCGCGCCGCGAAATAATCGAGTCACGCCAAATCCAGCGCAGGTTGTCAGATACGTTCTGCGATCGGAGGAAGTCGCGAAACGTCGAAACAGCGTCGTCAAACGGAGGTGAAGGCTGCATCAACGAGTGACTGGGGCGTACAACGGAAGGTTTTTACGACACCGCCCTAAACGAAGCGAACGATGTCTGAACTATGGATGATTCTACCACCAGAGGGAGGCTTGAACAAACGACAGCGGTGTGCCGCAGGCCTAGCGTAAAAACCATGTTATGTGCCCCGTTGCGCTGTAGGAAGGTTCCAATTTTCAGGAAGATCGGCCCCGCACAGATCACAGACGAACCAGCCATCCTTGACGATGTCACGTTCGTTGCAGGCCGGGCAAAGGCGAAACACAACACGCGTTGTGAAATCATCGGGTCGATCAACGGGAATGGCATCCAGCGCGGTAGCAACAGTCGGCCACGATTCAGGTTCGGGGCAGAATCTAGTGGATTGGTTGGTGATTTCGGAAACGTCGCCATCGGAAAACGTGATTTCGCCAGCGGAAAGCACAGGGCCGCCACCAGCACACGCGACATGTTCGGAGCGCCGCGGCGCAAGCAAAAGAGTGCCGCCAACATCCACGGTAAACGTGGCAATCAGTGAACCGTCCGGTTCGGTGTCCGATGAACGTGACGCGATCCAAGCCGAAAGATCATCAACGCAACGGATCGGTGTGCCAGCGGGCGAAGAGGCAAGCGCGGAATCGCGAATATCGGCTGGCCCAACGTATTGATATTGCCGAGGAGCCATTCGATCAGGGGCACATAACGGAAGGTTTTTACGACACCGCCGTTACCGAAGCGGTGGAGTTTGAATCAAAAGAAATTGTACCAATGCCAGCGCCCGTTGCCTACCAACGAAGGTGTGCCGAAGGCCTAGCGTAAAAACCATGTTGTGGGACATTTTGCGCCGGGTTGAGTCTCCATTTGTTAACGGCCGCACGGTCAGTATGAATTGAGCTACAACCCGCGAAACGCCCCGGTGCAAAGTCCGCACGAGCAAGCAACCGTCGCAGCCGATTCATGCATAGTCACTGTCAGTACGCCGTTGCAATCAGGACAGCGAACGTCAACCGCATGGCCATAAGTCGCGAGATGATACGCCAACAGATGCTCGCGCCCTCCACGACGTTCCGGTAGATCGGCGAGGAGGCGGTCAACGTCGGATTCGATGTCTGCGCGAGTACGATCCACGTGGCGATCCTATTGGCCTATGTCCCACAACGGAAGGTTTTTACGACACCGCCCTGAACGAAGCGAACGATGTTTGAACTACGGGAGATTCTACCACCAAAGGGAGGCTTGAACAAACGACAGCGGTGTGCCGAAGGCCTAGCGTAAAAACCATGTTGTCGGACCGAACCATCACCGAGCGATATTATGCTGGAACACGTCAGGGTCGGCCTTAGGGTTATAGTCGGACGTGTAGCTGACGCCTTTGAGGTGGTGAACAATACTCCAAACGAGATTGTCAGCGGCGTCGAGATCGAGTCCCGTCACGCCAAGATCGGGTTTGATTCGCAGGCAGTCATAAAGCAACGCGGTCAGATACGAGCGTTCGCACGGGAGAGGGAGTTTGTGGCAGTCACAGCCAAAGAGGCATGCAACGACGTCATACCAGTGCGAAGCCAACGAAGTATCGCGAAGAACATCCAGCATCGCATCCAGCACCGGTTGCCATTCAACGTCAGTGGCAAGCGACGTAACGGCATCAGTGAGATCGTCGTCAACCGTCTCGTCGTGGAATCGCGGATCAGCAAGAAGTGCGAGCAGTCTCTGGAAAACGGTCTGCACCATCTTTGACCTAGGTCCGACAACGGAAGGTTTTTACGACACCGCCCTAAACGAAGCGAGCGATGTTTGAACTACGGAAATTGTACCAATGCCAACCCGCGTGACCAACCAAGGAAGGTGTGCCGAAGGCCTAGCGTAAAAACCATGTTGTGCGGTACTGACAATGGGGCCGCGCGGCGAGACGATGACATCGAATGCTTGCAAAAAGCTTGAAACGCGGAGAAAGCGGAATTGCGGAGGTCGCGGAGTGATGCAAAAACACTTGCATCGGAGGCGATGTCATTTGACAATGGCGTTAGTCGCACGACGCGCACCCATCGGCGAAGCAGGACGTTCGAACGTATGGGTGCGTCTCGCGCGACCATTGCATTTGCCAGCGATCGGTTGAACCACAGAGGACACAGAGAGCACTGAGGTGAGCCACGGATGCACACCGATCAACACAGATGCAACCGATTGTCTGGGCCGCACAACGGAAGGTTTTTACGACACCGCCCTGAACGAAGCGAACGATGTCTGAACTACGGAAATTGTACCAAAGCCAGCCTACGTGGCCAAACGCGGAAGGTGTGCCGAAGGCCTAGCGTAAAAACCATGTTGTGGGACGCTGAACCGCCAAAAGACGTTGCGTCCGAATCAGCTCAGCAGAGTCACCAACACGTTGGTCACGTCACCATCTGCAACCAACGCGAAGCCAGAGCGTCCGGCCATCCGATCCCAGTCGGATTGAGGCGACGAAAACGCCCAGCACTGATGAGCAGGCGTAGCGCTCGAAACGAACGCATCCAGTTCCGCGAGGAATTCAGGCAGCGAATCAGGCGTAGTGAGTTCACGCCGTAGCTGGCTGAGATCAACGCGGCGTTCGAGCCAGCCAGCGACGCGCCGGAGAAAGTCAGCGTGCGCAACGGCGTTTGGGTCGGGCGGCACGTCGATAGGCGTGAACGGTGGCGGATCGCCAATACAATCCACGATGTCGTCGTCCGTCAGGTCGGAATCACTCATTGCCTGCGTCCCACAACGGAAGGTTTTTACGACACCGCCCTAAACGAAGCGAGCGATGTTTGAACTACGGAAATTGTACCAATGCCAACCCGCGTGACCAACCAAGGAAGGTGTGCCGAAGGCCTAGCGTAAAAACCATGTTGTGCGGTACTGACAATGGGGCCGCGCGGCGAGACGATGACATCGAATGCTTGCAAAAAGCTTGAAACGCGGAGAAAGCGGAATTGCGGAGGTCGCGGAGTGATGCAAAAACACTTGCATCGGAGGCGATGTCATTTGACAATGGCGTTAGTCGCACGACGCGCACCCATCGGCGAAGCAGGACGTTCGAACGTATGGGTGCGTCTCGCGCGACCATTGCATTTGCCAGCGATCGGTTGAACCACAGAGGACACAGAGAGCACTGAGGTGAGCCACGGATGCACACCGATCAACACAGATGCAACCGATTGTCTGGGCCGCACAACGGAAGGTTTTTACGACACCGCCCTGAACGAAGCGAACAATGCCTGAACTTCGGGAAATTGTACCAAAGCCAACGCCCGTTGCCAAAGAACGAAGGTGTGCCGCAGGCCTAGCGTAAAAACCATGTTGTGGGACGCGGGAAGCACCAGAGCGGTGTCCAATTGTGAAGACATGCAAGCCGTCCGCGCATCATTCGATAATTTTACCGCACCAAAGGATTTCCGCGAAAACCTTCCAGCTTGGATCTGGGACAGATTCACCGTTCGGCACCGACGCGAAGAATTCACACGACGCCTCAAGGAACGCCGGGATGTCACCATTGGCCCAACCGAGCGCGCCGTCGACCATGTACCGCTGCGGATTGTCGGCCTCGATCTTTGCGGCAGCGTGGCGTTCGGCGGCGAGCGCCATCACGAACGCGACAAACGTCTCGTGGTCGTGCACAGCTTCGAGGAGTTCAAATGTGTCAGGCAAATTAGGCTAGCGTCCCACAACGGAAGGTTTTTACGACACCGCCCTAAACGAAGCGAACGATGCCTGAACTATCGGAAATTGTACCAATGTCAGCCCGCGTGACCAACTAAGGAAGGTGTGCCGAAGGCCTAGCGTAAAAACCATGTTGGGCGACCGGCGATGTGCTATTCGACGTCACTACCATCAACAATTGCCGAGTTTCCACGTCGCCAAACGCCCGGTTCCGTTTCAGTATAAGCATCGAGTTTTGCGTCCGCCCACCCCAGCGCGTCGAGAGCGTCAGTCGCCAGCGCACGGAGCGAGGCCCAAGGTGGACGATCAAGCATCGCGGAATCGAAGCAAACGCAATCGTCGTTGGTTAGGTCGTCAATTGTTGAGTCGATTTGGGCCAGCAAACTGGTGGACGATTCATCGAGCCGATCCGAGCAGGATTGGACGAAACAGAGTCGACCATGCGTAAAATCTTCGATCAGGTCACAGGTGACACAACCGGGGTGTGTAACACGAACCTGTTCCGGTTTGGGCAACGCAAGGGCAACCAATGCATCACGCAAAAGGCCAGCGATTAGCTCTTTGTCGACAGTCATTACATTTGATCTAGGTCGCACAACGGAAGGTTTTTACGACACCGCCGTTACCGAAGCGGTGGAGTTTGAATCAAAAGAAATTGTACCAATGCCAGCGCCCGTTGCCTACCAAGGAAGGTGTGCCGAAGGCCTAGCGTAAAAACCATGTTGTGCGGTACTGACAATGGGGCCGCGCGGCGAGACGATGACATCGAATGCTTGCAAAAAGCTTGAAACGCGGAGAAAGCGGAATTGCGGAGGTCGCGGAGTGATGCAAAAACACTTGCATCGGAGGCGATGTCATTTGACAATGGCGTTAGTCGCACGACGCGCACCCATCGGCGAAGCAGGACGTTCGAACGTATGGGTGCGTCTCGCGCGACCATTGCATTTGCCAGCGATCGGTTGAACCACAGAGGACACAGAGAGCACTGAGGTGAGCCACGGATGCACACCGATCAACACAGATGCAACCGATTGTCTGGGCCGCACAACGGGGTTCTGGACGACAGGGTGTCGTACATGCTTGGAAATGGGGGAGGACGGATGTTGATTTTAGCTGAAGGGGGCTCGGTCTGCAGCACTTGCGCGACCAGGCGAGGGTGCCGTGACGCGGGTTTGCGTTTGCTGCTTCCGAGGCACGAGTGCAAAAGACGGTGTTTTTCGCTCTGAATTCAGGCGGCAATCACACCTTCCCCGCTGGCAGACAAGACGAACGTCCTGCGGGGGGAGAATCCAACTCGCATCTGGGAATGGCTTAGGTCTTGATCGCCTGAGAATGTTCTGCGTCCCTGATTCGCAGGATTCGCTTGGCAACCTCTCGCTGCACCTGCGAGAAGAACTCGGGCGACTCCAATCGCTCTCGCTGAGCCGCGGGGAGGCAACACAACGTCGGTTCCCAGATGTCTTGCAGTGGAATTTGCAAGGAAACCCAATCTCGGCGTGGCATCGTCGCTCGCATTCCCGGCAACGGAAGCAATTGACCTTCTTGCCAAACGCCCAACGTCACCGCATACGCGCCGCTTGAATCGGGGTGCGGATCCACTTCGAGCCGCATCCGACCCACGGAGGGCCGAGGTTTCGGTTGCCGACCGGAAGAACCCGACGACGGCCCCGATTCATTCCCCAACCGATCCAGTGGACTGGCGACCGCCGTCGCCTTCATCTGTGCGACCTTGGTGTACAGCGAGGTGGTTTCCAGATTGGTGTGCCCAAGCAACTTTTGGATGAACCGAATGTCGGTGCCGGATTCGATCAAGTGCGTCGCAAAGCTGTGGCGAAAACTGTGCGGCGTGACCGCCTTGCCAATTCCCGACAGAATCCGAGCCTGCTTGACCGCACGTTGGATCGTCCGCGGAGAAAGATGCCGGCCAACACGCCCGTCTTCGGAAGGAAACAGGTAGCCAATTCCTTGGGTGCGCCGCCACAACTGCCGCATCAGCGGCAACAGATCGTCGGCCAACATGACATAGCGATCCTTTTTGCCTTTGCCAAGTTGAACCCGAATTTGTTGGCGATCAAAATCGAAGTCCGACCACTGCAAACGGGCGACCTCCGAGACTCGCAAACCGGTTGCATACAGCACGGTGAGGAGCAACTTGTCACGCAACGTGCGAGCGGCCTCCATCATTCGCTGGACCTCTTTCTTGGACATCACGACAGGCAATTGTTTTGACTTTCGCGGGGACACCAGTCCAACCGTGCAACGCAACAAACAGAATTTGTCCAGGCCGGTTCGCAGTGCCGACAAAGTGACGCTGACCTCCGACGCCGACGCGCCGCCATTGACCAGCAGTTCCAAGTAGGCCCGAATGTCTTCTTGGTCGATCTGGTCCAGCGGTCCCCGGTACCAGCGAAGGAAGCAGACCCAAGCGGAGCGATAGTTTTTGATGGTGTTGACGGAGTAAAATCGGATCCGCAACTCGCGGACCAGACATTTAACAACCAACGGTTTGGGCGGCTGAGTCGACAGGTCGACGACGGCATGCTCCGCTTTGAATTCCGTCTCCACGGCGTGTCGCGGGGCGTCTCGGCCGCGGGCGTCGCGCCAGGGTTGGCCATTGGTATAGAGACGGGGTGCATCGGGTGCGACAAGACGAGACATGAGCTGCTCCAGCAAATAAGGCGAAGACACGTTTCGCAAACGTTCAGCGAGCCAAGCGTGACAAACAATGCGAATTCATCTCGATCCGGCCCTGTTTTCGGAACAACGAATGGCCGGACAGTCTCCAAAGGCCAGATCTGTTGCTGAATCGACAACAGATTGCCGATCTGATGCGGCGGCCCCCACGCTGCCACTCTCGATCCCGGGATGAAACCTGCGAAAAACATGGCCGCCACAAGCGCAAACATTTCGCAGCCCAGCGTTCGCCCCGATTCCCGCACCCAATCGGGGCGAACGCCCAAACGGCTCACGGGAATCAACTCCATCTTTTTTTCTTGCTCATGTGTCAGGACACACTGGCAAGCTCTTTCCGCAGAACCGCCATCGTTTCGCGTTGGCGTTTTTCGACGAACTGGCGTGCCTCATCCGCTTTGGCTTTTGCGGCGTCCAAGTCATTTGCCATCTGCAGAACCGTCGGGACGATGCGTTTGCAATCGGTTTCCGAATCGAGATCGAACAACCAATCTCCCAAGCCGATGTCTTCCCACATGTAGCCTTTGCTGGTTTGTTCTTCGAAACGACAAACGATCGCGGGAATCCCGTGGCCGATGCACATGATCGGTGAATGCATTTCGTTGCCAAACAACCCGGCACTCTTCATGTATACGCTGACCGCTTCGCCCGTCAACCAATAGTTCGGCCGCCAGACGACTCGCGACAGAACGTCCTTCGGCAATCGGTCGATCAACATCTCTTTGCCCACCGCCATCTGCGTGCGATCTTCGGGGCAGACCAAGACCTTGCGATCCGTCTTGCGAACGATTTGCACGATCGCTTCGCGAAGTTGGGCATGGTCGTGCTCCTTCATCGCTTCGTTGCGAGCGTGTTTGATCGGATCAAATTTGACGTTGGGTTTGATGGTCCAGTACGGCGTGTATCGCAGACGCGGGATGCAGCACAGAAACTTCTGGGGCTCCAATTGGTTCTCTGCCAAGAAACGATCCGCGGCGGGTTCGTCTCGCAAGTCACACGCGAAGGCACCGTCGGGACCAAACTCCATCACGGGGGCGGACGCACCGAGACTCCTTGCCAGTTCCAATGACTTGCTGTCTCGGAAGAAGACGAACCTCGCGTGATTGAGCACATCGACTGAACGATCCATCGCATCTCCGTTTCGCGCCGACGTTGCCGACGACTTCTTCAGCGGGAACGTGATCCCATAGATGCCGTACGGCTTTCCCGTTTCCTCTCGCCACTTGACCAAATCGCGTTCGGCAACAATGGATGCACCTGATCCGTGCAGTAGAAAATCGCATTCGCGGAAGGCTTGCTTCAATGCCTCGGATCGTGGCTTTGCAATTTTCAGTTTGGGAAATTCCTTTCGCAGCAACTCTTCCACGCCGTGATCGACGTTGGACGGCCAGAGCGTGACTTCCACGTCGGGCAGGTGGTCGCGAAGAATGCTGAGCACGCCGGGTGTGTGAGCGATGTCACCGATGTTGACGGTCTGCCATGAGGAACGCAGTAAGACTCGTTTCGGAGGTTTGCCGTCGTCGGCCGTTGCCAACGCTTGCCACACTGGATTGCTAGCAGCCAACGCTCCCGTGGCCACTCCCATTTTTGCGGAGCGACTCAGGAAGGATCGACGGGCAAGTGTTGGTTCGTGCTTTTCAGACGCGGATCGGGACATCGAAAGAGGCATGGGAACTCGCGAAAATGGGTGGGGCGGCAAGCAAACTTTCATTCACGCCGGTCTGGTGGGTGGGAGAGGGGGTCACATCGTACTTCAGCTCAACCGAGCATTTGGGCTGCACACCGGAGTCGCGAAAGACAAATCAAAAAAAAATCCGGGCGAATTCTGTCATGATTTGATTTGAGCGGATAAGGAACTCATGCAAGCCAATTCTCAGGAGTTTTGAGTGGACGATTCAACACGCCATGCGACCCGATTGTGGACCTCGGCTCAGCCGGTGGTGGCCGCTTTCGTTGCGTCGGTGGTTCGAGATCGCCGTGATCGCGAAGATGTGCTGCAAGAGACAGCGCTCGCGGTTCTGAACTCGTTTGATTCCTACGATTCGTCACAAGCGTTCCAAGGCTGGGCGATTGGGATCGCGAGAAACCAAATCGGTTTGTACCTGCGTCGTCGTCGACGTGATCGCTTGGTATTCAGCGAAGAAACAATTGCGAATTTGCAAACCGTCTTCGACGAATCCTCTCCGCCCGATGAGCTGGATCACTTGCCGACTTGCATTGATCAATTGGCAGGTCGAGCCCGGAAAATCTGCGACTTGAGATATCAAAAGGGTTTGAAGCCCGCGGCGATCAGCGAGCAAATCGGCATGACGGCCAACTCCGTCGCGAAAGCACTGCAACGAATTCGCGAACAATTGCGTGAGTGCATCGAAGACAAGTTCGTTTCGGAAGGAGCGAATGGATGAGCACCCATGTCCAACTTCTTATCGATGGTTATCTCGATGAAACCCTGACTCCGGATCAAGTGTCCGAATTGGAATCATGGATCAACTCGAGTCCGGATCACGCGAAACAGTTCGCTGATGCGGTTCACTTTGACGAACGCATGACCGCGGAATTGAGCTGGCAACAGTTCACTGAATCGGAACCTTCCGAAACAAAACACGTGGCCACGCCATCGGCAGTTGCCTCCCCAGTCCAATCAAGCGGATATCGGCGAATATGGGTCATCGCTGCCGTCGCCGCATCGATTTTGTTGATCGTTGGTTTGGCGATCCAGTTCGCTCCCGATCATCCTGACAATTCTAAGACCGCACAAAACGCGACCGAGCAGGCAGTTCCGGACAACGAAACCGATCCAACGTTTGTGACCTTGGTTCAATCCATCGACGCGGCTTGGGAAGACAATCGCTCGTGGCAATCCGGCGACCGGATGGAGGCTCAAACGATCGCTCTTCAATCGGGCATCGTTCACTTGCAATTTGACAGCGGGGTGGAGGTCACTTTGGAAGGACCTGCGTCGTATGAATTGCAATCAATCGATCAAACCAAGTTGGCGTTTGGGCTGTTGTCCGCGACCGTCCCGCCGGGTGCCGAAGGCTTTCGCGTCGACACACCCTCCGCTCAAGTGATCGACTTGGGCACGGCTTTCGGTATCGAACTTGATCGCGACGGACTTTCCAAGGTGTCGGTCTTCGACGGTGAGGTCGAGGTAGTCTCAGACAACCATCGTCAGAAGCGACTGCTGACCGAAGGCGAGAGCGTCGAACTCTCCTCCGATGGCAGCATGAGCGACATCGCTTTCGATACCGGTCGATTCGAAAAGCTGTGGCCGTATGGGTCGGGGATCGTCAAGTCGACCGGTGCCTTCCGCTTCGCACCTCAATGGCCGCGAATGGCCAACCGAATCCAAAGTGATCGTCGTATCTTCGTTCTGCCGGAAGGCTATGCGAATCGATTGCAATCACCATGCTCGGTCGACATCACAGACCCCGGAAACTACACGACGGAAGAGCAATTGCTGAACTCGGTGATTCCGACGGACCAACGCGTTCGTTCGTTCTTGCTGATGTTCAATCCCACCGTAACGCCCGACCCCGATTGGAATCGTCGACGGCTCAACATTCGAGACTTGGAATTGGTCGAAGGCAGCATCACGTTTCAACACCCCATTCTGGGCGTGATTGTTCGAGACAAAACCTTGTTCAAAACAGATGGGCGGTTTTCGCTTCGAACCGCCGTCAACGTACCCTTCGGCCAGGGGCTGGAACTCGATGCGACTCGCACCGGCGACATCATCACGCTCAGCGAAGATCGCCGAACGATCGACCTCAGCCTCATGACCTTTGGACGACGCGGAGATCACGTCCGTGTAATCGTGGATGCTTCTATCCGACCACGCTTTCCACGTCGACCTTCGGAAACGTTTCGCAACAACCTTCGAAACCCAATTGATAGCGTCAGGGCGCGAGCCCTCCGGTAGCGACCTGGTCTGCCAACGCACTGCACCAAAACGATCGCATTCACCAAACCATTCCCTCGTCGATCTTCCCCGTCCTCTCCCTAGGAGCCAATCATGAAGAACCAAAACGAAGTGCAAACCCAACCTATCGCAGGTGCCCCTCCACGACGACGATTCCTGATGAAACTGTTGGCCGGCGGAGCAGCCTTGCCACTGATCTCATCGGTTGCGTTCGCTCAAAAACCAAACCGAATGGCGAAGGACGCTGACGGCAACCCTCAAGCCAGGCGTCGGGGAGCAGCGGGCATGCAAATGGATCCATCCAAGATTGCCGCGAAGCTGATCAAAGACCATGACAAAGACGGCGACGGTGCACTCAACGCAAAGGAGTTGGTCGCGGCGCTGACCGCACTTCGCGAAGGGCGAGGGCAGGGCATGAGAGGACGACAAGGGCAAGGACGTGAAGGAATGCGACCAGGTGCCGGCGGTCAACGTGGATTGCGAAACGAAGAGAAAGGTGTTCAGCCCAAACGCCCCGGTGAATGATCGTGACATTCGTTGCAAAGCTGGTCGGCAAAATGTGTGGGACTGACTGATCAGCCGTATGGGCATTCGCCCCGGTTGCATGAACGGACCGTGGCGATCACCAGGACGAATCGCACGTGAAGTGCCTTTTGCTGACCAATTTTTCAAAATGACAGGTTGGAAGCCTATCCCACACTTGATGCTGACTCTTATCTCTTCTCTGCCAGACTTCATGATTGCACGTGACGCCATGAAAAACTTCGCCTTTTCCATGTTGGCTCTTTCGCTGGGTTTGCTCGGCGCGTCCGAGACGCCGGCGCAAGAGTCATCGAAGATCACGCCGGAGCAACTCGAGTTCTTTGAAAATCGAATTCGTCCGGTGCTGGTTCGAGAATGCTATGAGTGCCACTCGGCCGAGTCTGGCAAGACGCGCGGCGGGCTGCGTCTGGACACGCGAGATGGATTGCTTCTGGGTGGTGAATCGGGCCCATCGGTTGTCCCTGGGCATCCAGAAGACAGCCCGTTTTGGGACGCCGTCACCTACAGCGGTTGGGAGATGCCGCCGCGTGGCCAATTGCCCGACGAGGTCCTCGCCGATTTCAAGCGTTGGATCGAAATGGATCTGCCAGACCCGCGCGTTCGCGAATCGATCACGGTGGAAAGCAAGATCGACATTGAAGCAGGACGGGAACACTGGGCCTTTCACAAACCGACTATTCAGGATCTTCCCGAGGTCAAGAATGCTGATTGGGCGAAGTCCAACATCGATGTGCATGTGCTGGCGAAACTGGAAGACAACGGCTTGGAACCTGCGGCCGATGCGGATGCCGCGACACTGTTGCGTCGCCTATCGTTTGACTTGATTGGCTTGCCACCGACGCCAGACGAAGTCCAATCGTTCTTGCGTGCAACGGCCAAGGATCGAGACGCTGCGATCGAGTCGAAAGTTGATGAACTGCTCGACAGCCCGCGATTTGGCGAACGTTGGGGGCGACACTGGATGGACGTGGCTCGCTACGCCGAATCCTGTGGCAACAGCACCAACAACACGTATCCACACGCGTGGCGTTACCGCGACTATGTGATCGATTCTTTCAACGATGACACGCCGTATGACCGCTTCATCGCGGAACAGATTGCGGGTGATTTGTTGCCGGTCAAAACGGATGAACAGTGGCAAGAGAACTTGATCGCGACCGGTTTCTTGGCGATCGGAACAAAGAACCTGGTCGAGCGGAATCCTCGTCAAGTCCAAGCGGACATCATCGACGAACAAATCGACACGGTGTCCAAAGCTTTTTTGGGTTTGACGGTCGCCTGCGCCCGTTGCCACGACCACAAACTGGATCCCATTCCGACGACCGACTACTACGCCATGGCCGGCATTTTCCAAAGCACGAACACGTATTACGGAACCGCCGAAGGAATCACCAATCGCAATTCATCGGATTTGTTGTCACTTCCGATTGCGGATGAAGTCCCCGCAGGAAGGCAGTATTCGACCGACGAAATCGATGAGTTTCAAGAACGCATGAACGATCTGCGATCGCAGATGATGGAAGCCACTCGCGATCGAGACAACCCATCGCAGCAACAGACAGTGATTCGTCTCCGAGCCCAGATCGCGTTGATCCAAGGTGTCCTTTCGGAAGTCGATGACGATGGAACGCCTCGTTCTCTGGCGATGGGCGTCCAGGAAGCGGACGCATTTGAGGACGCGGTCGTCTACGTCCGTGGCGATGTGGAAACCCCGGCGCAACGCGTGCCTCGCGGTTTCGTTCAAGTCCTGCCGCACAGTGCCGACGTTTCCATCCCATCGGATTCCAGCGGCCGTTTGGAACTCGCTCAGTGGCTAACTTCGCCGGACAATCCACTGACGGCTCGAGTCATGGTGAATCGCATTTGGCTGCATTTGTTCGGCGAAGGCATCGTGGCGACGCCCAACAACTGGGGACTGACCGGACAAGCCCCTTCGCATCCTGAATTGCTCGATCATTTGGCAATTCAGTTCGCAAAAGACTGGTCCGTCAAATCACTGATTCGCGAAATTGTGTTGTCGCGTGCTTATCAGATGAGCTCCGGAATGAACGACGCCAACTATGAAGTTGATCCCGACAATCGATTGCTCTGGAGAGCCAGTCCGCGACAATTGGATGCGGAATCGATGCGTGACGCGATTCTGGCGGTTGGCGGCGAATTGAATCTCGAACGCCCCATCGGTTCGCCCATCGCTCGCTATGGCAACAATCGAATCGGCCGCACGCTCGACGCGTCGCTCTTGGACGGGCTGAACGATCGGCGATCGGTTTACCTGCCCATCGTTCGCGACGCAGTGCCTCGCTCCTTGGCGTTGTTTGATTTCGCCGACCCGAGTCTCAGCAACGCGAAACGCGACGTGTCGAATGTCCCAACCCAAGCGTTGTATTTGATGAACGATGAGTTCGTCTTGCAAAGTGCGGAGGGACTGAGTCGTCGACTGCTGAAGGAACACAACAACATTCGAGACGGTATCTCGGCAGCTTTCTTAGCGACGTACGGGCGTCCTGCGACCGACGCGGAAATCCGAAGTTGTGTGAACTTCTTTCAGGATTTCATGGGACCGGCTCGCAGCAAATCCAATCGGTTTGTGCAAACACAACAACTGGCGATGACCGCGTTCTGCCAAGCGTTGGTCGCTTCGGCTGAGTTTCGATGTTTGAACTGAAACCTTGTGGCATAGGCTTCCAGCCTGTGGAACCTCACTCACAGGCTGGAAGCCTATGCCACATCACTCCTCCACTTCGCTTTCTCATTAGGTTCCACCATGTCCGATCCAAACAACCTATCGCGTCGCGGCGCACTCAAAGCCGTCAGCAGTGGATTTGGCTACCTCGCGTTTGCAGCACTGGCAACGGAACAAGCGAGAGCCAACAATCCGCTGGACGTCAAAGCTCCTCACTTCGAACCGAAAGCGAAGCGGGTCATCTTTCTATCGATGCGTGGAGCACCGTCGCACGTTGACACGTTTGATCACAAACCGCAACTGACACGCGACACTGGAAAAGTCGGCAAGTATGGCGGGACCGGACGTCTGCTGGGATCACCGTGGGAATTCCGTCAACGCGGTGAGAGCGGTTTGTGGATCTCGGATTTGTTCCCGGAACTATCCAAGCAAGCCGATGAGCTGTGCTTGTTGCGAGGAATGCATTGCGACCAACCCAATCATCCGCAAGCCACCACGCAGACTCACACGGGGAACTTCCAATTCCCGCGTCCTTCGATGGGGGCTTGGACGCTGTACGGTCTCGGAACCGAAAACGAAAACTTGCCTGGCTTCATCGTCTTGAATCCATCACCCGGCGATAGTGGCAACTACGCCAGCTCGTTTCTGCCAGCGATCTATCAAGGAACCAAAATGAAGGCCGGCGGCAGAGGCCGTGGCGGTTTTGCTCAAAACATGATGCGACCAAACGGCGGCAATCGGCCCGGTCGAAATCGAATGGGCCAGAATCAACAAGGCCGACCACGGCGAGGAATGCAGTCGGGAATGAACAGTGACCTCCGCCGTCGCTACGCCGAATCTCGGATGGGAATGTCCGGAGGCATGGGAGCGTCCATGCAACAGCGTCCATTTGGTCGCCCAGTTCGAGATCAATTTGCGCAACGCGATGACAGTGCGATTCCCAACTTGACGAACCGAATGCTCGATCCAGAACTGCAGCGTATTCAGTTGGACCTGATCCAAGATTTGAATCAAAACAAACTCGATCGCGACGGCCATCAACCGCAAGTCGAAGGCATGATTGAGTCGTTTGAGTTGGCTTATCGCATGCAGTCAGAAATGCCAGAGGCGGTCGACCTGTCCGATGAATCGCAAGACACGTTGGAGCTCTATGGCATCAACGGTTCTGGGACCGATGACTTCGGTCGTCAATGCTTGATGGCACGCCGATTGGCCGAACGTGGTGTCCGGTTCATTGAATGCGTCAGCCCCGGATGGGATCACCACCGCAACCTCCGCGACGAAATGGATGATCACTGTTCGCAAATTGATCAACCGATCGCAGGATTGCTACAGGATCTCAAGCAACGAGGTTTGCTGGACGAAACGCTCGTTATTTGGGCCGGAGAATTTGGCCGCACACCGCACGCTCAAAACGGCGATGGCCGCGACCACAACAACAAGGGCTACACGACCTGGATGGCCGGCGGCGGTGTCCGTGGAGGCTTCAACTATGGAGCCACCGACGAACACGGTTACGAAGCGGTCGAAGGCAAATGTCACATCCACGATTGGCACGCCACGATCTTGCACCTATTGGGCTTGGATCATGAAAAGCTGACGTACCGATACGCTGGACGCGACTTCCGTTTGACGGATGTTTACGGAAGTGTGATCCGTGATATCGTTGGCTAGTTGTTCATTCAGGCGGATCGTTGGAAACCCAACATCCGCCCTTGGACCGGCGAACGGAAGATGTCGTTCATGACCGAGTCGACGTAGCCCGCTTTCAAGTGGTCCGGCAACACAGGTCCAATGAACGGCTTTGTTTCAGGTGGTTGAAACAGGTCCGTTGAACGAGCGGGGAATGGCCCCGCATGGTCAGTAGGATCCGGTCCAACAACAGGCTCTGATTCCAATTCAATCGTGCCTTCGTTCAGGCGGACCTGTTGAAGATCAAGCTTCGTCGGGGTCAGACAGGCCTCGTGACGCGATTGATCCAACTGGATATCGAGTAGACTTCCATCGCTGCCGAGAATGGGTTGGGTCGAAAACACATACGCGACCACGGTGCCGGTGCTATCGTCCACGTTGGCGATGATGGACGCTCGGTCGTTCCAGATTGCTCCGGCACGAATGTCTTCTTTTTCGATTCGAACGAGCTTGGGATCATACTCAAATCGGATCTCGGCAGCTCTTAGGTTGTGAGCGTCCTCCACCCGGATCGATGCAACTGACTCCTGTGCCACAGCGGGCCCAGAGATAGCCGGTCCGATGGCGTCCAGTGAAACACTTGCCATCAAGTGCCGACCTTCCAATCGCTCGGTCGTCAACACGCGACATGTTTTGGCCATCCTGGCTCCCATGTATGTTTCCGAATGGAATCTTCTGTTCATCACGAGTGCAATGAACGCCCAGTAGATTCATTTGAAAGCCAAACTTTCAGACGACCTCAGGGACTTCTATGCAAAGAAGTAGTCCAATCTGAACATTTGTGTCAACGTCACTCACCGAGCGTTCAGCAAGAATCGGCGTTGGACAACATGAGTTTCATTGGCTGTGATCAACGTGACTCTTGGTGATTCTTCGAAGTTCAACACCACGACCGAATCGGAGTTCGTCATCAAAGCTGTTTCATGACGCAACGTAAAAAGGTTGCGTGCATCCAGCGGCATTCAATCCGTTGGCTCAAAACAGATTGCTTGCAAAGACTTCGTCGACCGCTTCGTTGTCGTCGGAGTCATCGTCGTTTGATCCAACGGGGGTGCCCATATCGGCCGTCTGTGCGGTCGCCACGTTTGCCGCGACCGTTGCTACCGATCCCAGCTCAGCTTCATCGATGAGAGGTTCCCCGCTAGCGGTCGAATCCGAACCGGCGGTGGAGGTGGATTCCGTGCTGCTGGTGGATGCCGCCACGACGCTGGAAGCAGCGACGGTCGAGCTGGATGTTGCATTGGCAAACGTGTTGATATCAGTGATGGCGTCTGTCCAACGATCGGAGCCGACAGGCAACACGGACGTCGTGTGCAAGCGATTGAAAATGTACTGGGGAAGCAAACCCAGTTCGCGGAAGTTTTGATCCTCGAGCGCCGTTCCTTCGACCAACGTCACCGTCAACTCGTTGACACCACTGTCCAAGTAAGCGACCGGTTGAGACTGAACAATTTCATACTCGCCGGGAGCCAAATCGGTGAATTCATAACTGCCGTCGGAATCAGTGGTTGTCTGCAATTCCGTGCCGGTGGAAGTGTTCGTCAGGGTGATCGTGACGCCAGGAATTGCTTCTCCGGTTCCCACAACGTTGTCATTGTTCGCGTCCGCGTATACAAATCCAGAGATCGAGTCATCGCCGGTTGCGGCCGCGGTGATCGTGATCAATCCATCGGTCGAATCGGTCCCTGAAACCGGTGCTGGATCGACCGAGATTTGGCCTTCGTTCAAGGTGACTTGGGTCAAGTCAAGCACGGTGGTGCTGTCCACGACCGCATCGCTGACCACTGAGAATGGAAGTTCGACGAGACTGCCGGACACATCCGTCAATGCACTGGAGGCTGAAACGAAGATGACCACTGTTCCTGCCGCATCATCAACATTTGCAGTGACTTGTGTGTCACTGCCGGTCCCCCAAACACTACCGAAGTCGATGTCGTCTGCTTCGAGATCCAACACCGACGTGTCGTAGCTCAAACGGATCTCCGCTCCACGGACTCCCGTTGCCGAATCGATGTTCACCGGAACAGACACGATGGCATCGGGCGCCGAGGTGAGGTCGTCCGGAATGTTGACGGCCGCGAGAAGACGTCGCCCTTCGAGCGATTGAATGGAAAGGCGACGGGATCGAGAAGGTTTCATCAGAGCTTGCCGGAGTCTTTCGTGTTCGTTCATAGCCACTTGCGAAGGCGGGGCGACACTTGCAGTCACCGCGTTGCACGCAGGGCATTTCCCAAATGGATTCTGAGGCTTACTTGCAACTTTGTTCGTCTGCATCAGGCCGGTCGCAACATGTTTTCTGCGAAGGAGGAATGACCGGATTGTCAGGGCGGAACGGGGGTGCAAATGTCACACTCAACGATACCTCTGACGCACTACCGCACAAAAAATTTCCTAAAAAATTTCAAAAGCCCCGTGACGAAAATGATCGAGCATCGTCTTAAACTCACTGTGGGCTCGATTTGAGCACTCCGTTTGTCGCCAGGGACCGCGTGACAATCCACACCTCAGCAGGGACGGCAGAATTGCTTTTCTATCGACTCCGGTCGAACAAGGTCTCCCATCTATGAAACCCGCTGTCCAACGATTGCTAGCTCGTCTGACTTCGAATAAATCCCGTCATTCACGCCACAAAAGCCGATTCCTTGGAGCAAACGACCGACGTTTGAAAGTCGAATCGCTGGAATCACGACGCGTTTTGGCGGCCACAATTGCTTCGTTCACACCGACCCCATCCGGCTTCACCGCTGAACTGAGCGAAGAAGTCAGCATCCCCCAACTCAGTCTTTACGACAACGAAGCCGGTGACGCTGGCGCCGCTGATGTGACTTTGCAGGGAACCTCGACCGGCGACGTGCGCGGTTCACTCGTTGTAAACGGCACAACCGTTACATTCATCGCAACCGATGGACCGCTTGCTGCTGACACCTACACCGCGACCCTTCGCAGTGCCAGCGACGGCTTCACGGACCTCGCCGATGGTGAGCTTCTCGATGGGGACGACAACGGCACGGCGGGCGGCAACTTTGTCACCACATTCACCGTCGCCAGCCCGGCTTCGTTGGTGGTCGGACTGCCCGACATCGTTCGCGGACCAAGCCAAACGGTGCAGTTGCCCGCCGGTGGTAGCGGAACCGAGTTGCCCGCGGGACTGCCGATTCAATTGAGTAACGCTGATGGCGTGACTTCGGTAACGCTGACCATTCAGTACGACCCAGCTATGCTGGACATCTCCGGCGTACAACTTGGTGAAGATGCACCGACCGGAAGTCAAGTCGAAGCAAACTTGGACACCCCGGGCGTCGCGACGATCACATTCTTCAGCTTGGAAGCGATGGATGCGGGGCAAGCCGACATCATCGACCTGATTGCCACCATTCCCGAAGACGCCCCATACGGTGCCACCGGAACATTGACGATCAGCTCGCTGGATGTGAACGCGGGTGGCATGACCGCCAGCGCCGACGATGCGATCCAAGTCGTGGCGTTCCCTGGCGACGTCAATGCAAACCGTCGCTATGACGCCGAAGACGCTCGACTGGTTGCCCGAGCCGGCGTCGACCTGGACAGCGGTTTTGTTGTCACGGACGCGACCGGTTCCGGGGAAGCCTTTGTGCCTTTCGCCGCGATCGATCCAGATTTGCTGGGTGACGTGACCGGCCAAGACGGACTGAGCCCGTTGGACGCAAGCGATTTGCTGCGACGAGTCGTCGGCTTGTCGACACCCAACATTCCCGATTTGCCTGACGCACAGGCACCCACGAACATCAGCCTTTCCGCCACCACCGTTGGCGAGAACCTAGCGGTGGGCTCGACCGTCGGAACGTTCACATCGATGGACCCCGATTCGGGCGACACACACACGTACGCTTTGGTTTCGGGAACCGGTGACACCGACAACAGTTCGTTCACCATCTCGGGCAACACTTTGCTGACGGCGGAAGTGTTCGATGCTTCGGCTCAAGACACCTACACCATCCGAGTTCAAACAACAGACTCGACCGGACGCACGCTCCAGCGAGTCTTCACGCTTTCGGTCACCGACCAAAATGTTGCTCCCACTGCGATCTCGCTGAGTGACACAACGATCGCGGAAAATGAAGCGGCGGACACCTCCGTTGGATCGCTTTCGACAACCGACAGCAACACCGGCGACACGTTCACCTACAGCATTGTTTCGATCGATGGCAGCACCACCGCCACGACCTTTGCCATCTCCGGCGACTCTTTAATCGCAACCGAAGCTCTCGATTTTGAAACCAAGAGCAGCTACACCGTCGTCGTCCGCACAACCGACCAAGGTGGCCTGTCGTTCGATCAATCCTTCACGATCAACGTCGATGACGTCAACGAAGCCCCCACCGCAATCGCACTGAGTGACGATTCCGTCGCGGACGATTCCGTATCCGGCACCGTCGTCGGATCGTTCTCAACAACCGACGTGGATGCGTCCGACACCTTCACCTATTCGTTGGTATCGGGAACCGGTGACACAGACAACGCATCGTTCACGATCGTTGGCAATGAACTGCGAACCGCAACAACGATCGACTTCGATTCACAAAGCAGCTTCAGCGTTCGCATTCAAACGACCGACGCCGGCGGCGAAACGTTTGAACAAGTCTTCACGATCGTTCAAAGCAACGAAGGGCCCACAGCGATCAGCCTCGATGACTCCACCGTCGTCGAGAACGGATCCACCGGAGATGCGGTTGGCACCTTCAGCACCACCGACCCGACTTCGGGCGACACGTTCACCTACACGTTGGTGACCGGCGATGGAGACGATGACAACGCGTTGTTCGACATCGATGGAGATGAATTGCAGGCCGCAGGATCACTCGATGCCGAAACCCAAGGCACATTGACGATCCGAGTTCGCAGCACTGATTCGACGGGAGAGTTCTTCGAAGAAACGTTCACGATCACCGTCTCCAGTGTCAACGAAGCTCCGACCACGGTCACCTTGTCCGGCACTCACGTGGCAACGGGTCAACCAAGTGGCACGGCGATTGGAACGCTTGGCACCGACGACCCTGACTCCGGCGACACGATCACTTACACGCTGGTGTCGGGAACCGGAGACACCGACAACGCGTCGTTCACGATCGTCAATGGTGAATTGGTCACCGCGTTTGCTGCCAACCAGCAAACACAATCGTCTTACTCCATCCGAGTCCGAGCCCAGGACGCCGATGGATTGTCGACGGAAGAAACGTTCACCATCACCGTCACGTCGACGAATGTCGCACCGACCGCAATCGCGATCGACAACAGTGACGTGGAAGAAAACGCCGACGTTGGCACCACGGTTGGCACGCTCAGCACGACCGACGCCAACTCAATGGACTCGTTCATCTACACCTTGGTGAGCGGTACCGGAGACACCGACAACGCTTCCTTTGCGATTGACGGTGGCGATTTGGTAACCGCTGCCTCGCTGGACTTCGAAACACAATCGTCGTATTCGGTACGAATCCAAAGCACCGATCCATTTGGTTTGTCGACCGTTGAAACGTTCACGATCACCGCAACGGATGTGAACGACGCTCCAACCGCAATCACGATCGACAACACGTCCATCGCAGAAGACACCGCGTCGGGAACGACCGTCGGTGCGTTCACCACGATCGACGATGATGCGTCCGACACGTTCACGTATGCCTTGGTGAGCGGCGATGGCGACGACGACAACGCATCGTTCACGATCGACGGTGGAAACTTAGTCACCGCGACCACGTTCGACTTTGAAACGCAGGCGTCTTACTCGGTTCGAGTCCAATCGACGGACTCCGACGGAGCCACCTTCGAACAGATCTTCACCTTCTCGGTGACCGATACCAACGAAGTCCCAACGGCAATCGCCCTGGACAATAGCAGCGTCTCCGAAGACGCCGCATCCGGGTCCACCGTGGGTGCGTTCAGCACAACGGACGCGGACGAATCGGACACGTTCACTTACGCCCTGGTCAGCGGCGATGGTGACACTGACAACGCCGCCTTCACGATCGACGGCGGAAACTTGCTGACCGCGACCACGTTCGATTTCGATACGCAGTCGTCCTACTCGATTCGCGTCCAAACGATGGACTCGGGCGGAGCCACCTTCGAGCAAACTCTGACGATCACGATCACCGAGAGTGAAGCCAATGTGGCGCCCACTGCGATTTCGATCGACAACACCGAGATCGAAGAACACGCCTCCATCGGAACCACCGTGGGCTCGCTCAGCACCACCGATGCGAATGCCTCGGACACATTCACTTACGCTTTGGTCAGCGGCGATGGTGACGACGACAATGCAGACTTCACGATTGACGGAAGCAATCTCGTTACGGCGAGCTCATTCGACTTTGAAACAAAGTCGTCCTACTCGGTTCGAGTGCAAACCACTGACTCGGAAGGAGCAACGTTTGAGCAAGTCCTGACGCTGACGGTGACGGATTCCAACGACGCTCCCACATCGCTGGCCTTGGACAACTCGACCATCGCAGAAGACGTTCCTTCGGGAACCGTCGTGGGTGCTCTCAGCACGACCGATGCGGATGCCGGTGACACCTTCACATACGCCTTGGTCAGCGGCGATGGCGACACGGACAACGCTTCCTTCACAATCGACGGCAGCAATCTGGTCACCGCAACGACGTTCGACTTCGATACCCAATCGTCCTATTCGGTTCGCGTCCAATCCACTGATTCAGTGGGAGCGACGATCACCGAAACTCTGACGATCACGATCACCGACACCAGCGCAAACGCTGCTCCGACCGCAATCGCGATTGACAACAGCAGCGTTGCTGAAGACGCCGCTTCAGGAACCACCGTTGGTGCACTCAGCACAACCGACACGGATGCCGGTGACACGTTCACTTATGCTTTGGTCGCTGGCGATGGAGACACCGACAACGCCGCCTTCACGATCGATGGCAGCAATTTGGTGACAGCAACCACGCTCGACTTCGAAACTCAGGCGTCTTATTCGGTTCGCGTTCAAACCACCGATTCGGCCGGAGCCACCTTCGAGCAATCGCTGACGATCACCGTCACCGATGTAAACGAGGCTCCCACCGCAATCGCGATTGACAACGCCGACATCGCTGAAGACGCCGCATCAGGAACCGTCGTCGGTGCACTCAGCACGACCGACGCGGATGCCGGCGACTCCTTCACGTACGCCTTGGTTGCCGGCGATGGAGACACCGACAACGCGGCCTTCACCGTCGACGGCAGCAACCTCGTCACCGCAACCACGTTTGACTTCGAAACCCAATCGTCCTATTCGGTTCGTGTTCAAACAACGGATTCGGACGGATCAACCTTCGAGCAAACTCTGACGCTCGCGGTCACCAACGTGAACGAGGATCCGACTGCTGTTTCAATCAGCAGTAGCGTCGTCACCGAAGAATCAGCCTCGGGCACGACTGTGGGTACGTTCGACACCGCTGACGTCGATGCGTCGGACACCTTCACCTACACCTTGGTCGCTGGTGATGGAGACACCGACAACGCATCGTTCACTGTTGACGGTGAAGATTTGCTGACCGCAACCACGCTCGACATGGACACTCAATCGTCCTACTCGATTCGAGTGCGAAGCACCGATGCCGGCGGTTCATTCGTGGAGCAAACGCTCACAATCACCGTGACGGAAACCAACGAAGCACCCACGGCCATCGCGATTGACGACAACGAGATCGCAGAAAACGCGGCCCTCGGAACCGTCGTGGGTGCACTCAGCACGACCGACGCGGACGTTGCCGATACGTTCACCTACTCGTTGGTCGATGGTGTGGGTGACACAGACAACGCATCGTTTGCAATCGACGGAAACAACCTGGTGACCGCCGCGACATTCGACTTCGAAACTCAATCGACTTACTCCGTTCGCATCCAAAGCTCTGATGCAGTCGGTGAGACGGTCAGTCAATCCTTCCAGATCACCGTCATCGATATCAACGATGCTCCCACCGGATTGGCACTGGCATTCCCAGCAATCGCCAGTGGTCAAGCCAGTGGATTCTTGGTCGGCGATTTGCAAGCGATTGATCAGGATGCCGGCGACACATTCACCTTCGAGTTTGTTGATGGCGAAGGCGATCTCGACAATGACAAATTCACTTTGGTGGATGGTGCATTGCGGACCGCGGAAGCAACCGACGACGCGATTCAGGCTCTCTACTCGATTCGCGTTCGCGTGACCGATGCAGATGGGCTGACCTTCGAAGACACCGCGGACCTGATTGTCACGGAAGAGAATGTCGCACCGACGGGCGTCTTGTTGGACAACAGCTCCGTGGATGACGGATCGGCCAGTGGCACCACGGTCGGAACGCTGACCGCGACCGATGCGAACGACTTCGACGAACACACGTTTACGTTGGTCGCCGGAACAGGCGACACCGACAACACGTCGTTCACAATCGTCGACGGTGTTTTGCAAACGAATTTCGAGGCCGATGCTGCCACGCAGTCCAGCTATAGCATTCGTGTCTTGTCACAAGACCGCTATGGATTGGCTGTCGAAGAAGTGCTCACGATCACCATTGAGACCACTGTGTGATCGTTGTCGTCCGGCCTCACCCAAGTTTGGCTTCGTCCAGACTTGGGTGATCGGATGACGAATTCCAAGGACGCTGATCAGCAGCGTCTCGAAAACTCAGAACTGAAACGCAGCCCCGATGTTCAGTCCATGAGCGATGAAGCTGCTGGTCGTCAAATCGTAGGCCGGTTGGTTGGTTCCCGTCGGTGCTTCCGGAGCGAACTGGGAGACGTTGCGATCGATCGCGTCTTCCACTCGGACCACATCCGACCAAACCATCATGCTGTATCCGATCGTCAGCTTCATATCGCGATGAACCTGAGTCGTCAGGTTCAGTCCAATTTCAGGCAGCACCATGAAGGACGAATCATCATACGTCCCGATGTTGGTTGACTGAGCCAGCAGCCCACCGGCGAACGTAGAAGAGCCTCCGCCGGGAACCGTGTTTGTTGTTTGCCCCGCGATCGTCGTTTCGGCTCGGTTGACACCAAACGCGATTTTCGCGTGAGCGTCCCAAGTCGTCGCACCGTAGCATCGTTGCAACTGGAGGCCGACTTGCGCCCCGTGGAACTGGTTGTCAGCTTCGAACTGATCGAACAAGTCGACTGTCGTGCCTGAGATGATTGGGCCTTGAGCAGCGGTGTAGACCGACGATTGATCGATCCGAAGCATTTCGTCCAGGCTTCCGTATCGATATCCAACGAGGAAGTCCACACGTTGGCCTCGAACCGAAGACAACGCATGTCGGCGGTTGAACTCAAACGAGGCCAGTTCGTTCTCGGCTTGGACGTTGACTGATCCTGTCAAGAAATCCGGGTGAGCAATCAACATCGACGACTCGGCACCCGCATCGGTGTCAAACACCGGACGAGCCAACAGGCCTCGATTGCTTTGATAGGTTTCCTCGTCTCGGAAGATCCCAATGCCGCTCAATTCAAATCCGTTCCCGCAATTGTCGTCGTTCCATCCCAGCGTCACACGCAAACCCGAACGCATCGAATCGAGCACGGTGCTGTTTCCGAACAACGTGGTGGTTCCCGATTGCCCGAGCACACCTGTGTCGACTGGATCGGTGCCGTCCGGACTGGTCGTCACCAAGGGCGGCAAATCCATTCCATCGAGCGACCACAACAGGTATTCGGCTCGAACCCAAAAACGTCGTGCCGATCGGTGCGTGACGCATCGATCGCACACACCACACCCGTCGCATGAACTGATGGCGTGGGAGGGTTCTTCGTAGTACTCAAACGTCGGTGAATCGAACGAAACACCTTCGACCACAGAATCCGCCAGGACATCCTCACTGACATCCGTATCAAGGCTCTTGCCGTTGATCGACTTGGGGTACCAGGTCATCTTCTCGGTCGTTTCCGAGGCTCGGGCTCGACTGGATGATCCATTCGGACTTTGAGCGGAAACGCTCTGCGATGCCAGGATGCACCCCAGAATCGCGATCCACGGTGAAAGTCGGACAATGTTCATGAATGAATGGGACGCCCGGGGGAAACCGTCGTCGTTCAAGTTCAGATGCTTTGTTTCGAAACAGCAGCGAGTTGATCAGACTGCAACCATGCTGTCCTACACACCAGCGACGCTCGCCAACAAGAGCAACTCCGCAGCACATGAGGGGCTGATTCCATCCAGTGGGGCTCTTCCAAGCCGATTTCAATCGAAGCGGTTACCTATGCGCGAGGATTGAGTGAACTGTCCGAGCGCGGGCCGCGACGACTCAAGTGCTTCCTTCGCTTTTCCGGCACACCGATGAAATGGTTGCGGACGATTATTTTTCAAACCGCGCAGGCTGCCGAAGCCTCAATGCGGTTTCACGATGAAATGGACGAGGCAACGAAACCGTTTGCCGCCGGGACGCAGGTGCCATCGGGCACGTGAGCCGTTTGGCGTTCGCCACGGTTGGCGTCTGGTCAACCGCCGCTAAAGCGGTGCGGCTCATTTAAACAGGCTATTAGGTAAATCAGTGGCATAGGCTTCCAGCCTGTGAAGGAGAAACCACAGGCTGGAAGCCTATGCCACAATGAGAATCCGTCCGTCACGCTCCGCGACTCAACAGAACGGGTTGCTGTGGAACCTTCTGCAGCGTTTCCAGTGCAATGGGAAGATGCTCGGGGCTGTTCTGGAACAGTTTTTCAAAGTGCGATTGAGGATCATAGAGCCAGCGCCGGTACGCTGTGGCGATCAAATCGATGAGTTCATAGTCACACGCTCGCAACACGCGAACGAAACATCGGTCCAGCGCAGGCACGACCTCCTCCGGAACGGAATCCTGCATGCACAAAGCATATAGGCCGGCGAAAGTGAGGTGCTTTGGATGGGCTTCCAGCATCGTTGCTGCCGTCTCCACCGCCGCGTCATCCAGCCCGCCTAGCCGTGCAAGAACGCACATGCTTTTGGCACAGACTTCATCATCGCGGTGATCCGTCAGAGAACGAAGTCCACGAACAAGGGACTCGCTGGCAATTGCTGGTTGCTGGGACGCCATCCGTTCCATCGCCGCGATCGCATTCAGCGTGATCGCGACGTTCGCAGACCCCAGTTTGTCGATCAGCAAGGACGCTTGCTGGTCATCCAGCTTACCATTCGAATTCAAATGCCGAATCGCGATCACCTGACTGGATGCCGATGAATCGGCTGCCAGTTTCCACCATTCGCTCTGCGACTGCGTCAACAGAACCTGCTTCGCCCGGGGTCGAAAGAAGGAATCGTTTGTTTTCAGCAGGAACTTCAGCGACCTTTTCATTGGGCGTTTCAGGTCGCTGGGCAAATCGTTTGACCACTCGGGAGCCGCATCGTCACGCCCCCATGCGGCAATCGCGTTGGCATAAGCGAGTGATTGGCCGTCGAGAAACGGTCGAGGATAAACGTCCCACTGCGTCGAATCCCAATGAACCGGATGCTTGGCAACCAGGCTGATGCTGTTGCGAATCATGCCAAGTCCCGTGCCGACGACGGCCAGGTCGACTTGTTCAGGCAAATGTACCCCGGCAAAGTTGTTTTGCGAAAGCAAATCGCAGACGACGGCATTGATCAGCGTGGCCAGCCCCATCGCCGGATCGCTGTCGATCGTCTGATCAAGCATGATGCTGCGGTCCGCCGGTTCATAGCGACCAGCCAGCCCGCTGGGACCATCGCAAGACCCACCACCGCAACAGCCACCGCCAGCACTCGGAGCCTGCGGGAGGGCATTGCGAACCTGGATTCCATTGACATCATGCCCGAGGTGTTTTCCGATAAACGCGATCACGTGTTGCGGATTCCGCTCACCTTCATAGAGGTCGAAGATGGTTTTACGACCTACCACCGGAAGCAAGAGCCGTTCAAAGCCGACACATTCAGCGATCTGTTGCAAGCAAAATTCAATCCGCGACTTCGCGGAATCAGGCAGGTTCGCTTTCGGTTGAAAGAACACGATGCAGCACTCGGAATTTTAGGGGAATGACCGAACAAGTTCACCGAACAAGACAGGACGCCGATCGTTGACCAGAGTACTGAAACCCCAGACCCCAAGGCAGCGCCAGTTTGGAGGAGCATCCGTAAGCGCCGTGCGTGCCATCCAAACGCCGATCCGTCAGGAGCACCCACGGCCAAACGCCCCAGTCAATGCCCGCCACGCAGTGCCGCGACACGCTCAAGTTGACTCGCCTGTTCTTGAGCGGGTGATCGCGCGGGAATCGCCGATTCTGTCGACCCCGAGAACTGGTCCAGCATGCAGGCCGATACCAAAGGCGATATCTACGAAGGTCTGCTCGAAAAGATTTGGTGAGCGACAAGACGCTAGCCGTCGGTTCGTTGCGCTGAAATACCGGCGGCTAGCGTCTTGCCGCTCACGGCGGCTGGGAACTGGTTCCCAATATGGCTCGCCTGTGCGTGATGAATCTCTTTCTGCACGGCGTTGACGGCGCCCCGTGTCCGATCGAGGCCGGAGCCGACTGGCTGGCCGGTGAACCGGGTGAGCGTTTCAGCCTGATCATGTGAGCGTCAAGGCGCTAGCCGACGGTTCGTTGCCTCCAGTACGATGGTTGAATGGCCAACGATGCAAACGATCCGATAACGCTCTTCATCACATGGACTGCATATGGTTCATGGTTACCAGGAGACGCGCGTGGTTGGAAGAAATGGAAACGGGGTGAACAGCAACCGCAGCCAGTGCTTGAGGACTGGTGCAAAGATCGAATGAAGGAGGACGCGGTTCTGCTGGACGAGCAACATCGCGAATCGGTGGAAGATGTGATTCGTAAGCACTCGCAAATTCGTGGTTGAGAATTGCACGCCGTTTCTGTCCGATCAAATCATGTTCATGTTGTTGTGACGGTCGTTCCAAAAACGGGAAACAACGACTATCGAGTGGCCGACGGCATCAAGCGAGTCCGTGATGAATTGAAAGCGAACGCGACTCGCGCTGTTAGGAGGTGTGAGAATCCGATTGCGAACGCAAAGGTCTGGACCAAAGGCGGGGACATTCAATTCGTTGATACGGATGATGATTTGGAACAGGTGATGATTTACGTTTTGGAAGCTCAAGATAGGATGGAACGCGATAAGTAGGGGTGACGAACCGGCGGCTAGCGCCTTGCCGCTCACGGGAGCACATCAAGACGTTGCTGGAAATCGACGGCCGAGCTGCGATCGTCGTCCCGGACAACATCCTCTTCGAGTGCGTAGCCGGAGAGACGGTCCGCACGAACCCGCACTTTACCCTCCCCCCCTAAAGCGATCCAACCTCGACATCTTCTGGCTCAAAGATGACTCGCTCGAAGACAGCGAGAACCTGCCCGCCCCAGAGGTGCTGGCCCAAAACATCGCAGATGGTTTGCAAACGGCGTTGGAACAGTTCTCAGCGATCGCAGCTAAACTCGCGAAGTGACGTAAGTTGGAGCAACCTCATTCACGAAGCACCTCGACGAATTGCCTTCCGCGTTCCAGGCGACGGCGACACTCAATGTACCGGTAGCTGACGCCGGGCGATGTCTTTAGCCTTGCGGCTTGGTCGCTTTCTGCAGGGCGGTTTGCAGCGTTGAGAGAGCGGATAGTCCTTCGCTTTGGAACAGGACTTCGCCTTGGTGGATCATCACCAGGGTGGGGACAGCGCGGACTTGGTATTGCTCGGCCAGTTCGGGGGACTCTACCACGTTGACGCGAGCGAAGAGGGCTGCGTCGGCGTGCTCCTCCGCCACCGGCAATAATTGCGGTTCGAGCTGGCGGCACACCGGGCAGTAGTCGCCGTAAAAATCCAACACGACGGGTTTTTCACTGGCGAGCACGATGGCTCGGTAGTTCTCGTCCGTGACGAGCGTGGTTGTGGAGGCGAAGTCTGGATTTCGCTCGGCGACGTCTTGCGGCCCCACAAGGAATTGACTCATCACGAATGAACACAGCCCAATGGCGAACACCGCGATGGCGAACACTCGAAATTTCATCTGTGCAACCTTATCCCGCGGCCGGTTCGTACGTCACCTTGCTCACGTCGACTCGTAGTTCTTCAAGACGACTGGCAACGTCATCGGGCATCTCCTCTTGGTAGCGACCGCCGATTTGTCCAGCCAGGAAGGCTTCGATTTCGGCGTACATGGCCATGCGGTTGACGGGCTTGGCAAACCCATGGCCCTCGTCGTCGGCCAGCAAGTAACTGATCGCGTGACCGGCATCGCGAAGTGCGATCGCGATTTGATCGGCTTCGGCTTGCTTGACCCTCGGGTCGTTCGCTCCCTGCACGATCAACAATGGCTTGGAGATCTTTTCGGCACTGAACAGCGGGCTGGTTTCGCGAATTCGAGCTTTGCCTGCTTCGGTGCTCGGGTCGCCCACCATACCGTACAAGAACGCTCGCCCTGATTCCCAGTACGGCGGAATCGAATCGAGCAGCGTGAAAATGTTGCTGGGGCCGACAATGTCGACACCGCATGCGTACAGATCCGGCGTGAATGCCAATCCGGCCAACGTTGCGTAACCGCCGTAGCTGCCACCCATGATGGCCACGCGATCCTTGTCGGCGATGCCCTGATCAATCAAATGCTTCACGCCCCAAGTGATGTCGTCCTGCATCAACTTTCCCCATTGCAAGTCGCCCGCGTTGAGGAACTTCTTTCCGTAGCCACCGCTGGCCCGGAAGTTGGGTTGCAGCACCGCGTAGCCTCGATTGGCCAGGAACTGAACCGTTGCGCTGAAACCCCATGTGTCGCGTGGGCCTTTGGGGCCGCCGTGAACCAACACGACCACTGGCAAGTTCTTCGCTTCAACGCCCGCGGGTACGGTCAGGTACGCAGGAATCTCCAAACCGTCGCTGCTGGCGTAGCGAATCGACTGCATCGGTGCCAAGTATTCCTCCACTTCTTTCAGCTCAGGCCGTGGAGTGTACTGATGAATCAGTTCGCGTTTTTCCGCGTCGAAGTACCAGGCTTCGGCAGCGTACTTGTCGCCGTGAACTGCAATCAGGAATTTGCTGTAGTCGTTGGTCGAGCTTTGAAACGCGATCTCGCGGCCAGGGAACTTTTCTTGCAGGAATTTGTAGTTGGCTTCCCAGGTTTTGTCTCGCCAGTAGTAACGAGTCTTGTCGTCGGTGTAGGACGTCGAGATGATTTCGCGAGTGTTACGGTCCAGCCGAAGTCCACCGAAATCAACGGCTTGCTCTGGATCGCTTTCCAACAACTCGGCCTGCTTCGTGCCAGGATTCATCGTGTACAAGGTCAGCAGGTCGAGTTCGCCCTTGTTGGTGACCAAGTAAAAGTTCTCGTTCTTCGCGTCCCAACCACTGACGCCTGCGTTTTCGGTGACGGACGTTTCGTAGATCGGAACCAAGTCATCGCCGTCTTTGCGAAGAAGCATCGTGTTGCCGGCAGGGTCGGTGCGGCTGAGCAGACGCAGGTTGTCGTCCCAATCGAATTCATAACCGGTGATGCGATCGTCGTTCTGATAAACCAGCGTCAAGTCACCCGTGGAAATCTCGAGGCGATAAAGATCGTGCCACGCCTTATCGCGGTCGTTCAATCCGATCCAAAGCAAGTCGGGATTGTTCTGGCTGGCGTGCATGATCTGTGCGGTCACATCTTCCATCGGCGTCAGGTTCCGCGACTCGGGCGTCTCATTGCCAGCTTCGGGTTTCGACGCCGGATCAACGGCGAACAGGTTCATGTTTTCGTCACCGCCGGAATCCTTGACGAACAGAATGAACTTGCCGTCTTCCGTCCACGTGTATCCATGCAGCGGCCGCTCGCTATCGGTCAACGGACGAGCCGCGTCAAACGGCTCGGCGAATTCTTTCACCCACACGTTCATGATCCCTTGATACGGCTTCATGAACGAGATGAATTTCCCGTCGGGGCTCAACTGCCCGCCAGCAATTTGAGGATTACCAAAGAACAGTTCGCGATCTAGCAACGGAGTCACCTCATCGGTTTCGGATGGATTCACTTGAGCGAAGGCGAAATCGCAATGGCAGACGCACGCCAAGATTGTCGACGCGAAGAGGGCAATCAGATTTTTGTTCATCGGACAGACTTCTGGGAGGGACAGGACGACCAATCAATCATAGGCATCGCGGAAGCATCGCGTGAACATGAAGCCGGATGGGATTCTAGCCAGCCTTGGATGGAACATCCGAAAGCAACTTCCCACTCGCTACACATGCATCTTTTTTGCAAGTAGGGTTTTGTCATTCACGGGACATCAACGCCAGTGGGCAGGAACGATCAGACACAACCATGCAGCCGTTTGGGCGATAACGAAACCTCAGGCGATGCCTGGGGCTATCTAAGAGCTGCCCCGCCTGGGCGTAGGCCAGAACGAAAATCAACAACGCCTCATCCATGTCAACGCCACCTGCCTAGCCGTCCAGCGTTCGCCGTGATGATGGCCGCCTTGATTTGATGCACGCATCGTTGACGTTGCGATCGCAGCTTTGCTGCCCAGTTGATTGGAGCCATAAAAAAGCACCGCCTGAAACCAAAGTTTCAGGCGGTGCTTTTACAGAAGCGGAGGACACGGGACTCGAACCCGCAATCCATTGCTGGACAACTGATTTCGAATCAGCCTGCTAGCCATTCGCTTATCCTCCAGATCAGGGCGTCATTCTGACAAAAGCCGTCAGCCCGTCAAGTCATCGCGTGCGGCGACTTGGACGTTGAACTCAAATTGTTGCTGTCCAGGTAGTTGTTGCCGGATCTTCGACAGCAAAGTGCTCTCTCGGGAGAGACGATCCTCGATTTCTGCGGCTCGGGGGTGGTCCGAAGCCACTCGAATTTCGTCGCCGGACAGCTGCAGATTGACTTCCGATCCGGGAGCCAACCCCATGTCTCGCAGGAATTTCCCAAGAGTTTCGCGAATCGCATCCAATCCGCCTTCTGAGTCGCCGGTTGCTGAATCAGCCTGATCCGCGGTTCCGGCGAAAATGTCAGCGAAGGAACTCCCTGATTCTTTCGACTCACGCAGATTCTCGACAACGTCACCAGCTGATTCAATCAACTGCGAGGCAACCTGGCCGGTCGCTTGGACGGCGCGGATTGCCAACCCAGAATAGATTGGCAACGACATCAGCGGCAGCGGAAACGATCGGTGAGCCATCAAAGCCGTCTTTCAAAAGAGAGTATGCGGAGACGTTGCTCAGTGTTTGTGCTGAGTCTCGAAACCGTATTCCTTCAACCATTTCTCCCACTTGTGAGCTTCGTCGTGAGTTTTCAGTTGCAGCGTCTTCCATTCCACACAGCGATACTTCAAATCGTCGTGACCGTTGTGGGCGTGACGCTGAGTTTCGCACTTCAACGTCTTGAGCGTCTTTTCGATCGTGTCCGCCGACTTTTTGTCGTGAATGTGCTTGGCTTTCCATTCTTTGCAGCGATAGTTCACGGTTTCGGCAGCCGAAACTTCAGCGGCAGACGGAGTCGCAAGCGAGAAACCAGCAACCATCAATGACAACAAAACCAGTCGGAACATGGGGTGGGATTCCTGGGTAGGGAACACAAGGTGGGAAGTTCACAGTGTGTTGATTACCCCACAATCCCTCGCCAGGTCAAGCCAATTTGGGCGTGGGCCAATTGCGACGCACGACCGATCGAGAACCATTTGCCGAATCACCCGAACAGGTTGTCCAAATTGCTCTGCCTCGATTCCTCGCGATCAAACGAGCGTGATTTGATAAAATCGACTCCCTTGTCATCGTGTTCGCTTCGTTCCCCTCCCCTTTGTGAAGTTGTTTGCTTTGGCTGACACATCGAGCCCCCGAGTTTGGTTGATCGCGGCAGTCATCGCTGGTCTGTGTCTGACTGCTGCCTACGTAGCCACCCAATCCGAAGACGAATCGGAACTCGTGGAAAAGCTTTCGCGAAAAATGGACGCGGCTTCGTCCACTCTGCCAAAGAGTCAGCAGAAATCCGACGTCGTGCGTTTGACCCCCAGGGTCGTGGCTCAGAAAGGAGTGATTCCCGGATCATGGGTCCTGCAAAAGGATGATCAACCGCGTCCCCGATTGGTCCTTCCCTTTTCTTCGCTCGAGAACGGTCCCTCCAGCAGCGATGTCGTCCAAGCTGATGTTCCCGAGAGCGTCAATTCGGATGGATTCTTGGGCGCGGAAGCCTGTGCCACCTGCCATCAAGACCGTCACCGTGGCTTCCTTTTGACGGCTCACAACATGACCAGCAGCACTGCTGACCCCGACCGGTTTTTGGGGCCCGTCGATTCTCAGGGCAATGAACTGAAATCCAGCGATCCAGACCTTACGCTGACCATTCAGAAGGAAGGCGATTCCATCGTCCAGCAAGTTTCGCTTTCCGATTGGAGCGTCGATGTCCCGATGGACGTCATCACTGGTTCGGGAAAGGTCGCTCAGACATTTTTGTACTGGGACGAAGACCGCCTTTTCCAGTCCTTCGCGTCGTACTTCAGCGGCCCCGAACAGTGGTTGACCAGTCCGGGGTTTGAGGACCTCGATGTCAATTTCGGCCGAGTCATTCGCACCGAATGCTTGGAATGCCACATCACTTACATCGAGCAAACGGAAGCACCCAACCACTACCAGCCATCGTCTGCGATCTGGGGGATTTCGTGTGAGCGTTGCCATGGGCCAGGAAAGTCGCATGTCGATTTCCACACGACCAACCCTGATTCAAAAACAGCTCAACACATCGTCCAACCAAACGAACTATCCAGGGAACGGCAACTCGATATTTGCGGCCAGTGCCACTCTGGATCGTTCGATTTCAAGAAGCCAGCGTTCAGCTTTCGCCCCGGCGATGACATCAGCGAATTTCATCACACGCTCAAACCAGACTTCGATGACAGCGGTATCCACACGAGCAACCAATTGGCGCGGCTACGGATGAGCGACTGTTTTCAAAGCTCCGAGATGACCTGTACGGACTGCCATGACCCGCACGTTGCGAAACGTGGCGACGAAGCTTTCTTTCGCCGAGCGTGCTTGAACTGTCACGACGCTGAGCACTGCGGCATGCGTCCGGAGTTACCAGTCAGCCTCGCTGATCAGTGTGTCCAATGTCACATGCCAAGCACTGAGATCGATGACTTAGCCGGAATGAAGCTGCAGGGTCTGACTCTTTCCATGGCCGATCACTTCATTCGCGTCGACCGTGAACATGCGAAGCAAGTCAGGGACCAGGCGACTGATTCCACCAAATGACGGCATCCGGTTCGTTGCCTCTGGCTGTCCGCAACAAATTGCTGATCGCAAAATCGATCTTGCCGTCTTGATCAAAATCATCGACTTCGATCGATGCATGCTGATGCGAATGTAGCTGCAACGAGGTTGGCTGGAACACGCCAGGCTCGGTTTGTATCAACATCATGATGGACGCCATTTGAAAGCTTTCAAACTGGTCCCGAACAGGTCCCGCCATCAAGGATCCCGCGACCACATCCATGTCCCCATCACCATCGAAGTCTCCCGCTTTCGCGGTCAGCACTCCCGGCATGTTGCAAAGCTTGTGGTGTTTGTAGGGATAGGCTCCGTCGTTTTCTAACCACCAAACGGCATGGTAAGGCTTCACGCCACGATCGAACGAATCCCCGTTGGTCAGTAGCACATCCAAATCACCGTCCAAATCCATGTCGACGAGTTGTATGCCAGACAATCCAAACGCCGGATCGGGCGCCGCGAAGATGACTTCCTGTTGGAAGCCACCCTTGCCATCATTCAAGAACGCTTCAACCGTCTCGTAGCCTTGACTGATCGCGGCAATGAAATCCATGTGACCGTCGCCATTCAGATCAGCTGGGGGCACGTGAATCGTCCCGTGCCGGTTGTCGATTTCGTGGACGATGAACGACTCGGACAAACGTTCTTGCTGATCCGCAGCAGCAACCGACTCACTGATTCGGTTTTCGAGAAGCACAATTCGTCCGCTCGTCCGCCAACCGAATTCTGCAACAACCAAGTCGACATCGCCGTCGTTGTCAAAATCCGCTGGTCTCGCATCAGCGACGCGTCCAATCCCATCCATCAAGACGATTTGTTCAAATTCCTCGGACTCTGGTTTTCGACGCAACCAAACGATTCTTCCAAGGTTGCTGTCGTTGGCATCAAACTCACCGATGTCAGCAACAATGATGTCTTGGCGGCCATCTCCGTCCAAGTCACACGCCTCGGCATGAACTGGTTGAAACAACGTAGCGAGATGTTTCGATGTTCCACCGTCGCGATCGGGCCAATGAGCCACGACGGCGCCACTGCCAATATCGCAGTAGACCAACGCGAGTGAATCGTTCATTCCAATGTCGAGCCACCGAACATTTGTGACGCCAGGCGGACGAGGTCGTGTCGTTCCTTCATCTGCCAGACCAACAGATAGAGTGGTGAAATCGATTTTGCTTTTTGGAACAGATTTCAACCAAGGCGACCAATCAAACTTTTCAGGCGCTTGCATTTCGAAGAAAGCGATGACATCGTCCCGAGCGGGGACCTTCAAGTCCGTTCGCCCCGAAGTTACGTACAAGTTGAGCCCTTGATCGACTTCACCTGGCCAATGAGATTGTTCTGAACTGGTGGCCAGCGGCAACACGTGACAGTCCGCACAAAAGGCTTGCACTTCACGGCCAACACGGTCGTGCCACTCCTTTGAATACTGACTCGACGCGGGTTGAATATCGACGAGTTCGTTGTTTGGACTCGAGGAACCGGTAATGGACTCAGCAGCGCGTTCACGGCATCCAACCATTGATGCGCACGTCATCACGACAGTGATAAAAACAGCAGGTGTTCGAAGATTTAGCATGGCAACAATACTATAGTGTCCGTCGCATTGGGTCGTCACTCGTTCAGTGCCATTGTTGCGTGCCGGCAATGTGCGAACTCGCCAGCCTATCGCACGATGACGACCGTCAAACCACATCAAGCATTTCGAGGCGATCATGCACTCAAGTAGAAAAACACGCCTGTTCGGCGCGAGACGCAGGCTCGAAATGATTGCCTTGCTGTCGTTTCCGTTGGCGGTCGCTCCCGGGTGCGGAAAACAGGATACACCCGAGGTACGTCAGGCACCCGAACGGCCGCTGGGTGAACTACGACTTGCGATGCGAAAACAAAAATGGACCGAAGCGTGGCAGTACTCAGACGCGGTCTTGGAAGCTCATGCGGACGATGCCGACGCCATCGCCTCCGTCGCAAAAGTCGCTCAACACCTGGAAAAGCCTGATGAAGTAGCCGACCTTTTGGTGAGGGCCTGCTCCGTGGAATCGTTCAGCAACGACGGGAGAGTCCGGCAAGCAATGATCGCATTGGTCGCTGCAGGACGTCTCTACGATGCGATTGGCTTGCTAGAAGCGACCATCCAGGCGGTTCCATCCCGACATGCCACGCGTCGATGGCTCTACGACTTGTACGTCAACAGCGGCAACCGAGCCGAAGCAACTTCCCATGGTCGAATCCTGGTCCGGCAACGTCAGTTCGATACCAAACTGTTGCTGTCGCTTGGGATCGCTCCATCGGCCAAAGATGACCTCGGATCGACGCTGGAGATAGTTCGTCGAAATCCCGATGACAAACGACCACTATTGCGACAAGCAAACAAGTTGCTGAAGTCCGGCCAAACAGACGAGGCAACCAAAATCCTTGGTGAGATCATTGATCAGCATCCGGAGTTCGAGCCCGCGCAATTGCAACTGGGACTTGCTTTCGCAGAAAGCGGCAACATCGATGCGTACCAGCAGTGGCTGACGGAACAAGATGCTTCATCACTCGATGCCAGTTCCCAATACTGGATCGCAAAAGCGACCGTCGCCGCTGCGAAAGGGAAACCGAAGGACGCACTGCAATTCTTTTGGAACGCCGGTCAGCGAGATCCCGACCTTGTCAAACCTTGGGCATCAATCTTGGAGCTGACAAGCGAACTGCAGATTGAATCACCGGAACGATTGAGTGCGATTGCAAATCGACTCGAAAGTCTCGAACAGGTTCGCGTCTCCATGGAACGATTCGATCAGATGGGCAGTATCTCGCGACAACTGGCCACCGACATTGCTCTTGAATTAGAAAAGCTAGGACGACTTTGGGAAGCCGAGGCATGGGCATCCATGGCGACGACGCTTCCGCGAGACGACACCGTCGAGGTGGATGAAGTGCGAACTCAAATTGTCAGTCGCCTCACCGAGCAAACACCCTGGCAAGTCACTAAGGGGTACCCAGAATTGCAACCGGAGCTGCCAAGCGAGTTCGAATGATGATCGAGCACCAACAAAAAAAGAACCGCTCTCCAAATTGAAGAGCGGTTCGTAATGTTGTTTTCAAAGAAACCTTCGTGGATCAAAGATCCAGTTCGATGACTTCGCGGCTCGCACGTGTGCCCAAAGCACCCCAAACACCGTAAGGACTCTTTTGTCCTGGATCGGGCATTGGTGCCGATGCGTTGCCTGCTTCGATGGAATCGGTGATGAATTTCACCGCACCGTCACCCATCAGGATGTGGACGCCACCTTGGTGACGACTGCTGGGAGGAGCGATCGCACCATTTCCTGGCCAACTGTCGGCACAAACGCCTTTGTTGGGAGCCAAAATGGTGTTCACAGTCGAAAAGATAGGCCGAGCGTTTGCCCAACGCGCGCCACGTGAAGTTGCTGCTCCGAGACCACGAGGCTGATCCCCTGGTGACTGCCCGGTTCCTGGGCTGTCAGGATCGATCCAAAACTGTGGACGCTCTGGATCCAAGAACAGTTCTTCGCAGTGGTTCGGATTGCTTTGATAAGTTCCGCCGGTGGCCACAGCAAGTGACGTCCGTTTATCACCATCATTCAGGTCAGTGGCGATCTCAGCCATTGCGATTGTGTTGGACAACCCGTCCAGGATATCCCTGAATTTTGTGACGTCACGAGGGATGAAGAAACCACGGTTGCGTGATTGAACACCCATCGCCCAGTTATTGACCGTCAAGTCTCCGTTCTTGCCACCATTCCAACGGTTCATGTTGTCGCCAACATTAGGAGCGTAGTTCGTACGTCCCATCGTCGGAGCGCCACGACCTGGATCACTCGGGCAACGTAGAAACGGCAGGTCCGTCATCCAAGGTGAGTAGAAGTTTCGGTCATTGGTACCTGGCGTGGGAGTCGGGCCCATTGGAGGAAACGTGATGTCTGGCGTGCCATCGTTGTTCGTGTCAGCTGGGAATGGATTCGAAATCTGTTCCCAAGTGGCTTGTGCTTCCACAAATGGAGTCAGACCGATCAACATCGAAAGCAATTCGTGGTTTCCAAAGTTGTTGTTATTCCACCAGCTCGTCGCCCCACCGGGGCCTGCATTCAAAGGAGCGACGGGCGTCGTTCCACCATAGTTCATCGGTACTTGATCATAGGCGGAAACATAGTTGTGCATCGCCAATCCCAATTGCTTGAAATTATTGCTGCAACTCATGCGACGGGCTGCTTCTCGGGCTGCCTGGACGGCTGGCAAAAGCAGCCCCACCAAGACGCCAATGATGGCGATCACCACAAGAAGCTCAACCAGCGTAAAGCCAGTTCGAGATTTAGAACGATTCAACATAAAAAGTCTCTCCGATTTAAAAAGAACTCAACAGAAAAGTGTTCAATAAGTGACTGGGCTCAGCATACAACTGCACCCACTTCAGACTGGTTGGCTCAGACTCAAACGCCGTCGAAGGATGATGGAGAACGATTGGCGATTGGGCCGCGCCTGGGAAACTAGTTCCCCATTTGCTTTGCCATCTCTTTGTCGTATTCAGCTTGTTCCTCAGGAGACAGTTCAACAGATTCAGCAGCCTGAGATGGCTCAACCACTTCGGCTTGGTCACCACAGCCAGCGAATGTGAGAGTGAGGCCAGCGAACAAGATCGTGAGCGAAAACAAATGCTTCATCGGGATAAATCCATACCTGAGGGGAGTGTTGAAATCTGTCGCAAAGGCAGTTCATGACTGAACAATTCACGACACGCAAACCGCTGAACGCGGAATGTGTAACCGAATGTTACAGTATACGGTGCTTCGTTCCACCTTAAATGCATTGACTATGACCCAAAATGCTAGAAAAAGGGTGAACAAAACCCCCCATAACGGGTTAGTTGAAGACGGGGTTCCCCGTCGATGGAGCGATTTCCGTTGATGCCACACAACTCGAAAAGACCTCGTGCGAGTCTCCAAGCCAACCAGAAAAGAATTTTTTTGAGGTGGAAACTTGGGCAAATGGCATCGCGCAGAGGACTTTGAGGCTCTGCGGCGGTCGATCCTGGGCGACGAACCCTCGTTCAGTTCATGGACGAGAGAACAGAAATCGAGACACAGGAAAGGAGGAAGCCCCACTGCACAGAGGCCCACAACTGCACAGAGGCCCACAACTGCACAGGGGGCCACAGTGGGGCCGTGGCGACGACGATTTGCCTCGGCGAGCTCGAGATGGCCAGCCGGGCAATTTGGGTCAATCAACAATGCCAGTCAGCACCGCTGTTTTGCGGGAGAGAATCTCAGTGGGTGCGGTCAATCAAGAACCAACCGCTCAATCGAGATCACTGTCCCCAGCCGGCCACGCTGATCAGCATGTCGGTCAGGGCACTGACGGGAGCAGATGGTTCGGCGTAGCTCCACATGTTGCGAACCAAATCGGTCATTAACATGCCTCCCAAGCTCATCACGCAGAGGATAAGAAGCAAGCCAATCGTTTGAAGCAATGTGAACGGAACTTCGTATCCGCCTCGAACGCCTGCACCAGCTGCTGCCACCGCGGCGTTTTCATCGATCAATCCGTCGCTGTCCATTGGATCGTCCAATGCGTCCACTTCTGCGACGTCGTCGTCCATTGCGAAACCGCTGTCACCGGCTTCGTCAAAGGCATCGACTTGGTCGGCTCCATCGAAATCGACTTCTTCAATGTCAACCGACTCGGAATCGACAACTTCGATCACCTGAGAGGCGCTCTCTTCGTTGCCATCGATCTGCATGCCCGAAGCGGACAGTTGGAATTCGTCGTCGCCTTGGAAGTCGATTCCCGAACCCATTTCGCTGGCGGGAACCAATCCACTTCCATCGCGACCGCTTCCAGTTCCGGATCCTTCGTTGAGCTCCGCTCCCAAATCCAAGGCGGAAATGCTGCTGCCGGCCAAATCCAATGGCTCGCTCTCGAGCGACAAACCGCTGTCCGAGGGACTCATCAGGTTGATGCCGCTATCACCAGCGATCGAGATGTCGCTGCCCGCACCGCTGACAACCAAGTCATCGTCGTCGTCCGCGATGATCAGATCGTCGTCGTCGGCGAGTGCATCATCGACCCCGGAGGATCCGCCTGAACCAGCGGACATTAGCGAACTGCCCAGCAAGTCGCCGCTTCCGGAAAGCAAACCACTTCCCGCTGCATCGCCTGCCAACAAATCCAATTCACTCAGAACGTCGCTGCCAGCATGGCTCTTGGATTCGATCGCCGATGGACTGCTGTCCAGATCGAGGTCGCCCATCAACTCGAGGCTGCTGGCTTGGTCATCGGAGCTGATGTCGCCCAAATCCAGTTCGCCGTCGCTGTCTTCTCCGCCCAAACCGGACAAATCCGATTGGCTCTTGGCAGCTCCTTCAGGAGCGGTTCCTTTCACAGGTTCCAGCGTCAGATCATCTGAATCGCTGCTCAATCCCAACGAGCTTCCAAGGTTGAACTCGTCGCTGTCGCTATTTGGCTGAGGACCAGGGGTCGGCGATTCCAATTCCAACTCGCCGCTGTCGTGCGAGAGTGCTGAACCCGACAAATTCAATTCATCCAGATCAATTTTCAGTGGTGCGTCGCTGTCGGCTTTTGCACCAGGCACGATCGTCACATCACTGCCGTCTCCCGAATCGCTTGCGATCAGGTTGACGTCGCTGCCGCTGCTGAGCGACTCGATGTCCAAATCGACTCCGCTGTCATCGCTGGCTGAATTGTCGCCGCCGATCACGGATCCGATTTTCGATCCACCACCGTCAGCCGCTAAGATTCCGGATCCCAGTCCGGACATGTTGGGCAATTCGTCTTTTAAACGCTCGATCTCTGCCTCAGGGAACTTCCAGCTCGAACCATCGCGAAATCCCCGGACCTGACCTTGGCTGCGAAGATCAATCAGTTTGTCGGCAGGAATTCCGAGTTGTTTGGCGGCGTCTTCGAGAGACAAATAAGAGGCCATGGCAACGCTGAGATGAGGATAGAGGGCGTCGAAAGTTGTCGTTTTGATGTAGCTTCCCTGCCATCCCCATCTTAATGACCGTCGCGGCGAATCGCCAACAGAAACGGGCCGTTCAGATGCAGAATTGCCGCCTCAACGAGGCTTCGTGTTCCCTTGCATTCGACGAATGTCATCCGGCAAGGGCGCCGTCGCGTTGAGTTCCAATGAAAAATCGGCATCGATAGCGCGGCTGCTCACCAGTCGGATCTCGCCATCGGGACCCACATGATACACCGCCATCCACAGTTTTCCTGTGTTTACCAAACTAATTACTTGCGTTCCTGATTCATCCACATGGGAAAATCCGATTATTTCGCCTGATGCCCCCACGTCTCGGCCCGGCCGAGCTTGGATGAGCGTGGGGTTCCCCTCCAACGGGTGCGGTTCGCCAGTGAGCGATTCTGGTTGACGAATCACCGGCGAGTCTTGAGCGAACGCGCCATCGGATTTGTCCGATCCCAGACACAATCCAATCACGACGCCAATTCCAACGCAAACCATCGAGGCAACCAAGTTCGTACGCACGGTGATTTCTCCGGAAATGAATCAAGAAAGAGATGAGTTCAGGACTTCGGGCGAAGTTCGAACGATCAGCACCGCCACTCTAGAACAGCGACTCCGTTGCGGTCCAGATCGCTCGCCCGCAACTGCGGATCGACCTTTCTGGCGAGGAGCCAAACCTCCTACTCTCTACGGTTCACCCCGAGCAGTTCCGCTTCGATCCGACCATCGCCACAACCGAATGTCAAAAAATGCGGATTAGATGAAGTCCGCCGGTTGTATCGGTCGATCCTAGCGACGTGGCGTGTGCGACCGGCTGTGCCGTTCCGCGCCATGAATCGCCGTTCCGTCCGGAAGGAGTCCGATGAAGCCTCACGATTTCAACGCCAACGACACGTTTTCCCCCGCCGATCATTGGGGCGAACCCGTCGAGCCTCCGACGAAATTGCAGGCCTCTCCGCAAGCCAGCAACCACGAAAAGGCCGCGGCGGATGAACCGTCCGACTTGGTCGATTCGCCTTCCATGCTGTCGAAGATCGTGACCTCCGTCGGTCCAATCGGGCTGGGACTGGTCCTATCCGCCGTGTTTTACGGCGTTGTCTTCGGAGCCAATTGGGGCCCACTGAACCGATACTTTCTCGGGCACCCGGTCGCTGTTGCCGCCGCGATTTTGTTTTGCGTCGCAGTCGCCATCCTCGCCGTTCGCGCCTTGCAAGTCGCTCGCGATCGACATCAACTGGAATTGCTTCGCGACGAAGATTTGATGGCTCACGCGACTGGTGTCGCCTCGGATTCACCCGCGCAGCGATGGCTCCAGCAGAACGACGCTGGCGCAATCGCTCGGAATTGGCGAAAAGCCTTGCGGTCACTTCCATCAGCCACTCGAAATTCGTTGCTGGTCCGTCGCCTGAACGAAGTGCTGGGGCGTCAAACGCATCGCACGGGAACCGGAGACCTGCCGCAAGACTTGCGGGAACTGTCCGAGCGCGACGCCGATGCGGCTCATGACTCCTTTGGCTTGATCCGCATCATCGTGTGGGCCATTCCAATGCTTGGTTTCTTGGGCACGGTTATCGGGATCACACAAACGCTCGGCGGATTGGACTTCACCGATGGGACTGCCGCGGTGGATCGATTGAAGAGCGGTTTGTACGTCGCCTTCGATACCACAGCGCTTGGATTGGTGCTGTCGGTTCTCGCGATTTTCCTGCAGTTCCCCGTCGAACGTTCTCAACAAAGCTTGCTCGCCAACGTTGATCTGCGAGTTCGCAATTTGGTCTCGGAAGCTTTGCCCAGCGACGATGCCGGCGACAGCCAAACCGCTCTGGTCACGCAGTTGTGCGATGGCATCCGAGTCGCGGTGCAAGAGTCCCTTGCCACGCAAGCCAAACTGTGGCGGGAAACAATCGAAGAAGCCCAAGCGTCGTGGCGAACTCAGCACAACGAAGGTTCCGAACAGTTCCGCAAATTGATGCAAGCGTCATTGCAACCGGCGCTGACCAGTCACGCGGACCGGATCGAAGCCACCGTGTCTCGGTTGGACACGATCGGAAACGGCGTCAGTCAAACGTTGCAAGACCAAACGAAGTCTTGGAACGATGCGATGCACGCGACCGCTGTGGAAGTGCAAACGCATCGCCGCACCTTGATGACTCACACCGAAGCTATGACCGCACTCGCGGCTCAGCAAGGCATGCAGGCACAACCGGAAGCGTCTGTCGTTGAACTGGATCCGGTGATGGGGGATGCGATGCGAACACTCGCACGTGCCGTCGATTCATTGTCGCAACGATTGCCTGCGGCAAAAGCTCCCAGCGGACGTGATGACTCCACCAGCAAAAGGCGTGCGGCATGAGTCGGCGACGCGCCTCGCTGTCTCCTTCGTTGTTCCCGTTCCTCGCGGTGCTGGTCTGCACGCTGGGTACCTTGATCCTGTTGCTGGCTCTCGTGGCCGAAAAAGCTCAGGACACCTCGGTCCCGCAAGTTGCTCAGCAAGCGGAAGCGGTAGCATCGACGATCGACCCTTCGGATGACGAAAAGACTTCGTCCGAGGATGAGTCAGGTGACGCGCAAGCAGATTCTGATGCACCGCCAGCCATGACCGCGGCGTTGGCTCAACAGTTGTTGGAAGAAGAACAATTTCGCGTCGAACAATTGGTATCACATCGAGAAAAGCAAACCAGCAAAGTCGAACGACGTCGTGACGAACTGACTCAAGTTCAAACGGCCGCGAAAAAACTGCGTGATCGGCTGAAGCAACTCAGCGATGAAGTTGATGCAGCGATCGCTCCCGATGATGCCACCAAAGTCGACGAACAAGCCATCGTGATGATGCGTGAAGAGATGGAAACGCTGCGCCGCGAAATTGCCGAACTCGAACACGTCAAATCAGGCGAAAAACCTCGCGTCGTCATCGTGCCTCACCGCGGTCCCAACGGAACGGCTCGCCGGCCCGTTTATGTGGAGTGCACCGAAGTCGGCGTCACGATCTGGCCCGAGAACACTCGCATCACACACACACAATTGTTGGCTGGCGTTCAATCTGGATCGCCTCGTCGCAATCCACTTGACGCAGCTCTTCGAGTGTTCCGGCAACACGCGATGCAAAATTATGGCGACGGAGTTCCACCGTACCCGTTGCTCATCGTTCGTCCCGATGGCATCGAGACATTTGTGACCGCCCGAGCTGCGATGCAGGATTGGGATGACCAATACGGATACGAGCTGGTTCCCGCAGAAGTGGACCTGGCGTTTCCCAAACCCGACCGAGTCTTGAAACCCAAGATGGAGTTAGCCGTTCATGAAGCCGCCAGCCGCAACATTCAACAGTACATCGGCGAAAGTCGTGGCGGCCGGGGAGGCAATGGCAACGGAGACGGCCTGCAAAGCTTGAACGGCGGCTCGACGCTCGGGGGTGCTTCGTCACGACCGTCCGGCAACGGTTTCGCGAATGCGGATGCATTCAGTGCCAAACCAAGTGGTGGCTTGGGACCCGGTGAAGGAAGCGGCAACGGTGAACTCACCAACAATCCGTACGCTGGCCAACCCAGCGGAGCCACATCGCAACTCAGCAGCGACTCAAACTCACGCATGCAACCGGCTCAAAAACCGTTACCAGTTCTTTCGGCTCGTTCGCTCGATCGCCAAGCACGTGCCAACGGCTTCATGCCGTCTCGTGATTCAGGCCCGCCATTGCCCGCCGGCGGACTGGCGGAACCAATTCCGGGATCCAGTCAATCCAGCTTCGGCGCGGTCAATTCGCGATCTGATGCTTTGAACGACTACTTGGCTCAAAAAGACAATCCGCTGTTGGGTGATCCACAAGGCGACACCAGTCGCGATCCGTCCGCAAGTTCGGGATCGATGAGCGATCCATCCGCCGACGGCACCGACGGCGAATCCACCGCCGACGAAACCGATCCGGATTTCCGCGGCTCCAGTTCGCCGGTCAACGGCGAGCAAGTCGCTGGCATGCAGCAATCGACCGGCGGCCAATCGGCCTCCGCCTCCGTTTCCCAATCGTCGGCCTCGCCACCATCGTCGAGCCAGGCACCTGATTCAGCCAATCAGCCACCGCCAAGCATGAACATGCAGTCGCAACAGCAACCATCCGCAACGGTGCGCCGCGAAGGCAGAGACTGGGCGCTGCCACGTTCGATGGCCGGCATCAATGGAACTCAGGTCGTGCGTCCGATCGCGATGGTTTGCCACCACGATCGATACGAGTTGGTTCAAAACAATGTCGTCGTTGCAACGTTCCCCTTCGAGAACAGTTCGGTTCACAAAGCGACCATGCAATTGGCGACTGCGGTTCACGACCGAGTGGACGGTTGGGGAGCGACGCTTCCCGGAGGCCGCTGGCAACCTCGACTCGATGTATTGGTGGCACCGCATGCCGATCAACGTTTTCATGAACTGCAGACGTTGATGCACGACAGCGGTGTGGAAATCACGCGGAGGGTTCGATGAGTCGACGCAGACGCACGACACTGGAACTCGGTCACGATGCTTTCTTGGACATCGTCGCCAACCTCGTTGGAATCCTGATCATCCTCGTGGTGGTCTTGGGAACCCAAACGCAGCGAATCACCCATGCGCTCACTTCGCCAGACGAAATCGCTCAGAAACCAGGCGACCTCGTCTCGCCCGAAGGCATGCCGCTACCAGAACCAAAACTGGCAAGCGATTCCCAAATTTCGCGACTCGCACAAACCGCGATGCGAGCCGCGGCGGCGCAGCGTGAATCGATGCGTCTGGAAAACATGGTCAAGCGATATGATTTGGAATTGGAACAAGCCAAACGGGAACGCGGTGCCTTGCTCGACCTGCTGACGCTCGCCGAAGAAGCTTGGGAGAAGAAGCAAAAGCAGCTCGACCAAGACAATGTCCAAGCCGCGAAACTCGGCCGTGAAATGCGAGAAGTCAGCTCGGAACTGGCAACTTTGGCCGGCACCAAGGAACGTCTCGAAAATCAAGAAACACCCGTCGTTGCGGTGGAGCACTTGCCGACACCGATGGCGAAAACCGTTTTCGGCGATGAGATCCATTTGCGTTTAAAAAGCGATCGCTTGTCAGTCGTCCCGATCGAGCCATTGTTGAAAGCTATCAAGGAAGACTTCGGACGCGTCATCCGTGGTTCGCGAGACGGACGCTCTTCCTCCGCCGTCGGCCCCATCCGCGGATACGTCGCCCACTATGCGATGGACAAATCGACTGGTCGAGTCTCCCAAGGCGGAAAGACCTCCATGGGCACGCGAGTTCAATTGGCTGGCATGGTGATCGAGCCACTGGAAGAACCTCACGGTCAACCGATCGATCAAGTGCTCACGACAAGTCGGTTGCTGGATGTGGAATTGGCCGGACGCGATCCATCCAAAACCACCATTACAGTCTGGGTTTATCCCGAAAGCTTTGCCGCATTCCGGATGCTGAAAGAGCACTTGTACAAACGTGGTTTTGCGACCGCCGCTCGCCCGCTTCCATTTGACCGGCCAATCTCTGGCGGCCCCGGTGGTTCGCGATCTCAGGCGCAGTAGCCAGCGAGACCCGATCGGTCACTGCCCAGCTTCCATCTCGACCAATGTTTGCTTGACGATCGCGGCCGAGTTCCGAAACGCGGATTCCTCGTCTTCTGACAATGTCGGATGAAGAATCCGAGTGACTCCTTCGCGGCCGATGACTGCCGGCAACGAAAGACAAACGTCTTCAACGCCCAGGTATCCATCGACCAACACACTGACCGGCATCGTATGGCGAAGGTCATATGCGATGCTGTCCAGAATGGTGATGGTCGCCATCGCGATGCCATAAGACGTGTGCCCCTTCAATCGAAACACCTCGTATCCCATCGCTTTGGTTTCCTCGAACATCCGTCTCGAAGTGTCGCTGGGATAAAACCGTTCGCCCCCGGTCATCGCGATCGACGAAGCCGCGAATTGTGTGTCGCCGTGCTCGCCCAAGATGTACGCCCGGATGTCTTGGGCGTGAATTTTCAGCTCCGTCGACAACAGCGCACGGTAGCGAATGCTGTCGACCAAAGTGCCGGTACCAATGACACGCTTGGGGTCAAATCCAGTCAGGCGGATCGTTTCATACGCGAGCGCGTCGACCGGGTTGCTGACCATGATCACAATCGCGTTCGGGCTCGCTTTTGCCAAAGCCGGCATCCAGTCACGCAGGATGGGCATGTTGTCGATCCCCATCTCCAATCGTGTTTGGTTCGGGTACCGAAACGGAACCGACGCGGTGAAAATGATCACGTCGGAGTCATTCGAGTCAGCGATGTCCCCGGCGTAGATTTTCATGTTGCTGTCGACGAGCGCCGCGGCGTGCGTCAGATCCAAAGCATCGCCTTCGGCCTTCTCTCGCGAGCGGTTGAGCAACAACAACTCGTTGGCCAAAGGATTGATGGTCAATGCAAACGCAATCGCGGACCCGACCCGTCCCGTGCCAACCAATGTGATCTTCATGCGATTCGTCCTTTGCGATGTCGAGTTCAATTCATTCTACCGCTGTCTCGGGTATCCGAACGAAGCAGGCATCATCCATCAATGCCCTGCATCGCGGGAACGTCGCGAACGGCGTCAATCACGGCACTGACGCGGAAGCAGGAAGCGAGAAACGAAAAAAAGGCCAGCAACCCGAAGATTGCTGGCCTCTTTCGAACTCACGCGAACGTGAGAGATCGTTCTAATTCGACGATTTGTCGAAGACCGCTATTCAGCAGCCACAGCCCGATGCGACTGGTGCGGCCGAACCGCAACCGCTGCATCCGCCGTTGCCAGCAGCCGATCCACATCCGCTCGAAACGGGAACTTCAACCGTTTGAGGAACCATGATCGTCTTGGTGACTTCGACTTCTTTTTCAACTTGGACTGGCACGCAAACGGTGTAGTCTTCGGTCTTGGCTTCTTCAACTTGGTCCATCACGGTGACCGTGTAAGGAACTTCTTCGGTGACAGTGTCACACTCGGTGACGGTGTACTCACGAGTCTTGGTTTCAGGAACCATGACGGTGACTTCACGAGTGCGAGCTTCGGTCGTCATGGTCGTTTGAGGAACCATGCGAGTGCGAGCTTCGGCGACCATCGTGCACACTTCTTTCGAACGTGTACGAGTTTCGCTGGTGTAGCTGGTGCGTTGCTCTTTGCGAACGCGTTGCTCAGTGCGGCACTTGGTGACCTGGTACTCTTGCGTGCGTTGTTCTTGACGGCAACGACGAACAGCAATTTGACGAGTGCGAACTTCGCGAGTCATGCGAGTCACTGGAACCGTACGAGCACGAGTTTCCATGCGGCACTTAGTGACGTTGACCATACGGGTCTTCGTTTCGTTGCGGTACTTGCAAACCGACACGGGACGAGTGCGAGTTTCAGTGCGGCACTTGTTCACAGTGTAGGTGTAAGGAACTTCCGAACGCTCGCTCACGTATTCGGTATAAGGAACTTCTTCGGTGACCAAGTTAGGAACCCAAACGCGTTTGGTGATCGTTTGAGTGCATCCGCCACAGCTGCTGCCGCAACCGCATGCGTCGCTGCAACCGCCACATGATCCGCATCCGCCACAGCTCGATCCACAACCATTGCTGGCAGGAACTTCTTCTGTCACACACTGGTAGCTACCCAGGTCTTTGCTGACCGTACGGGTCTTCGTCACGGGAACGCTTTTGCAAACGGTACGTGAAGCAGTCAACGTTTCGGTGTAAGGAACTTGAACCGTGTAGGTTTGCTCAACAGTTTCGGTGTAAGGAACGCGAACCGTGTAGGTTTGTGCAACTTGCTCGGTGTAAGGAACACGAACGGTGTAGCTACGCTCAACGTTTTCAGTCACTGGAACGCAAACCGAGTAGTTCTTCGAGACCATTTCGGTGTAAGGAACGTTGACGGTGTAGGTGCGAGTCGCGGTTTCGGTGTAAGGAACACGAACCGAGTAAGGAACTTCCACTTCGGTCGTCACTGGGACTTGGACCGTGTAGGTTTCTTCAACGGTGCTCTTTTGAGGAACCATGACCGTGTAAGACTGTTCGACTTCAGTCGTCACAGGAACTTGCACGCTGTACTCTTCCGTCTTGGTCGATGGGACCATGACGGTGTATTCCTCAGTCTTGACGACTTGGCGAGGAACTTGCTTTGTCACGGTACGAGTGCGAGTTTCGGTGCGAGGAACCGACTTCACAACGGTGTAGTTGCGTTGACGAGTTTCTTGCTTCATTTCGGTCACGGTGACCGTCTGCATTTCGGTGACCTGTTGAGGCACCATGATCGTTTGAGTCGTCATGGCTGGGCCACAACCTTCAGCCACTGCGGCGGGAGCTGCTGCAGCGACAGGAGCACCTTCGGCTGGCGATGCGGAAACAACGGCACCACATCCGCCACAGGCGGGAGCGGGGACAGGTTCGCCACAACATTGTGCGTTGGCGGTCGTGCCGTAGGCCATTGCGGTCAAAGCAATCGCGAAAGAGTAAAACAACTTCTTCACTGGGGTTACCTCAAAGGGTTCGAAAAGAGCGAGGGCCATTGCAATGTTGTGCCCCTCAGCCTGGACTGTTGATTTGCCGGAGCTCGAGTCGAACTCCACGTCGCAACTTATATAACTCGCACCCGGGGGGATCGAAGTTGTTTCCTTTCGGGTAATTCGAATCAAGTTGGGAAACCTCGCCGATCGCGTCATCCCTGCCGGTTATGACGATTGCATGCAAGCCGGAGGTGATCATTGCGGTGTACATCACGAAAAAACCCCGCCGGGATGAACCGACGGGGCTTTCGTTATTCAATCGTTTGAAATCAAACTCAGCTGCTGCCGAGAATCATGTCAATCGCGTCGCGGAAAGCGGGGTATTCGCTTTCGACCAGATCTTCGAGGCTGTCGTCGAAGTCAAAGTCGTTGACGCCACCGAGCAGTTGAACCGAAGTTCCGTCCCGGTTGACTCGCAAGTGATCGCCATCGACCTGAGCGGTTCGAACGTCGCCGTCTTCTTCGATGATGGTCAACAATGCCGCATCGTTCGTGCGGTTCATCGCCAGCTCAGCGTATGCCACGCCTTCGAATCCGCTGCCGGCCAAGAACATTGTTTGGACACCGTCAGCGAGGTTGATGTAACCACCTTCGCCCGGATCGACACCGCTTGGCAAACCGTTGCCGCCGTTGGTGTTCGTCGACAGGATCGAGCTGTTGCCTTGTCCGGCTTCACCCAAGCTTGCAAAAGCGAAGGATCCAACCGGCGAAGCTCCACCCTCGGATCCGATTTCGATCGGAATGATTCCGTCCGCTGCTTCACCCGCGGCGACCGCACTGCTAGGCAGGTTGTAGATGACTTGATAGCTACCAGGTGCAACGTCTTCGAAGGTGTACTCACCGTCCAAGTTCGTCAGCACGACTTGATCGATATCGACGCCCAATTCGTTGTCCGAAGCGGGCGAGACCAAGCGAACCGAGACACCACCGAGGGCGGTTTCACCCGAGTCGCGAACACCGTTGCGAACTGGATCGGCACCGTTGTCGATCACGTCGCGGATGTTCATGATCGCGTCGACGAACAGTTGACCGGTGATCACCGATGGGCTGAAGTCGTTGACAGTGACATCGACTGTTGCGGTGTCCGTCGATTCACCATCGCTGAGTTGATAGGTGATTGTCGCGGTGCCCACGAAGTCGGTCGCTGGAGTGAAGACCAATTCGTTGTTTGCATTGACCGTGACCGTTCCGTTGGCCGGTTGAGTCGGCACGGTGACGGTTGCGGTTTGGTTCTCGTTGGCTGGTCCGAGCGAGTCATTCGACAGAACATCGATCGTGACCGCTCGATTGCGAACCGTTGTGGCGGTGTCGTCATTGGCAGTCGGATCGTCGTTGACTCCCGCCACCGAGATGCTGATCGTTCCCGTGTCCGAAGCACCTTGCGAGTTCGTGACGGTGTAGACCAGCGAATCGCTTCCGAAGAAGTCTGCAGTTGGCGTGTAGCTCAGAGTCGAGTTAGTCAGGTCACCAGACGTTCCACTGACGCTGGCCGAGCCATTCGTCGGTGCCGTGGTGATCGTGACGGTTCCGTTGTCACCCGCGTCGAGGTTGATCAAAGTTGACAGGTCCAACGTGACCGCTCCGCCGTCTTCCATCGCTGACAACGATCCGTTGTTTGCAACCGGTGGCGAGATCACATCGGTGACGGTGACATTGACCGTCGCGGTGGCGGTCAAGTTGCCGTCGGTGACTTGGTAGGTGAACGAATCCATCCCGTTGAAGTCAGTGGTCGGCGTGTAACGAATTTGTCCGTTGCCGATCGCGGTGGCCGTTCCGTTTGCTGGATTCGAAGCCACGGTGATGACCAATCCGGTGCTGTCGATGTCGGCGACATTGCCGGTCAAGTCGATGTCGATGCTAGCGTCTTCCAACACGGTCACGCTGCGGTCGCTGGCCGTTGGGGCATCGTTGACTGCCGTCACGTTGATCGTGATGGTGCCTTCGTCGGAGAGCTGCGATCCTTGCGTGCTGGTCGCTCGGTAGACGATCGTCGCGGTGCCGTTTGCGTTCGCAACCGGAGTGAAGGTCAAGGTGCCGTTGGCTGCAACAGCGGAAGCTCCGATCGCGTCGGTGCCGCTGACCTTACTGAACGTGACCGAGTCGCCACCTTCCAGCGTGACCAAGCTGTTCAGATCGATGGTCAAGGTTCCGGAATCTTCGTCAACGGTATCTGAATCGTCGGCGGCAACCGGAGCGTCCAAAACATCTTGGATGTCGATGTTCACAACCGCGGTCGATGTTCCACCCTGCCCATCACTGATCGTGTAGGTGAAGGAGTCATCGCCGTTCGCTGCTGTCCCCGTTGAGGTGTAGCTGATTCGTGTTCCGCTTTGAGTGATCGTCGCGGTTCCGAACGTGGGCTGTGTCACCGAGGTGATCGTCAACGTCCCAGTCTCGCCTGGACCATCAAAATCGTTCGCCAGCACGTCCAAGGTCACGGTGGCACCTTCGTTGACTTGGAAGTCATCCGAGGTGGCGGTCAGGTCCGTGTTGTCGGCCGTGATGTTGACGGTGATGACACCGGTATCGCTGCCGACATCGTTGCTAGCGGTGTAAGTGATCGTTGTCGTGCCAAAATCGTCTTGATCAGGCGTGAAGAAGATTTGGTCATCGTCGAATCGGACGCTGCCGTTGCCCGTCGAGATGACGGCATTGTCGAGCGTGATGGTGCTGCCACCGGTGTTGATGCTGATCAGATTGTCGGCGCTGAGGTCAGCGACCAAGACTTCGCTGGTCGTTCCGCCACCATTGTCTTCGTCAATCGTGACGGTCTTGTCGGCTGCGTTGATACCGACTTGACTGTTCGTGACCGTGACGACCACGTTTGCAGTGGCGGTCAGTGCACCATCAGCAACGGTGTATGTGAACGAATCCGAACCCGAGAATCCGGCTGGAGCGGTGTAGCTGATTTGCCCGTTGGCGATGATCGCCGATCCGCCGTTGGCAGTTGTGAACGCGGTCGCTGGGCTTTGCAGAACCAAGTCGGCGATGTTCTCACCAGGTCCGGCAGAATCATTCGCCAAGACATCGATTTGGGCCGTCTCACCCTGTTCAACTGTTGCCGTGTCATCGGCCAAAGTCGGTGCATCGTTGACACCCGCGACGTTCACCGTGATCGTGCCAGTGACAGTGTCGGTGCCGTCGGTCGCGGTGTAAACCAATTGGTCACCGGTGCCGAACGCATCCGCATCAGGCGTGTAGGTGACAACACCATTTGTGAGGGTGAAGTCGCCGAGGTTTTCGGTTTCGGTTGAGATCGCGTAAGTCGTGCCGGCCGGGTTGCCAGAGTTCAGTGTCGCCAAATCAAGCGTCGTGGCTGGATCATCTTCGGTCAGACTGAGTGTGCTGTTTTCTGCGGTCAAGCCACTCGCAACGCCGGTCACGTTGAGAATGAATCGGGAAGAAGCGTCGAGCTGAATCATTTCGCTCGGCACGCTTTCCTTGCCGACTTCGGTGCCGTAAATCAGGACTTGGTCGCCTTCATCCGGCGGATCCAAGCTAACACTCAGACCGGTGACGGGTGCAACCGCTCGCACGGGTACGCTCAAGACGTCATAAGCCAGGTCAGGATTGAAATCGACCAGTTCGTCCGTCAAATCGTTCGTTGGCCCGAGAGCCCCGATTTCATTGAACAAATCGATTGGCCCACTGCCCAAATCAACGTCTTGGTTGAACTCAGCAAAGGTTCGGTCGACGCCATAGACTCGAGCGTTCCCCGCGTTGCGTGTGTTCAGTTCCAAAGCACGCAAGATCGGAGTGCTGTTGAACGAGCCGTCCGGATTCTGGACGTTGGTCTCAGAGAAATTGATCGGTTGAGCGGTACCATCGATTTCTAACACGGCCCGCAATTGTGGGACGTCGACGTTGATCAAATCGGGGCCGGTGTACACGATTTCCATCGTGAACGAGCCACCGCCGCTGGGGCCACCGGAGCTGCTGTTGACGTTGTTGTCGACAGTCACATCGGCCGCGGAATCAACCAATGGGCTGAGCTCGGCGATGATTGCTTCCAAGTTGTCTTCAGCGTTGTTCAGACTCGAGCCGATGAAGTCGCTGAACGAACGGGTCACCGTCGTGTTGGGATCGTCAACGTAGAAGAACGTGATGTCACCCTCGAGCGGAGTCGACAAAACAGTGTTGTCGAGAACGATGCTTTGGACCTCACCAACCGCGGGCTCCAAAACGTCTGTTTGATCGATCACGATGTCGGTCACTGCACGGAAAACACCCGTTGCACTGAACCCTCGCAAATCCTTGACGCCGACTTCCAGCTTGAAGACTTCATTCACATCGACGTTGTAGGTCAACTCAACGTTGTCATCGGGCAATACGTCGGTCGCACCAGTCGTGTTGTCGACCAGCGAGTCATCCAGGTTGCGAGCGGCCAAGACAAACTCAACCAAAGGCATGTCCGCTTCGCCTTCGCCTCGATTCAGAGCGTTGATCACGCTCAATGCATCCAACGCCGTCACTTTGTTGTCACCAGTCACATCGACGAAACCGGTGAATTCATCCGAGTCTGACAGCGGCTCGCCTTCGCCATGGCTGTTGAGGTGATTGATCACCATCAACGCGTCCAAGGCCGTCACATATTTGTTGTTGTCAACATCGTAGGCACGCCAGTAGTTGTGCGCGACGGCACGAGTGCTTTCGCCTTCCGGGGCTGAATCGATCACCGAGGGAACGTCACCAGCCAGCAATTGTCGAGTTTCAAGCGATTCGCTTAGTAGGCGACGCTTGCTCGAGCGAGTAGCACGCGACCGGTCTTCGCTTCGCTTTCGCGATGACGACGGACTCACGCTGCGAAGCAGTTGACGCAGATTTTTCATCTGTTTTCTCGGCAATTCGAATGGTTGGGCTGGGTCGATGTGATGGGTCTTCGCAAACGTCAAAATGCCCCGATATCGACGGGCATTTCAGCGCTCCGCGCAAAGTTAGAACGGGCTCCCGCAAACCGCTTCCACGGTCGGGACCGCCAGCGTAATCCAAAAACTTTGGGCGGGTGCGAAAATTTGAAAAGCAAGGCCATCTTACCTAGACCACCGCCTTTATCAATCTTTGCTTGGTCCGAGCGAACAAAAACGATGGGTTGGTCGCGATTGGACGGATTGTGCGGGCAAAAAGTTCCAATTGAGCTCATCAAAAACTGAAATTTTGACGACAGGGGTCGCCTTCTACCGCGTTCGCCCAATCCACAACTTGCGAAAACTCCGCCATGACACCGCGAACGCAGGCCCCTCACTATTCGCCCCCCAGCTCTCGGGTACCGGCAACGTTCTGTGACCTACCCTTCAAAAACCATTTTCATGCCAGCCAATCGAACCGACTGACCCGATGTCCAATCCATCCCACTCGCCATCGAATCCAATCGCAACGGATTCCGACGCCCTGGAACTGCCATCGCCGGCGATCCAGCCCTGCGAAGAACGATTGGCTCTGTCGGCTTCCTTGATGGGAGCTTGGCTGGCGGATTGGGCCGACCCGACGCAGCCGCTGCCGGCCTGCCCCGCCGACGAGTGGCTCGCCCCCGTCGCCGATGCGACTGACGCTGCGAACATCCCGATTGCTCCGGCGATCGTCCCCACCGCGGACTCATCGGGCCTCGCATCGGAGGATTCGCTTCCCATCGGACCGGTGCTTCCCGGCACCTCGACCGATGGTGTGCCAAGTTCTTCCGTCGCCAACGCGGCCCTCAGCGGACAAACCGGGCTGAATTTCGACAATCTCATCGACGGGCAATCGTCAGGTTCGCTCCTCGATCAAGCTCAATCATTGCGGGAAGACGGTGGGCTGCTCGCGGACGATGCCGAAGCAGGAGCCTGGGACGGAAGCGGGCAAACCATCGCGGTCATCGACAGCGGAATCGCCTATGACCACATCGCACTCGGCGGAGGCTACGGGCCCGGCTACCGAGTCGTCGGCGGCTACGATTTCGCCGAAAACGACAACGACCCGTACGACGATGCTCCAGCCGGGTACCACGGATCGCACGTGGCCGGTTTGATCGGAGGAGACGGCTACCTGGATTCTGGCGAAGCGTTTCAAGGCCTCGCCCCCGGAGCCGACTTGGTTGGCCTCCGAGTCTTCGACGATGCCGGGAACGGAAACCTGCAGTGGATCGAGTCCGCCCTGCAGTGGGTGATCGAAAACCACGACACGTTCGAAAACCCAATCACCACCGTCAACATGTCGCTCGGCACCGAGCTCACCGACGCGAATCGATTCGACGCGATGGCGATGTTAGAAGACGAACTGCAAACGCTGTACGAAAACGACATCATGGTGTTTGCCGCGGCGGGCAATTCCTACGCGACGATGGATCACGAAGCGTCCGACGCGCTGATGTACCCCGCATCCAGTCAGTACGTCGTGGGAGTCGGGTCAGTCGACGCGAACAACCTGCTCAGCAATTTTTCGCAGCGTGAAGACGGGATCCTAACCACGGGCGGGCAAGCCGTTCGAAGCAGCGTTCCCGAACATGTTTATGGCGCAGATGGCTTCGCCAACGACTACGCTCTTCTGAGCGGAACAAGCATGGCCAGCCCGCAGATCGCCGGTGCTTCCGTGTTGGTTCGCCAGGCCATGACGGACGCGGGCATGTCACCGACCGTCGACTCCATCCTGGCTCGCCTGAACGACACCGCCGATCAACACACCGATCCCGTCACCGGCATCCAGTACAAAACGTTGAACCTGGAAGCAGCACTGGCTTTTGCCGTGCCCGAACCGGAACCTGCTCCAACGCCGGAACCTGCTCCAACGCCGGAACCTGCTCCAACGCCGGAACCTTCCCTAACTCCAGACCCCACGCCGACGCCGGAACCGACCCCACCAGCAAACACGTCGCTCAGCGGTTACCAAGGCACATCGGGTTCCGATGAAGTCGAATTGGACTTGCGAAACCTATCGTCAGCCGTCAACGGCGGCGTCGATGGCGAAACGTTGTTCTCTGACGCCAACGGCAACTACACGCTCGACACAACGGAAACCATCGTCATCGACGGCGGTGCTGGCGGCGACACCCTTCGCATCATGGGATCCGCGGAAGCCGAAAGTTTGCTGCTACGTCCGCCAACCAACGAAGATGGAATCAGTCGACTCACCTTCCTCGGTGGCGTCATCGAAATTCGCGGCTTCGAGAACATCTCCTTCGTCGGCGGCGGCGGTCTTGATCTCGCGACAATGTACGACAGCACCGGAGACGACGTTCTCAACGCATCCAGCCAATCCGCTCGCATGTCTGGAGTCGGCTTTGAATTTCGCGTCGACAACGTTCCCAAATTGTTTGCCCATGCGACCGCTGGCGGCGAAGATTCCGCACACCTGAATGACTCGTCCGGTGATGATCGCTTGGTCATCCGACCTCAATTCAGCTCGCTCCGCAGTGACACACAAACGCAAGCCGTGTTTGGATTCGAACGAGTCTATGCGTACGCCGAAGCCGGTGGTCACGACACCGCCGACTTGGGCGACTCAGCGGCCGACGACGTGATGTCGATCTCTCAAACCCAAGCCACGATCAGCAGCAGTGGATATCGCGCCACCGCAATTGGTTTTGACGATGTGACCGCGAAAGCATCCGCCGGCGGCGAAGACACTGTGCGAATCTATGTCACGCAACCTGGTGGCACTTGGCACACCACCGACTCGCTCACACAGTGGAATGGATCCGATGGAACCTCGCGGATTGCCCGCGGGTTCGAACACAGCGAAACATTCGAGCGATTCGAAACGTCGGCTCAATCAACGAGCGAACCGCTGGCGGCAGACCACGCTCAACCGAATCCAACCGCCGCGTCCGCACCACAGGCTGAACAACCAACCACCAAACCGCTCGCCAACCCATTCGACGAAGACGCCCATCGCGACGCGCTCCGACGCATGTTCGAAACGCTCTGATCCTGACCTGCTGAGTCCCATCTTCGCACCAAACTTCACTTTCGATGCACACGGGCTAACTCGCAGATTCCCGGTGCAGGTCCAAAAATCCCCGGCATCCTCCGAACCTGTGAGATGGCGATTCGCTCTCCCGGGTTAAGCCTGGGTGAATACCGCCATCCCGATTCTGGATTCGCCGCCGCATTTCGCGACATACGGGAGCTCGGGACGCCGTTGGAAGCCCGCAATGGCGGACCAGCGACTCGATTCAATTCGATACGCAATCAACCTTGAGGACTCAAGTCCTGCTTTGCACAGTGTTTCGCAGACAATGTGGCCGTCACCACGTCGATCCGCGAAGATTCAAACACTTGTTTAAAACGCACGTTTGAACCATGATTGCCGAGCGATTCTGCTCTTCTCATTCTTTTCATCCGTTCATGCCTGATTCTCTCGCTTCCGCGACTACCGATCCGACTCAACGGCTGTTGAGTGCGGCTGGTCCCGTGTTTGCCGAGCGTGGATTCGATCGCGCCACCGTCCGTGAAATCGCCAACATCGCCGACGTCAACGTGGCCGCTGTCAGCTACTACTTCGGCGACAAGATGGGCCTGTACCGAGCCGTCATCACCGCCATTCGAGAAAAACGCGAACGAGCCTATCCGACTCCCGAGGTCGGAAAGAAGACGCCGCAACAGGATCTCGAACTGCTGATCCGCACCCTGCTTTCGCGAATGCTTGCCGCGGATGAATCCGGCTGGGAAGCGATGCTGATGATGCGTGAGATGCAACATCCCACGCCAGCATTCGAAGACATGATTCGCGGTTACTTCAAACCGCTCTACGACGCGTTGTGCAAAACCATCGAATCATTGCTGCCACCTGCGGATGCAAAATCAAACTGGCAAACCGACGCCCTTGTCCCGCAGTTGGCTCTCGGCGTCGTAGGACAATGCCTCCACTATCGGATTGGCCATCCCGTGATGGCTCATTTGATTTCGCCCGAATTGATTGAAACCCACTACGGATTGGAATCGTTGTGCCGCCAAATCACCGCGTCGACCTTGGCAGCGTGTGGCGACCAAAACGTGATCGATCAACACAAGCTTCTCAAACCATCGCCGCTCAACGAGCCTCAAGATGTCTCTTGTCAACAATAACGAGTCGACACCCACGATGACCGAAGACGAACAATCCGCGACGGCCAAAGCCTCGCCGGAGTCGACGACCGCGGCGCCATCCACCACGCCCTCATCCACCACGCCCTCATCCACCGAACCGACGCGATCGCCATACGAACATGGCATCGAAGTCGATACGTCTGCGAGCGATTCCAACACGGTCCAGTTGATCGACTCCTCCAACGTGCTTCCTTGGTTGATGTTCAACGTCGGCGTTCCCTTGCTCTTGCTCGCCGGAGCAGCCGGCTTGGTCGTCTTCCTCGGCGCCGTGCAACCCTCCACGCGTCCGCCCGCCGACACATCGTTGGCCGGACGACTGCAAGCCTTGCCCGCCGTCGACGTCGTGCCAACTCAGTCACTCGCCGACAGTGGCCAAACGTTGCACCTCAACACCGACGGCACGGTCGTCCCGTTTCGAGAAGTCGTCTTGGCAACCGAAGTCGCCGGCCGCATCATCGACAAATCTCCGCAATGCGAAGCCGGCCAATACGTCACCGCCGGCACCGTGCTGATGCGAATCGATCCGACCGATTACGAACTCACCGTCCGTCGTTTGGAACAGACACAGCAATCTGAATACGAAACGATCAACGAAATCGATCAAGAGCTGATCAACTCCAACCGGTTGCTGGAAATCGCCGACGCCGACATCGAACTTCAAAGCCGCGAAGTCAAACGTCTCGATTCATTGCCCGAAGACTTTGCCGCTCGTCGTGACGTCGACGCGGCCCGTCGAGCTGTCTTGCAAGCCGAGCAGCAAAAGGTGACTTACCAAAACCAAATCGACTTGCTGAAGAAACGCCGAGCTCGACTGGAGTTGGCTGAGCAACTGGCGGCGACGCAATTGAAACAAGCTCGAATCGATTTGCAACGCACCGAGATCAAAGCCCCGATCGACGGAGTCATCGCCAGCGAACAAGCCGAGCTGAACACGTTCGTCGCCCGAGGCAATCCCGTCGTCACGATGGAAGACACATCCAAAGTCGAAGTCGCGACCAGCCTGCGAACCGACCAACTGTACTGGGTGCTGAACCAGAAAAAATCGGAGTCACCCATCGAAGAGCTCAACGCGCCCGCCAACGGTGCTCATCGCGGATACAAGTTGCCGCCGACGGAAGTGAAGGTGAAGTATCAACTGTCCGGACGAGACGATGTGACCTATGTCTGGGACGGCCAACTGATCGGTTACGACGGCATTGGATTGGACGAGCAAACTCGGACCGTTCCCGTTCGCGTCGTCGTCGACCAACCCCAAATGTTTGAACTCCAACGTCGCAGCGACGATGGGACGACAAAACGAGTCACTGGCGAAGACGTTGTGTCCGCCGGCCCAACTGCTCTGGTTCGCGGCATGTTCGTTCGACTGCAGTTGCAACTGCACCCCGCCGTGCCACTCGTGATCTTCCCATCCGAAGCTCTCAAACCAGGCAATCGCGTTTGGGAATTCATCCCGGACGATTCGGTGTTGGATGTTGAGGAGACCGAAGATCAAACCGCCGATGCCGACGCATCCGATTCAGCAAAAACTCCTGAAGCGGACATCGCACAAACCGATGATGCGGAGCCAACTGATTCAGAATCAGACGACGAAGAGACTGAATCCGACGCGGAACCCGAAGTCGCTTTTGTGCCTGAAGATTGGTCCGCGGGACGCTTGGTGATTCGTCACGATGTTCGTCCCATCGATTTGCTCTCCTCGATCGGCGGAAGCTCTGACCTTTGGATCTGCGAAGTTCCCGATCAATCAATCACCGGCAACAGTTTTGTTGTTGTCTCGCCGCTCGGCAGCATCGAAGCGGACACGTTCCCGGTTCGTGCGCCGAAGGAGAACCTCACTCCACCCACCGACACCGATTCGGATTCACCGTCGGCCTCAGCACTCACCGAATTGTGACAACACCACCGCGAGAACGGGAAACGAAACTCGCGGCTCGCTGATCTGCCGACTGACCATCTTCCGCCATCCATTCCTTTTCATTCAAAGAACCTTCGATGAAACGTGTCCTCGCTTGGGCCATCGAAAACGCACCCGGCATGAACGTCGTCATGTTGGCGTTGATGATCGTGGGTGCTCTAGCATTCGTCGCCATGCGTCGGGAAGTCTTTCCCGAATTCGAACTCGAAGTCGTGATGGTCTCGGTCCCTTACCCGGGTGCCACACCGCAAGACGCCGAAGAAGCCATCTGTCAAAAGATCGAAGAGGCGATCCGGTCCATCGACGGGATCAAAAAAGTTACCTCCATTGCGATGGAGGGCCGCGGATACGTCTTGGCCGAACTGCAAAGCGATATCCAAGACGTCCAAAAAGTGATGTCGGAAATCGATCGCGAAGTCAATCGCATCCCCAGCTTCCCCGATCTCGCTGAAGACCCCGAGATCGAACAAATCACCTTCCGCGACACAGCGATCCGCTTGGGAATCATCGGCCCCGATGACCGAACCCGTCGAGGTGAATTGAAGCTTCGCGAAGTCGCCGAGTCCGTGCGTGACGATTTGCTGATGCTGCCCAGTGTCACCGTCGCCGAGTTGATGGGCACACGCAACTATCAAATCGATGTGGAAATTCCCGAGGCGACGCTACGGTCCTACGGGATGACTCTCGAACAAGTCGCGTCCGAAATTCGCCAACACAACGTCGAGTTGCCCGGCGGCCAACTCAAATCGTCTGGTCAAGAAATCCTGCTGCGTGCCAAGAACAAAGGCCGTGTCGGGCCCGAGATCGAACGCATTCCTTTGATCACTCGCCAAGACGGTGTCGTCCTGACCGTGGGTGACTTGGGCAGCGTTCGCGACGAATTCGAAGACGTCACCGCGACGGCGGAGATCAATGGCGAACCCGCCATGGTCGTCAATGTTCAACGCACCAAATCAGAAGACCTGCTGAACCTTGTCGATGACGTTCGCGGCTATGTCGATCGCATCGAACCTCCGCCCGGATATCGATTTGTGCTTTGGGGCGACACCTCGGTCGACGTCCGAGACCGAATGGCTTTGCTGCTTCGCAACGGTGTCCAGGGTTTGGGATTGGTGTTCCTTGTTCTCGCCTTGTTCTTGGAAGTCCGCTTGGCGTTCTGGGTCGCTCTCGGAATTCCGATCTCCATCATGGGTGCCGGTGCCGCACTGTCTTGGGGCGATCAAACACTCAACATGCTTTCGTTGTTTTCGTTCTTGATTGCACTGGGAATCGTGGTCGATGACGCGATCGTCATCGGCGAGAACATCTACGCTCATCGCCAGATGGGTAAATCGCTGCATGACTCGGCCGTCGATGGTGCCACCGAAGTCCTCCCCAGCGTCGCCGCGTCGATCACCACGACCGTCATCGCCTTCGCGCCCATGTTCTTCGTGTCCGGTGTGATGGGCAAATTCATGGCCGTGATTCCGTTCGCCGTGATTGCGATGCTACTGGTGTCTTTGTGGGAAAGCACGTTTGTCCTGCCTTGCCACTTGGCCCACAGCCATTCCGGATTCTTCCGGGTCGCGACGATTGTGACCTACCCGCTGCGTCCGTTCATGTTGCTGCTGTTTTGGCTCAACTCCAAAGCCAGCATCGCAATGGAATGGTTCGCGGAGAAGATCTACGTGCCCACGCTGCACTTCTGCTTGCTCAACCCAGTCCTCCCCATCGCTGTTGCGATCGCATTGTTTGTCGGCACGGCCGGCATGATTCGCGGAGGAGTCGTGACGACGGTCCTGTTCCCGAAGTCTGACAACAACTACCTGCAAGCCTCCGTTGTCTTCCCGAACGGAACGCCCGCCAGCGCGACCGAAGTCGCCACCCAACGAATGGAACGCGCCCTTCAAAAGGTCAGCCGAGAGATCGCTCTCGAACGCGCCGCCAAAACGCGAGAACCAGTCGAATCACTCTACCCGCCACCGGAAGCCGACTACCTCGGCCCCGTGCGTTTTGCCTACCGTGAAGTGGGATCCATCACCAACACAGCCGGCCCCATGGGCGGCCAAGGATCCAGCGGCAGCAACGCGGGCCAAATCTTCGCCGAGCTTCATGGAACCGAAATTCGTGACGTGCACAGCGACGTGTTGATCGCACGCTGGCGTCGGGAGGTCGGCGAAATCGCTGGCGTCGAAAGAATCACGTACGGCAGCATCGGAACCGGTCCCGCCGGAACGCCCATCGAATTCAAACTGCTCGCGTCCGGAGAACATGTTGACGAGTTACTCGCGGCGACGGAGGTCATGAAGAAGAAGGTCGGCACCTTCGCCGGTGTCTTTGACATCAGCGACGACAACACACCCGGCAAATGGGAATTCCAATTCCGAGTCAAAGACAAAGCCCTCGCGACTGGAGTCACCCCAACCGACCTCGGCCAAACCGTTCGCAACACGTACTTCGGTGCCGAAGTCATGCGTTTGCAACGCGGACGCCACGAAGTGAAATTGATGGTCCGCTACCCGCCTGAAGAACGCACGTCACTGGTCAACTTCCGAGAAATTCGCGTGGGCAGTGCGGATGGCATGCAACGTCCGATCAACGAACTCGCGGAGATCAATTTGGAACGTGGTTTCTCAGAGATCAACCGCGTCGATCAACAACGCAGCATCACGATCTCAGCTGACTTGGACGAGACCACCGCCAACGCTGACTTGATCATCGCTAGCTTGCAGAAACAGATGGACACTTTTAAAGCCCAGTTCCCAAACGTTTCCATTCGTTGGGAAGGGCAACAAGAACAAAGCCGTGAGTCGGTCGGCAGTCTGAAGCTCGGTTTCGGCGTCGCGATTCTATGCATGTTTGTGTTGCTGGTCCTTCAGTTCCGATCGTACATGCAGCCGCTTTTGATTTTGGCCATCATTCCATTTGGCATGATCGGTGCTGTCTGGGGGCACGCCTTCCTCGATCTTCCGCTGACATTGTTCAGCATGTTTGGCTTGGTCGCTTTGGCGGGGGTCGTCGTCAACGACTCGATTGTTCTGATCGACTTCATCAATTCGCGAGTCCGGGCCGGTGACGAACCGATCCAAGCCTTGCTGGAATCGGGCCGCCGGCGTTTCCGTCCGATCATGCTGACCAGCATGACCACCATCGCGGGCTTGGTGCCGCTGCTCACCGAGAAATCCTTCCAAGCTCAATTGCTGATCCCGATGGCCAGCAGCTTGGCCTTCGGATTGATGCTCGCCACGGCTTTGGTGCTGCTGCTGATTCCTGTCTTGTACATGCTCTACCTGCTCGCCCTTCAATCGCTGAACATCCCGTTCGTCGAAGTCGAGGAATAGACGAGCAGGCTGGATCAAGCCGCTTCGGCAGACCACCTCCACCTTGGTGGCCTGACGAACATTTGGGAGGGCCGAGCAGTTCTTAAGTCCCGTTTTTGCCAAGCGTTTATCGTCACCCTCCCCGTGGGAGGGTCGAGCGAAGCGAGGGGAGGGCTCAGCATTGGATCCAGCACGCAACCCTCCCCGGCCCGATGCAGGCCGCACCGCCCAAAGGGAGGGCAATTCAAAACTGCACGGCCACCCTGAGGATGGACTTAAATGACGTGAGGGAGGGACGAGCATGAATTCAGCTCTCGCTACCAGAATCGCCACAGATTTTCTTTCAGCCACTCGGTAAAGCTGTCGCCGCCGAAGTAGCCCAAGACCATCCCGAAAACTCCGCCGGCCACGCCGCCAGCGAAGAACGCAACAACGGCCCATCCGGTGAAAGCAAGCGAGACAGAGAACCCCAGCCCCGCACCGCCCACTGTTCCCAGCAGCCCTCCTGCGATCAGGTTGACAATCGCATCATCGTATGTCTCCGCGATCCGTTCGGCGTTCAAATCGGAATCATCCTGATTCTGGTCTGAGTCGGGTTCAATCATCCTGCGGTCCTGTCACCGTTGGTTTTCTGCTGCGACGCAACCGCGACGATCCCACACTCGTCATCCCGGATCCAATCAGCGAACACGCAATGTAAGATATGAACAAAACGTTCAGTGCTGACCACGGTGAGTCGGTTACCACTCTTCATCCGCATCAATCGCACTTCCAGGAAAAACGAAATCTCTGATCAGCAGGTTTCATCAAGCATCTAAAACGACGCGGGCGACTCGACTGACTTCGCTAGCCCCCAAGACGTACACATAATCCTCGATCGTCTTGCTCATCCCACGCCAATCGTGAACCTCAACCTCCACTTCGAAACTGGCATCAGCCTCGAACATACAAATCTGGTAGATCAATCCTTCACCAGGCTCGACTCGTTTGGCACTTTGTTCGTCAAAGCAGACGAATACCTGATTCGTCTTCACGCCACACGCGAGGGACGACAATGTCGGCGCAGCATAAAGCTCTGAATTGTCCGGCAACCAGATAGCATGTCCACCGACGTTCACCACCGAGACTTCGTAAATCTTGGCGTTGCGGTAGTAGCCGTGATATCGCTCCAGATCAACAGGATCGAAGACGCGTACTTGGGGCTCAAACGGGCGCAGCATCACGAACGCACCAGCGCACAGCGCCGTAAAAATGAGCAACGTTGAAATCCGAAACCGTTTCACAACCACCTCCAACCTTCATCATCCACTTCACTGATTCGATCAGTTCAGAAACGATTCAGGGGAAACCAGAATGTCACCCAAATCATTCTCACCGGGATCGAGTGAAACTGAAAACCGAGCACGCCGCCATTGAACTTCCTGCCCTTCAATGGTCACTTGATCGATTTTGCCCACTTCATGACGAACTCGAAAGACGAGCTCTTGGCCAACAGGCAGGCCTTCAATCTTCAACCGGCCGTCGGAATCACTGGCCGCAACATACGGATGGTCGACAACGACCACGAACCCTCGCATCCACGGATTGATGTTGCAGTCAATTGGAATGAGCGCGGGCTCAGGTTGTTCCAACTCGAGCGAGAAAGATTCCCCCGGCTTGAGCAGATGGATGCTCGCCGTGTTCGCGAAGAAGTTCAGCGCCACGTTGTGCATCAACCTCCCCTGATTGTCGATCTCCAGCGAATCACCTTTTTGCGTCAGCAGCACGTGCGGATCAAAGCGACCGTTCCGCACGAGTAACTTTTGACGCACACCATCATGGGGTGGGACATCGACTTCGGAACCTCCACGTCCTGTGTAAAGCTGGACGACGATATTTCGAATCCCCTTCGTTTGTTGATCGACCAGTAGCTTCTCATCCTGGACGATCAAGGGGACGCCGCGAAAAACCAAACGCTTTGGCTTGGGAGGCACACCGTCATAAACAAACCGCATCGACAAGGACGCCTCCTCGGCAAAGGCAACCGGTGCGGTCAACAAGACCAAAAGGAACAAGCACAACATTCTTTTCATCGTTGACTCCTCATCGAAAATGAAACGAGCATCATAGTAAGCTACACAAATTTCGAATGCGGCGAGCACAAGGACGCTTGAACAGTTCTTCAGTCGGCTTGCAATTCGTTTGTCCGCGCCGACTTCAGCATCGGATGCATCCCCGACTGCACCTTCAAATACTTGTTGGATTGATCAATGGAAATCGTCCAACCATAGGGTGGTGAAACGATGACCCGAGCATCTTCTAACCATTCCACATCGAACGGAATGACGAAGTCGCCGTCCATCAATTCGACCATCTCGACTTCGACTCCATTGACCACCAACTTCGCGAATGCAAACGGATTCAAGTTGGAGAGAACAGCACCTTCACACTGCGTGTAGCTCAAATCAATCGGAAGTGACTCCTTCATGCCAGCAATTGCCGTGGTCAGTTGACTCCGAAAATGAACGTGTGGAAAAACCGATTGGTAAGAAACTTGCCATGCTTGATTCACCCAGCGCGGTTCGATGTCCTGCTCGAAAGCATACGCAAACTCCATCCGGAGAGACCCTTTCGGCTGGTTTGCGATCAACCAAGGATCTTCTTCACGCAACTCCTTCGAAACCGGCAAGTCAAAACGCCCATTTACATCCACTGAAATGACAAGGTCACCAGCTTTTGACTTCAACGTCATCCGAATGTCATCTGGGCTGACCCCAGGAGCGATGCTTCGAACGAAGAAACGCATGGACGTCGGCACCACACCGTCGATTTTGGGCGGCTCAATCTCAGTGACTCGAAGTGCACTGGAATACCGCATTCGCGCAAGTTCTTCCCCAAACGCGGTTGTGCCGATCCAAAGCGTGACCATGCACGCCACAAGGAATCGTGTCATTTGTCCATTCCTTTCAGTGCTCACCGACTGAGCTCGACGCACTATGAAAGATCGTGACCCTCGTCGGTATCCGCGTTCCCTTGCTTGCTCTCGTCCGGCGAGTGACCTAAGAGCGCGTAGCGAGCGAAGTGCAGCAAACCAGAGAAACTGAATTTCGGATCAATGTATCGTTCGATCACGTAGAAAGCGAAGTAGTAAGCTCGACAAAATGACCAGATCGCAATGGCAAGCAACCCAATCGTCTGCAGACTCGGAGAATTCGCGATCAAAACCAGCGAAGCGAGCCCTCCCGTCACGACGAACAACCCGCCCTTGAACCAAATCCATCTTGGGTCTGTCAAATTTGCCATCGCGTCATCCTTCTTGAAGGATCAATCATCGAAGATACACCACTTCACAAACCAAATGACAAGCGGTGCAAGCATGATGGCGGCAATCTTGATCATCGAATTCTTCCCGCTTCAAAATGTTCGTGGTGACACAAAATGACCCTCGGACCGCTACGATGGCAACCCTGAGCGTCTCATCATACCAATAATTTTTGGCTAACAATTCAAGCAGTCGCGTAGGCCGGATCAAGCCGCTTCGGCGCCGATCCGGCAGATCAGCCGAACCGAAACCTTCGTGCTCTCTGTGCCCTTCGTGGTGAAGAATATTCGCCGGCAAATGCACCACGAAGGACGCGAAGAGCACGAAGGTTCAGTGTGGAGTGAACATGGTGCCAACCAACGGCGAAAGTCATCCTTCGTGACCGCTACGTCGCTTCGCGGTGAAAGGTAGACATGCTTTCGACTCCTATCCCAACTCATGGAGCCGGCAGCATCAGATTCAAAGCACAAAGCGACGGAGCCCGTCTTTGAGCCGTGTCACGTTGAAATTGATCAAGAGCCCCGTCCGAATTCCCGCCAGCTTCATGTAAGTCAGCAATTGAGCCTCGTGAATCCCCTTCAATTTCTCGACGCTCTTCAGTTCGAGAATAATGGAGCCCTCCACCAACAAATCGATCCGATAGCCACAATCCAACGCCACGTCTTTGTAGCGAACCGGCTGCGGGTGCTGGAGCTGAAACAGAATTGAATTCTTACGCAACTCATGGGCGAGGCATTGCTCATAGGCAGACTCCAGCAACCCAGGCCCCAATTCGCGGTGCACTTCGATCGCGCACCCGATCACTCGGTGAGACAGTTTATCGAATTCCATTTTCTCCCCCCTCAACGCACCGCCTTCCATGCTGGAACCACCGGCGTGGATGAATCGATTGTCAAATCATCGTAGCAAATCTTAAAACCACGAAGGACTCGAAGAGCACGAAGAGACAGCACGAACGGTCCGATCGCTTCGATCTCAACCCCGATTCCAATTCGAATTCGACAGATCGCGAACCAGAAGTCTCGGCCACTTCGCAATCGAGATTCCAAACAAACCGATCCGCCCACAACAAACCTGAACCTTCGTGCTCTCTGTGCCCTTCGTGGTGAAGAATCTCTGCCGGCAAATGCACCACGAAGGACTCGAAGAGCACGAAGAGACAGCACGAATCAGCCCCAACTTTCCGATCTCAAACTCGATTCCAATTCGAATGCAACAGATCGCGAACCAGAAGTCTCAGCCACTTCGAAATCAAGATTCCAAACAAACCGATCCGTCCACAACAAACCTGAACCTTCGTGCTCTCCGTGTCCTTCGTGGTGAAAACTCTCTGCCGGTAAATGCACCACGAAGGACTCGAAGAGCACGAAGAGACAGCACGAATCAGCCCCAACTTTCCGATCTCAAACTCGATTCCAATTCGAATGCGACAGACCGCAAACCAGAAGTCTCAGTCCCTTCGAAATCGAGATTCCAAACAAACCGATCCGCCCACAACAAACCTGAACTTTCGTGCTCTCTGTGCCCTTCGTGGTGAAGAATCTCTGCCGGTAAATGCACCACGAAGGACTCGAAGAGCAAGAAGAGACAGCACGAACGGTCCGATCGCTTCGATCTCAACCCCGATTCCAATTCGAATTCGACAGATCGCGAACCAGAAGTCTCGGCCACTTCGCAATCGAGATTCCAAACAAACCGATCCGCCCACAACAAACCTGAACCTTCGTGCTCTCTGTGCCCTTCGTGGTGAAGAATCTCTGCCGGCAAATGCACCACGAAGGACTCGAAGAGCACGAAGAGACAGCACGAATCAGCCCCAACTTTCCGATCTCAAACTCGATTCCAATTCGAATGCAACAGACCGCAAACCAGAAGTCTCAGCCACTTCGAAATCAAGATTCCAAACAAACCGATTCGTTCACAACTAACCTGAACCTTCGTGCTCTCTGTGCCCTTCGTGGTGAAGAATCTCTGCCGGTAAATGCACCACGAAGGACTCGAAGAGCACGAAGAGACAGTGAGAATCAGCCCCAACTTTCCGATCTCTACCCCGATTCCAATTCGAATTCGACAGATCGCGAACCAGAAGTCTCGGCCACTTCGCAATCGAGATTCCAAACAAACCGATCCGCCCACAACAAACCTGAACCTTCGTGCTCTCTGTGCCCTTCGTGGTGATCGCCTAGTCCGGATCAAGCCGCTTCGGCAAATCGCCAACAACCATCGCCAACCTAGCGGGTAGAAATCACCACCGACTGTCAAACCCCAGAGTCAGCAACACCGAAGGCCTGTCTTACCGTTGGACGCGTCAGAACGAGGATCGTCAGCACACCCAGAACGGTCCCGAATGGAAAGAAACAACATTCCATTCCGGCAACAACCAAACAAAACAGATGACCGCGTCTCTGGTTCAGCTTGCGTCCAGCCATGGCGACGCAGGCAGCCATCGTCAATCCAAAGGCAATGAATGCAAGCGGGAACGCGATGAACAACCACCCCATGAACGCAGGCGGCGCTTCGCCCGTTCCTGCCCCATCGAACGCGCCAGTCAAGAGCCCAACTCCGACCGCCAAATGGATCAGTGGGAACAAAGAGATCAGAGCCAACAGCCCAGCCACAACGTAGTGAAAAATCGAGAGCAAACGAAGCTGTTCCGCATCCTGACTGCCACTGTCCATCACCATTCTCCCACTTGTCGAAACTTGATCGGTCTGCACAACCGACCTATAAAAACTCGAAATGCCTGTCTTCAAACAGGCCCAATCCTAAGCAGAACGGGGCGTTCAAACGATCATCGATCGTGCGAAGCAACGACACGATGATCCCTTCTCACCGAGATACCTCGCCAGACCAGCCCGACGGCGATGGCAATCAAGATGGGTGTGACGGCGAAAGCAAGCCACCGAGCGGTCGACGGTGCGATGGGGATACCAAACAGAAACAGCTCCAGATCATATGTCGCGAACTGACGTCCGGCCGGAGCTGGACGTAACCCGTCACTCATCGCAAGGATGACACCAGGCCCACTGATCACGACCGCAACCAACAACAACAGCGCAGCCAAAACCCAGTACCAAACGGGCGTCCGTGTGGGCGTCTCATTCGCTTCTTCGGTTGGAATTTGGTACGGATTTGTCATCCACTTCTCAGTTAACAAAGATCGCTTGTCAGTGGACACGAAACTCAATAGCAACGACTCACCAAAATGGACACGAAGAGCACGAAGTGGTGGTTCGGGTCTAATCCGGGATTGCGATTTCGCTCGCATCATTTGGCGTGAGCCGTTTCAGCAACTTTAGTTTCTGGGAAAGTTTGTCCGGGAAATACGGCGATTCATCAATCGCACCAAAGATTTTCTTGAGCTCATCACCTTTCGATGACAGGCGTACGTGAAAAGCTCTCCCTTGACCGAAGACGTATCAGATAACCTCAAACTCGATACACTCCCCATCCTATCGTGAGAATGCTCATCGTGTGAAACCAGTCTCACGGCGGACGGACGCCCATTTGACGAACCCGGCAACAACCGCCCAAGGCAATGTGATGAAAGTCAGACCAGTGCCGCAAGCTATCAACCACGACCAAGCCGACGTCGCGAGCGTCAAACGATCGCCAGGAGAAATCGTGTTGCTCTGTCTCAAGGGCAACGTGAACTCGTTGTAGAACGCCGGAACGGTGAGGAACAACACGATCAACGACCAAAGCGTGCCATTCCGAAATCCAATCAAAAAGGGATGTTTGGACGGTTTCTCAGGCGGTGTGATAGAAACGAATTCGGCGGATTCGTAGGGATTGACCATGCGATACGTCACAGTGTTTGGATACGCTGGCTGGATGACCGTCGAAGCAATTGTACCGAAGGAGTGCAGCAACCAAGCTTTCACATCTGCATATGACTGAGGTTTTCGAACCGAAGACATTGACCCAGCCTCACATTAGCAACTTCTAATCATTTGCTAATGGATCGAAACGATAAATGGTCAATGCTGCGTCACTTTCCCAGATTCAGCAATCGCGACGAGGAAGATGTCGCTGTTGCGGTTCCAAAGGACATTCCTGAAGAACCCTTGTTTCGCTCCCCCGACCAAGTCCCGTCATGACTCGCCTTCTTTTGATCGAAGATCAGTTGAAACTGCGTCGCAATTTGTCGCAGGTCTTCGAGAAAGACGGCTACGAGGTTGAGACTTGTGGAACAGGCGAACAAGGTTTCTACATGGCGACCACGGAACCCTTCGACGCGTTGATCCTCGATCTCTCATTGCCGGGCAGAGATGGCTTTCAAATCTTGTCCGACCTTCGTGCTGGTGGCATCACTTTGCCAGTCCTGATTTTAACCGCTCGAGACTCCGTGGACGATCGCGTCCGAGGATTGGATCTCGGAGCGGACGACTATCTGGTCAAGCCATTCGCTCACCTGGAACTGCTCGCTCGCGTCCGTGCTTTGCTGCGACGTTCGAGACCCAACCAGTCGGCCGAACTGAAGTGCAACGATGTTCACATCGATGTCATGGCACGACGTGTCAGCCGAAATGGAGTTGAGATTGAACTGAGCGTTCGCGAGTACGAGCTGTTGGAATACCTGATGCGTCACAAAAATTCGAACGTCACGCGGCAAATGCTATCCATCGACATTTGGAAAGAACCCGGTGGGATCATGACCAATGCCATCGATGTGTGCGTCAACAGTCTTCGAAAAAAGATCGAGTTGCCTGGAACATCTCCTTTGATCCTGACCATTCGTGGTGTGGGCTACACGATTCGAGAAACAGCATGAATCGGATCAGTATCCGTTGGCGGATCGCCGTTTGGAGCACGCTCGCATTTGGCATTGTCTTGTTTGCCTTTGCCGCATTGCTCTACGGCATGCTTTATCGGATGCACTACCGTCAGGTCGATGATGGTCTGAAGAACCGATTCGAGAAAGTCCGTGTTGATCTGGAAACAACTACGACGCCGGATCAAAATTTCGCGAACTGGGTCCGCAAATTTGGAAAGCATCTGGAAATTTCTGGAGTTGCAGTGGCTCCTGACGGTCGCATCGTGGCGGCGGCCAACTCGCTGAATCAGATGCCTGATTCCGAATGGAAAACGATCGTGCAACCAGGCCCGGTGTTCGATTCCCAAATGATCCCAGGATTCGGACACGGCCGGCTCGCTCGCGGTTCGATCGAAACGCCCACCGGCACGCACACGTTGATTCTCGTTGCCGAAATGGAGCACATCGATGAAGAGCTTCGAGGCGTCGCGAAAGTCCTGTGGTCCACCATTCCTTTGATGCTGGTCATGGTGGTGATTGTGTCCTACGTCTTGGCGATGAAGGCACTATCTCCGGTCGAACAATTGACCCAACGCAGCAACGAGATCACGGCTGAAAACCTACATCAACGGTTGCCGGTTCCGAACCCGCACGATGAACTCGGACATCTCGCAAAAACCATCAACTCGATGATTTCCCGGTTAGAAAAATCGTTCGCGGAAGTCCGACGGTTCTCTGACGACGCTTCTCACGAATTACGCACACCGGTGACGATCATCCAAAGCGAAGCGGAGATGGGACTGGAACTCACAGACGTTCAAGACGAAGCAAGCACGCGATTCAAAAGCATTTTGGAGGAGTGTTCCCGTTTGACAGCCGTGACCAGTCAACTGCTTGCTTTGTCACGCAGTGAATCGAGCGCGGCTGGAATGAAATTGGCTTCGATCGATTTGGAAGCAATGGCAGAAGAGGTGATCCGCTCGCTGCAACCTCGAATCACGGGCCGACAGTTGTCATTGGCCTTGATCCGCAACGGCCCAATGAAAATCGAATCTGACCAAGAACGTGTGCGGCAAGTCTTTCACAACTTGCTCGAAAACTCGATCAAGTACACACCAACCGGAGGCAACATCGAAGTCGTCTTGACCCATTCATCCAATCTCGTGAACATCGAATTCCGAGACTCCGGGATTGGAATTGGGGCCGAACATTCCGACCGAATCTTTGATCGCTTCTACAAAGCCCACTCGGGCGACGAAGGATTGAGTTCGCAGCACGATCAAAACTCCTTCCCACCCAGCACGGGTCTTGGGCTCAGTATCGTGCGAAGCATTTTGGATTCCCTAGGAGGCGAAATCGAACTGATCGAGCGACCTCCGTGGAGGACCGTGTTTCAAGTGAGTTTGCCTACCAAGCCTTCGTGATTGCGATCAGAAGGTGCACGAAACTGGAATGGCGATTGGCTCAATACTCGTACACGGTTTGGTCATCGTTGACTGGCCATCCCAAGGCCCATTGCAGTCGGAATTGGGCTTGGTTGTAAGACGTCACGGCCTGGAGATAGGCACGACGTGCTGCCTCCAGAGCCTGGACGGCTTGCAAGACTTCGACGGGCAAACCTTCACCATCTTGGATGCGTTCCAAGTTCGCTTGGTAAGATCGTTCCGCCGTGGCGATCGCTTGCTGAGTCAAATCCATTTGTTGACGACGAAACTCAACCTGGCTGGCCGATTCCGAGATTTCGGCTGCGATCTGATCCATCACGCGAAGCTTTTCGTATTTGGCTTGCTGAACTCGTGCGGACGTTCGGTTGCGAGCGGCACGTTCCCCAAGCCCGAAGTTGCGTAGTTCCCACGTGACCACGGCGTCGAAGTCATAGCGACCATCGACATCGCTGAGATCGTTGCCCAAGCCGCCTCCAAATCCGCCGGTGCTGTAACCCAAGAGTACACTCGGAACAAACGGAGCATACTTTTCGCGTTGGTAAGCTTCGCAGGCGGCAGCGACCAACGACTGGGATTCTTTCAACTCCGGTCGTGACGACAAACCCGTGCTGATCAACGATGCTTTGTCGGTCCCCATATGGGTCAGGTTCAACGGAACCACGGTCACGTCCATCGGAACCAAGTTGTCCCCCGAGTGCATGCTGATTGCCTGAGCAAGTCGCGCCGATGCAACCGCAATGCGTTCCTGACTGGCAACCAAACGACTGTCGATCAGACGCATCTCCGTTTGCATTCGATCTGCGTCAGCTTGCAATCCCTGGCCGGCGGAAGCGAAATCGGTCGTGATCCGAGTGAGCTCCCCAGCTCGGTCGCGGGATTCTTCCAGCACGCGAGCGTCTTGGTGAGCTTCCAACAATTCGGTGTAGGCCATCGCAGCTTGCAACAATTGCTGATTCAACACACCGGCTGCGGCGTGGCTCCGTGCCCAAGCGGACTTCTCGGCGATCTTCGGCTGAAAGATTGCGTCGGCCAAATGGAACTGAGCAACCAGCCCCGGTCGAGTATTGGTCGTTCCCGCACCGGTCGCACCTGCGCCCAACCCGTACTGAAACGAATTCCGATTGACATCGACAATGTCACCGTTGCTGGATTGGTAGTTCCCATCGTGACGGTGGAAGCTGAACCCGGCCTGGATGGACGGCAACCACAACACCTTGGCTTGGTCCAGTTCCGCGTACGCTTCGCGAGTCCGCCACTGAGCCAATCCGACCGCCGGGTGCTGACCGTCGATCATTGCCAAAGCGGTCGGCAAGTTCATTTGGATGGAATCGGTGGCCAACATGCCGACTTCCACTGGTTGCTCGAAGGGCTCAACCACCATGGGTTCTGGCGCCAATCCTACCGAAGCACTTTCGAATGCCGCCAGGGAATGCTCCGCGGGCTGCGTTGCAGGTTCCTTTTCGATCGGCTGCAACCGGTAACGTTTCCCATCGATCGTCATCACCGTTTCGCTGACGGCCTGTGGCTGAGAGACGGTGGCGTCGACATCACGATGGGCGACGGGACGAATCGAGGGAACGTCGGCTTTGATTTCCTCAGCTTTGACGTCCTCAGCCAACATGGAATCCGGTTCCGCCTGATCGTTGGTCGCCGTTGCGATCGCGGTTGCAACGGCCGCCGAACGGGTGGAATAGGCGTCTGCAGCAGGGGCTCGGTCAAAATGCTGAGCACAACCGATCGCGGGAACGGTGCCCGTGAGGGCAATCAAAGAGTAAAGAAACGAACGAGACATCCATGTTCTCCTAGTTCATCTGTTCGGAAGAAAGCGTTCGTGGGCCATTCTCAGCTCGTTCTGAACGCACTGGTTTCTACAAATGACCTTCGGCGATTGCTCATCCAGATGGTGACGATCGATCGCGTTGGATTAGTCAGTTCTAATCTGCCGCTCATCGAAACGGCCCATTGCGCGAACTAAACTACATCGACCACCTAGCGAACCGCTTCCGGTCAGACAGACTTTTCCGATTCCCCCAATTATCACAGCGGAGCCCAGGACACTGTCCTCGATTCACAACATGCCTTTTGCAAGCCCGCCCCGCGTCCTGCCTCCATTTGTCACCCTCGCCGTGCTCTGTTTTGTGACTGGTTGCACCGACTCCGATTCAGTGGCAACAAAACCGCAACCTCCACGCGTCACCCCGGTCAAGACCGTCGCCGTCCAACCCACCGAAGTGACACGACGAAGCGTTCAACCGGCAACCATCCACGCTTACTACCGAGCCGAAGTTCGCTCGCAAGCAACCGGTTATGTGGAATCGTTCTCCGCCGACATTGGCGAGTATGTCGAATCAGGAACAGTCCTGGCGAAGATCGCTGTTCCTGAAAAACTGCAACAACGCCGGATCATCGACGCCAAAATCCGGCGTTTGGAATCACAAGAGACGCAAGCCGCCGCGGGCGTGCAGCTGGCTGAAGCAAGCGAACGGTCCTCACGAGCCAAATTGGCGCAGGCCGAATCCGAACGCGCCGCCGTGGAGGCGTCGCTCGCTGCCGCCAACGCGGAGTTCAGTCGAACCGAAGACTTGGTCAACCGAGGCTCTTTGCAGAATCGAATGCTCGACGAAGCTCGCATGAAACGCGACAGCGAATCAGCTCGCAAGCAAGCGGTCGAATCCGCCGTGGAATCGGCTCGCGCTGACGTGGAAGTCGCCACCGCAAAGATCGAATCCTCACGGGCTGATCTGGAAACCGCGAAAGCGGAAACGGAGATCGCCCGACGTGAACTCGATGAGCTCAACGTCTGGATCGACTACGCTGAAATCAAGGCTCCTTTCGCTGGCATCGTCACGGAACGAAACATTCAACCGGGCGACCTGGTGCGAGCCGCCAACGACGTTGGACCTGTCAAACCCTTGTTTGTGATCAGCCAAATCAATCGGGTACGAGTCCAAATCCCCGTCCCAGAAAAAGACGCTCCCTTGGTCACCCCCGGGGACGAAGTGAGTTTGACCTTCCCTTCCTTCGCGTCGGAAGCCCCTTTGGTTGCACAAGTCACCCGCCGCAGCGGCAGCTTGGATGTCAACACGCGAACCATGTTGGTCGAAGTCGAAATGGACAATCGTGACGGCAAACTTTTGCCCGGCATGTTTGGCCAAGCCACCATCAACATGGACACAAAGATCGCCGCCAACATGCTGCCTTCTCAAGCGATCCGTTTTGATGAATCAGGCAACGCATTTGTGTATGTGGTCGCGGACGATGACACGATCTCCATCCAAGAGATTTCGACGGGCATGGATGACGGCAACTTCATCGAAGTCCTGACCGGTGTCGAGCCCGGACAGGCGGTCGTCGACGCTCACTTGAGCCGCTTCATTGACGGACAAAAAGTCGCCGTTTTGGAGGCCGCTCACTGATGTCATTGATCCAGTTTTCACTCCGCAATCGTTTCGCGGTGCTGGCGGCATCCATCGCACTTTGTGTTCTGGGCGCGGCCGTCATCCCCGGTATCACGATCGACATCCTTCCGGATTTCAAAAAACCGGTGGTCGTCAGCTTTTTCTCTTATCCAGGTCTTCCCACCTTGGACATGGAGAAATCGGTCACCTCCCGCGTGGAGCGTGCGTTGACCTTGGCAGGCAAAATTGAACACCAGGAATCTCGCACGGTTCCGGGTGCCGCTGTGATCAAAGTCTTCTTCCAACCGGGTGCCGATCCAAGTTCAGCGATGAACGACATCGTCAACTTGGAAGCCAGTGACATGTTCCACTTGCCGCCCGGGATCGAATGGCCGTTCACGCTTCGCAGCGAACCATCGAACCTGCCCGTCGTGCTCGCGGCGATCTCGGGCGAAGGCCTGAGCGAATCGGAACTGTACACGATCGGGTACTACGCCGTCCGGAACAAAATGGGTGGCTTGAAAGGCGTCCAGATTCCTCACCCCTTCGGCGGCAAGTTCCGCCAAATGATGGTCTACGTCGATCCAGCCAAACTGCAGGCCTACCACGTCAGCGCCACCGACGTGGTCGACGCGCTCAAGAAATCGAATCTCGTGTTGGCGGCGGGGACCGCGACCATGGGCGGAACGGACTATCAAATCCATCCTCGAAACACATTGCCCGATGTGGATGAGATCGAGGGCATTCCCATCGCCGTTCGAAACGATCGTCCAATCTTCATTCGAGACGTTGCGGAAGTCAAAGACGATGCGGCGTTGCAATACAACATCGTCCGCGTCAATGGAAAACGCAGCGTCTACTGCCCGCTCCTTCGCGAACCCGGTGAGAACACGATTGCCGTCGTTGACAGAATCTACGATGGAATCGCATCGGAGATTCCGAAGATGAAGGAACGCGGAGACATCCCCGATGCAACCGAAGTCACGTTGGTCTCGGACCAATCGCTCTACATTCGCAACGCGATGTCCAGCCTACTCACGCAGGTCACACTGGGGTCGGTCTTGGTCGCCTTGGTCGTGTTTGTTTTCCTAAGGCGAGTGCTGCCGACAGTGATCATTGTTTCGACGATCTTGTTGGCGATCTTGATCGGAGCCTTGGGATTCGCGTTCTCGGGTCAAACGATCAACGTCATGACGCTTGGCGGAATCGCACTGGCCATCGGCACCGTGGTCGACGCCGGAATCGTGGTGGTCGAAAACGTGATTCGTCACGGCCGCATGGGCAAATCCGCCATGGAAGCCGCCCGCGATGGAACGCAAGAAGTCTCCGGCGCAATTCTTGCCGGGACCATCACCACGCTCGCGGTGTTCCTGCCAGCAATCTTCCTGACGGGAATGATCAAGTATCTGTTTGCTCCCTTGTCGCTCGCGGCCACGCTGACCATCGGTGCGTCCTACATCTTGGCGTTGACGGTCGTCCCGGCTTTCTGTGCGACATTCGTCCGTGAACGTGTTCGTGAAAAATCGTCAGATCAGCAAGAGGAAGGCAACGAACCGAAACCTCAAACACCTTCGGGGCTGTATGGGCATCTGCTGGCAACGGCGATGCGAGTCCCTGCGATCTCGGCTCTGGTGATCACTGTGGCGGTGGGAGCCTCCTTTCTCTTGCTGCCGCAAATCGGCACGGAACTCTTTCCAAATGTGGATTCAGGCAGCTTTGAAATTCGCTTAAAAACCCTGCCCGGGACCGCCCTGTCGAAGACGGAAGAACTGGTCGCCAAGATTGAAGATTCGATCAAGGAAGTCATCCCTGAAGATCGGATTGACACGATCATCTCCAACATTGGTTTGCCAGTCGGAAAGGGTGCCGGTTTCTCCACCGTGTTGAGTTCCAACTCTGGACCTGACACGGCTTACTTGATTGTGAACTTGAACCAAGAAGATCGTCACGTTGGAACCCAAACTTACATTGATGAATTGCGATCCAAACTGAACGAGGAATATCCGCTGGAGCAGTTCATGTTTGTCTCCGGCGGGATTGTCAACATGGCGCTCAACGAAGGGGTCCCGACCCCGATCAGCGTTCAAGTTTCGGCGGGCACCCTGCAACAATGCCGAGACGCGGCCGAGCGAATTGTTCGCGAGATCGCTCCGATCCAAGGAACACGTGACGTCCAAATCGCCCAGTCTCTCGACTACCCGCAATTCGATGTGAAGGTTGATCGCACACGTGCCAAATACCTGGGCGTCGACCAGGAACAGGTCGCCCAAACGGTGCTGACGGCGTTGGGATCGAGTGTGGGCTATTCGCCAACGATCTGGATTGATCCCAAGAGCGGCGTCGACTTTTTCATGGGCGTTCAGTACGCATCGAATCAGTTTCAGTCGCTCGACGAGGTGCAGAACATTCCGTTGTCTCTCGACACCCCGGATGGTCCCATCACGATTCCGCTGTCCAACATCGCGACCGTCAATCGCGTGACCATCCCCGGCGAGATCGCCCACTACAACATTTCGCGGGTCAATGACATTCACGTCAATGTTGCTGGCAGAGACCTGGGAAGTGTCGCGGCTGACATCGATGCTGTTTTGGCGGACATGGAATTTAAAAACGGCGTCTCGGTCACGCTTCGAGGTCCTATCGAAAAGATGCGAGACGGAATGAGCATGCTGGGAGCCGGACTGGCCGTCGCAACGTTGCTGGTTTACCTCGTGCTGATGGCTCAGTTCCGTTCCTTCCTTGACCCGCTGATCATCATGTTGTCCGTGCCACTTGGCATCGGCGGCGTCTTGGTGGTTCTCTTTCTGACGGACACCTACATCAACATTCAATCGTTGATGGGAACGTTGATGATGATCGGAGTTGTTGTGAACAACTCGATTCTGCTGGTCGAGTTTGCTAATCAGCGACTTGCGAGCGGGGTGACGGCTCGAGAAGCAGCGATGTCAGCCGCACAAGTGCGTTTGCGTCCCATTTTGATGACGTCGTTAACCTTGGTTGCTTCCATGTTGCCGCTTTCGTTTCAGCTCGCACCTGGAAACGAAGCGATGATCCCGCTCGCTCGGGCTTTGTTAGGGGGCATGGTGATCTCCACCATCCTAACGCTGATCTTGGTTCCGTGCGTCTATGTGATGTTCCATCGCAACCGGACGGCCTCCAAAGTGGCATAGGCTTCCAGCCTGTGATTTGACCGTCCATGAACTGAAGCCTGCCCCATCCCAACAGCGCAGTAAAAACCACCGACACAATTGAATCGTGCCGGTGGTTTGCGTTCCGAACGTTGGTGACGTTGGAGATTACTGACCGATGACTTCGACAGTGGCTTCGATCAAGTCGTTCTCTGCCTGAAGCGAAGCCTGGTTGGGATTGGTGATGGTCACCCAACCTTCGGCGTCTGGTTCAGCACGGCTGATTGCCGATGCCAAAGCGACGGTTTCTTGTTGGTCCAACTGGATCGCTTCGCCGGCGTTGTTGGCAAACGTTGCGGGCGGCAACGATGCGGCACCTTCTGTGCTGGCACAGCATCCGATGTCACACCCACCAACGTCACAACCGGTTTCGCAACCTGCATCGCAGCTTCCGCTGTCACAGCATCCGTTGCCGCACCCCTTGCCACAACCGAAGATTCCACGTGCACGATGACGGCAATCTGGGCAGCAAGCGATGGCGGACCAATCGTAGGTGCAGACGGTTTTCTTCTTTTTGTCCGTGACCAATTTCTTGACCGTCCGAACCTTGCCGCACTTCTTCAGCGGCCCGCATTCCCATGGGAAACGCAGCGGTGGAATGCAGATGGTTTCGCATTCGACGTCAAAGCAAGTCACGTCGACTTCTTCTTTTTCAACTTCTACCACGCAGCGTCCGGCTTGGCAGAAGCAGCAGGCGGGGCCGAATGCACTGGCGGTGCTCGAGAAGACGACCGAGGCGGTCAACGCGAACAATCCCAGCAACGCGACGCGACCGAATTGAATGGATCGGCTCATTAGAAATTCCTTTTTCATTTCTGTGCGGTTTGTGTGCGGGGCTGAATAACAGCCCCGCACAGAGAGAGTCTTGGTTTGGATTTGAACTGGATCGATCAGAAATCAATCATGAAACGAGTTCCGAAGATCAGGAAGTTTCCTGCTTCCACCGGGGCGTCAAGCGAACTGTTGCCGTTGGCGGCCAATCCGCTATCACTGATTTCACCCCACACCAAGTTGTTCTGAACCTTCGAGTAAGGCGTCCAGTGCCAGTTCAAGCCAGCGGTGAAGAGATCCGCCACGCCGCCGTTGACACCACCATCGGTCAGATCGAGGTGGTCATATCGAAGTGCCACCTGCCACGCTCCCCAGCCACTGCCACGACAACCGTTGCAGCGATCCACCAAGAAGAAGTTTTCGTGAGGTGTCACGCGCGACAACGTTCCTGTCGACCGGTTGTACGGCATGTGCTCGCCGGTCAAGAAGTAGGACGCGTAGATGTAACCACCGTGGAAAAACAAGTTGTCGTCCACTCCCGCGGCTGGATCTTCCACCTGCATTGGGGTCAGAATGTACTCACCCGTGATTTGCAGCGAACCCAAGTTCAAGATGTTTTCGAACCCGATGTTTTGATACCAGTCGGCACCGTCGATTCGCCCGGTGTTCAGCCAACGTTGCGAGCTTCGAGCGACCGGCCGAGTACGAAAACGCCCTTCGTTGTTGTTGGTGTCATTCGCTCCAGCGTCGCCGTCTGGTTTTGCAACGGCTCCCGCCAAACCCCAGTGCCAGTACCCGCGTCCACCACTGGTATCGTCGTACCATGGCGATCCCCACAGCCGCGAGTATCCACCCGCTTGAGCTGAGTCGCCGATGAACCGACCGTCGGTGTTGATATTCTCGAGGTTGTAGATGCCGTAGGTCCAACAGAACGATTCTGCATCGTTGTGACCATACATCGCCAAACCAAAGCGACGAGCATCTTCATTGAATGCTTCAACCGCTAATGGGCGCTCTGCGAAGACGTTGTATCGCGAGCTGTTCAAGTGATCCAATCCGAGCGGACGCTTTTGATTACCCAAAAGCAACGTTTGGTTGTTGGGGAGGTTGGTCCAGCCGAGATACGCGTCTTTGATCTCGGGTGTTTGCGGGTTATTGAAGTCAACCTGCAAACGATATTTCATGTTTTGGGGAACGGTCCCCGAGATTTCCAATCGCAGACGTCGGAACGCGGTGATGTTCTCTGGACTTTGATTGGGGTCGCCGGCTGCTCCGCCAATTCGACCGCTTTCGATCCGGTTGATCCCAGCGTCGGTGTTGGAGAACGACCAGTGGTCGATGTGAACACGACCGCCAATTTTGATGGTCGACTTTTTCTTCTTGGCTTTTGCGTCCGAAGCCATTTCATCTTGGTAGTCGGCCCACTCTTCTTCGAGTGTATCAAGCGAATCAAGACGTGCTGCGAGAGCTTCGAGTCGATCCTCCAAGGATGCCTCATCGGAGTCGTCTTCCGCGATGGCTAGCTGGTTTTGCGTGTCTTGATCAAGCGTGCCGAGTCCAGATGGCTCTTGATCGATATCAGCGGGAAGCGACTGCAAAGTACTTTCAACCGCTTGGACGGGAGCCGCGCTGTACTCGCTGGACAGCATTCCATCGAACGAACCCTGCGAAGGAGCCGATTCAGGCGAGACCAACACGGAGTCGCTTCCCACTTGGTCTGCGGGGTTCCACCATTCATCGGCGGTCGCCACTGTTCCGCCACTGGCTACCAAGCAGACCAACGCCGCAAGGGTTCGTCTGGCAACGCTACCGCCGCGCCGCATGGATGAAGATTGCATCGAATTGAGACTCCGTTTTCTCGATTTAAGCACCAACCAATCCCTAGGTTGATGTCGCCTTACGGAGTGTTCATCGATCACCCGATCCCGCATGTATGGCTGATGATTGCCACCCGGACCGAAACTAAGTATTTCTTAATATTGGGATCTGATGCATCCGATTCAACCGACACAACCCGACTGGGAAGTGCCGGAAAAATCGTCACAACCGGCCCTAAAAAGAGAAACTCATTTGCCGATTCGCGAGAGCGTGCAATAGTACGCCCCGACTTCGCCACTCGGGATTTTGAAGACGGGAGCGAGCTGGTGTGAGCCCTTGGATAGATCGATTTCCATGGACACGACGCTGTCCCCTTCACCGACGGCTTTGCTCGCGATGGACTTTCCATCAACACGAATTTCAGCCGACTGAACCGGAATCGCACGGCCGGCTTGCGTTCGATACGCGGGTGACGATCCCGGCACATCTTCGCCCGGCGGCACAGCCGCAGTGATCGCGGCGCCGGATTCTTCGGGCCAACGACGCAAAGCGACCTCAAACTTGCCGGCTTCGTGCACGTGGATGGCCCAGTGACCGTTGTGCGACAATTTCTGGTCCTTCGCCTTCTTCGATTTCTTTGGAAAAACCGCCGCGGCGGCACGAATCGCAGCTTGGTTCCATGGAGGAGCCTGCCCAATCCAGTCGTGAGCGGTGAACGTGACGACCGGATGATCGGGGTGCCCGACGGTCATTTCTGTGGTTTGTGAAAACGTCGGTTCCAACTCCGCCCACCACGCGTCGTAGAACGAACGCATCGAGTCGACTTGATCGGGGTGAGCTTTCGCAACGTTGTTTTCTTGGCCTGGATCGTCCGCAATGTTGTACAGCTCTTTGCCATTGATCAGACGCCATTTGTTCTGCATCACCGACGATTGACGCCACTTGATCGGGTCAATCACTCGCTGCGAATCGGTGATCAACATGCGTTCGTCGAACGACGAGTCGGCTTGTCCTTTCAACAGCGACACGATCGATGTCCCGTCGAACTTCACCTTTTCAGGTGCATCGACACCACACATTTCCAGCAGCGTGGGAACAACGTCGACGGCATGACAAAGCGTGTTGTCACTGCGGGGCGTTGCAAAGCCACCCTTGGGATAATGCATCACGAATGGAACGCGGTGGCCGCCTTCATACGGACTGCCCTTCTTGCCACGCATCCCGGCGTTGTAGACCGAAGCACCGCCCGCCGTGCCATTGTCAGTCGTGAAGATAAAGATCGTGTTGTCATGCACGCCCAGCTCACGAAGCAATTCACGAGTTTGCCCGACGTTGTCATCGATGTTGGTGATCATCCCAAAGAACGTCGCGACGTTTTCCTTCATCTCAGGGTACATGTCGATGTACTTTTGCGGTGCGTGCAACGGACCGTGCGGTGCGTTCGTCGCGATGTAGGCCAAGAAAGGCTCGTCGGCTTCGACACATTCTCGAATGAATCGATTGCCTTCACGGAAGAAAACGTCCGTGCAAAAGCCTTCCGCTTTGACCGCCTCTCCGTTGTGGAAATAAGATCCGCCGAAGTAAGCGTTGTCCCAAAAATCGGGTGTCTGCCCCACGCCGCCTCCGCCGTGGCGATAGACCTCGGTGAATCCATTGTCCTCAGCGCGGTAGGGATAGTTGTCGCCCAAGTGCCACTTGCCAAACATGCCCGTTTGGTAACCAGCATCACTGAAAATTTCGCCAAACGTCACTTCGTTGTCTCTCAACATCGAACGACCGCTGATCGTATGCCACACGCCAGTTCGGTTGGTCCAGTGCCCCGTGACAAATGCGGAACGAGTTGGCGAGCACGTGGGAGCAACGTGATAATCCGTCAGCACCGATGACTCCGCCGCCAACGAGTCGATGTTTGGCGTTTTCACGACCTCGTTTCCAGTGAAGCCGCAATCGCCGTATCCCTGATCATCGGTGATGACGATCACCACATTCGGACGATCCGCTGCCGCGACCGAACCAGACATCTGCAGTCCGCCGGACCAAGAACTCACGGCGACGACCGCCAGACAAAACAACCAACGTGACATAGGAGTGACTCAGACTGGAGGGATGAAACTGAGGGGAGGAGGGAAAACAACGGTAGCCGAACTGTGCGATTTGTCAGGTCAGAATTCCGCCTTCAAACGGCGAGAATGCGACGTGACACATTTCACAGGTTCAGCCCGGCAGTCTCTTAGCAGAACGGCACAAACCGTCCGGTCCTTCGAACCGGAGAGCTCTCAACTAGCCGCTAGAAACACTGGAACACCAAGCCTACTTTCGGAGCTTGGTTTCCTGCCCCGATTGCTTGGCCTGAGAATACTCGTGCGAAATCTTGATCGCCTTCTGACGGTCCTCCTCACTGTAATCCCAAAATTCCTGGACCACCTCTTCGACGGCCGGGTAATGTGAACCATCGTCACCCACTCGTTCCCGAAGCTCCGCCAATCGCTGTTTGAGATCCGTCGCGATCTCGGCGTATTCCGGGTTGTCGATTTGGTTGACGACTTCCGTTGGGTCATTCACCAAATCGTACAATTCCCAAGCCGGTGGCGTTTGCAGCTTTCCTTCGTAGTTGACGCCGTAGTAATAGATCAGCTTGTGGGTCTTGGTCCGAATCCCAACGTGACCGGGATTGTCATGGTGAGCCATGTGCATCCAGTAGCGGTAGTACGCTTCCTGTTTCCAACCTTCGGGTTCTTCACCGGTCTCGCAAATTTCGCGAAAGCTTTTGCCTTGCATGTAGTCGGGCGTTTCCACTCCGGCGAATGCCAACATGGTCGGACCGTAGTCGACATTTTCGACGATTGCACTGCTGCGTGATCCGGCTGGAATTGACTTGGGATAACGGACCAAGAACGGCATGCGTTGCGACTCGTCATACATCCACCGCTTGTCCATGTAGTCGTGCTCACCCAGCATGAACCCTTGATCGCCTGTGTAGATGATCACGGTGTTGTCCATTTGGCCGGTTTCTTCCAACTTGCTGAACAAACGAGCCAAGTTGTCATCGACTCCCTTCACGCAGCGGAGGTAGTGCTTCATGTAGATGTTGTACGCTTCTCGCTTTGCATCTTCATCGCTGAGCCATGAGTCGACACCGTAATGCTTTGCATAGTTGCGACGCGGATTGCGGCGTCCGATCGATGTGCCGATGAACGGCATCATTTCGTCATCGGCCCCACGAGTCGCCAAGGATCCGAACTTCGGTTGGCTCCACAAATTCTTCGGTTCCGGAATGGCAATTTCTTCCAGGTACTCCTCATAGCGAGGTGCGTACTCAAAGAAATCGTGGGGTGCCTTGTAGTGGTGCATCAAGAAGAATGGTTTGTCATCCTCACGAACTTCGTCGAACCACTTCAGCGTGATGTCGGTGATCGCGTCGGTGCTGTGCATGCCTTCTTTCTTGATCGTGTTCTTCGGCCAGGGCTTGTCACCTTGGACTCGGAACTCAGGATCAAAGTACTTGCCTTGTCCGGGCAACACGCAGTAGTAATCAAATGCAGCGGGTTCCGCTTTGAGGTGCCACTTCCCGATCATCGCGGTCTGGTAGCCGGCCTTCTTCATCTCTTTCGCGAGATGCTGGTTCTCCGGATCAATGCGACCATTCAAATCAAACACGCCGTTGGTGTGGTTGTATTGCCCGGTCATGATGCACGCACGACTGGGCGTGCAGATTGAGTTGGTACAGAACGCGTTTTCGAACAGCATCCCTTCCTCGGCCAACCGATCCAAGTTCGGCGTTGGGTCGAGGTAGGCCAATCGACTGCCATAGGCTCCCACCGCTTGGCTGGTGTGATCATCCGACATGATGAAGACAATGTTGGGGCGATCATCGGCGACCGCCCAAGGTGCCATCGCAATGGCAAGCATCCAAATCAGGGTTCGTGACCCAATCAAAGTGTTTGACATATTCAGTTCATCTCGTGGTGGGGAGGGATGGTGGGGGCGTCGACTTTTTGCTCAGTGGCATAGCAGGCTGTTCATTTAGTCGCATATCGAATGACAAAATGCCGTTGGGCGTTAGCCCCGGTTGGCGTCTAATTAACCGCCGCTAACGCGGTACGGCTCACTCAATCAACAGCCCGATAGGGGTTCTCGAATCAAAGGCTGGAAGCCTATGCCTCATCTTTTTTAGACCCGAAACCTATGCAAGTTTGTGTTTGGACAAACTCACGCAGTGAGGCGTTTGTACGCATCGATCGTGTTTTTCGCGGCGGTGTCCGAATCGGGCAACGCGAATGCTTCGGCACACAGGTATCCGTCGTAGTCGATGTCTTTCAAAGCCTGAATGATGGGCTCATGATTCATGTGCCCCATGCCGGCGGCTTGGCGATTGGAATCGACAAAGTGAATGTGCCCGACGTAGCCCTTGCCGGCTCGAATGGCGGAGGCCAAGTCGGCTTCTTCAATGTTCATGTGGAACAAATCCGCCAGCAACTTGATGTTGTCGGACGACAACGTCTTGCAAAACTCAACGCCTTCTTCGACCGTGCGAAGCAGATTGGTCTCGTAACGATTCAGTGGCTCATAGAACAGCGGCACGTTGTACTTCGCTGCGTACGGACCAAGTTCATCAAGTGCTTCCCGCAAGAACCCCAACGCTTGGTCGCGAGAAATGTCGCCGCCCCATTTGCCTTGCATCGATCCGATGATCGCGGGAGCGTTGTACTTGCCGCCGAAGTCAATCATTTGCTTGACGAAGTCACGAGCCTTGGCACGATGATCGGCGTCCGCGTGCGTGAGGTTCAAACCATGCTTGACCATTCCCGCACCGGTGCCAACAGCGGCGACAACCAAGTTGTGTTTTTCAAGCAGTCCCTTGAGCTCACTCTCGTCGACCGCATCGGGGCCGGGAGCGAAAATTTCAATCGCATCAAAACCCAGTGCCGCTGACTTTTCGCAAGCGTCTTGCAAACCGTCCCAGTAAACAAATGGTCCGCCGCGAGCTTCTTCGACCAGGCTGACCGTGATGGCAGATTTGAACGTCATGTAAATTCTTTGAGGGGGAGATTTGTGGGGATGGATTGGATGTGGCATAGGCCTCCTGCCTGTGATTCATATTCCACAGGCTGGAAGCCTATGCCACTTGGTGAACTCACGAGGCGACAGGCTCGTCGTTGTTTTCGGGCCGGCCTTCGATGTAGAACCAATTGTGAATTGGCTTCAGAATTTCTTGGACTTCGGCGACCAATGTTTCGTCCATGGGCTCCTGTGCCCACTCGGCCCACTGGGCGACTCGTTTTGGGTTGGCTGATCCAGGAATGCAGGTCGCAAAATTTTCGTTGGCGATGCTGAACTGAAGTGCGATCTTGGCGATGTCACTTCCGCGATCGGCACAGTGCTTGGCGGCAGCGGCGGCGACCTTGCGAACTTCAGGGGTGGCTTTGTGCCAAGGTGGCAATTCCGCGTTGGTCAACAAACGCGCCGAGAATGGCGCACCGTTCATCAACCCAACACCTTTCTCTTTGGCAAGTGGCACCAAGTCGAGTGCCATGTCGTTTTGCAATGTGTAGTGGTTGTATGTCAGCAAGCAGTCGATGTCCGCACGTTCCATCACGTACTTGAACATCTTCATGGGGTAACCGCTGACACCGACGTAGCGAACCTTGCCCTTTTCGATTTCGCGACGGATCGCTGGGATGGTCTCTTCGACGATCTGCGACATCTCGACGAATTCCAAATCGTGACACAGCACGATGTCGAGGTGGTCGACCTTCATTCGTTCAAGCGATGTGTCGATGCTTTCGGTGACACGTCGGGCGCTGAAGTCAAAGTGCTCGCCGGTGTAGCGACCAAGTTTGGTGCCCAAGTAGTACTGATCACGCGGGATATCAGGCAGGACTCGGCCGAGCATCATTTCGCTCATGCCACGTCCATAGAACGCAGCGGTGTCGATGAAGTTCATGCCGCTATCGAGAGCAACACGAACAGCTTGCAAACTCTCACCCAAATCGACGCTGCGGAACTCTTGTCCGATCGAAGACGCTCCAAAGGAGAGCGTCGTGAGTTCCATGTCCGTTTGGCCTAAACGTCGGCGAGGCAGCATCTTGGCAATTCTTGGGGTTGATGGTGGGGATGGGTTCCAGGGCGACAAGATGCAGCGAGTGTAACCTCGCGTTGCCGCCGATGCCAACGCACCCAACCCCAAAGAAAAGCCGTTCTGGGCTATAGATTTGAGCGTTTTCGCCCGAGATCTTCACCCCGTATTCGCCCCGCCGTGCGCGCATGAAGAAAGGCCGGAGGTCGACGCACGATTGAATCGTGCACCCACCTTCGGCCTTTGCCAGGACGGTCGCGATTGACGCGATGTCAACGCTCACCCGGTCGACTCAAACGCACATGGCGGAGTCGACCCGAGTTGCTAGCTTCTGATCAACGCAAGCTCGAACCAAATGCGGTCTTGAGTTTGCCCAAGTATTGATCCGCACCGTTGATTTCGCTCAGGACCTTGCGGCTGAGTTCTTCCACCGATTTGTCCGCCTTGGCCAACAACGATTGAGCTTGGTTCTGTTGAGCGAGCATCCACTCGTTCAATTCCAACATTTGCTCGCGATGAGCTTCGTCCACCTTGGCAGCGACCTTGGCTTTGGACGCTTCCACTTGGCTGGCGATGGCCGTTTTCGCGGCGTCGTTGAAAACCTGACCCAGGTTGGTGTTCAGCTTCAGATCAATGTCTTGCCAGGTCCCGTTGAACTCGGCATCGATTTCAACTTGATCCACATTAGCAAGCGATTGGTTCATTTGAATCGCCGCCGTCGAAGCTCCCGCATCGCCTTTGATATCCAAACGCATGTTGACGCCGGTTTGCTTGCTGACCAAACGGCCCTCAAGGTGTTCCCCGCGACTGCTCAGTTGAACCCACACTTCGCGAACGCCGCCGGCGATCGCAACGCCAACGTCTTTGCCGCGTCCCAAGTGAATCGGATCGGCATTCATCTGTGGCCAGTGAAGCGTCAAGCGATCGAGTTGTTCGCCTTGTCGACGGTCGCGAATGTAGTCGACATCAACTGTTTCGGGACCTTCCAAACGCAAGCGGGCTCGCGTTGGATCCGCCAACAGTTCCGGTGTTGGCGTCATGTTCTCGACCACTCCGGTCAGAGTGAAGACTTTGCCGTCCGCACGCATGGTGCCGCTGACGTCGCAGTGACGGATCATCAATTCCGGGCGACGATTGCGGCCCAAGAAATCAAAGTCTTCGCCACGGACACGCTCGGTATCGGGCGCGACCACGGTGTAGTTGGCAAGCGTCCGCCCACTATCGAGGTAATCACGGAGTTGGTTGAGCGAACGTCGGATTTCAGCACTGACCAAGTCAACGCCGAAGTTCTTCGATTCGCTCAGGTCGCCAGGCACATAGGCATCGACTTTGTCCAAGTCAGCTTGCTTTGCCTTTTCCAAGCGAGCCAAGTCGGCTTTCATCTGATCGGGCATTGCATTCATCGCGTTTCGCAACGAGATCAATTGCTCTCGAGCCGCTTCGGATTCCGCCAAGGTGCGTTGCAACTCGGGCCAATCCCGCAATGGATTGTCGATGCCGCTGGCGGCTTCGCGAATCGTTTCGACGCGTTCTTCGAGTTCTTTGGTTTGCTTGACCAATTGCTCGTATTCGCTCTTCCAACGACGGCGAATCTCTTCGCCCGTGCGAACGGTCTCGAGATCTTTACCGAGTGCTTCGGCACGATCACTCAGTCCGCCGGTCGCGCTGGACAACAAGTTTTCGATCATCGAAGGACCGGACGATTCGATTTCTTCCGGTTCTTCTTCCAAGTGTCCACTGGACTCTCGTGTGGTACCGATTTGCAAACCAGCGATGCTGCCTTGGCGAATCACCCATCGACGACGCAGCAACGCATCTCCGTCGACGATCAAGTTCACCGAGTCCGCTTGGAAGGCGTTTCGGAATTCCTTGTCATCACGTGGATCGGCGACGTGCACCGAATCGAACTGGATCTGAGGTGGAAACAATCCCACGCGAGTCGCGCCGATGTCGGCCCGGGCTCCCGTCGAGGCTTCCAACCCACGGACCGTGATGTAGCTGGCCATCGGGCCGAGGCCCCAAAACAGCAGCATCAAAATGGTCGCGACAACGATTAGCCGTGTCAGTAAGAATCTCCAACGAATCATGCTGCATCCTTGTCTTGCGAATCGCGCAATTGACGAAGCAAATAACTGAGCGCTTCATCGATTTTGTGTTGGTCGTCGTTCGTGTTTGGAAGCGGACGAGCTGACTCGCCAGATCTCAACGCCACGCTGGTCGGTTTCGATGCGGGTTGCGAATTCAATTCCGCATCCAGCATTTCGATGTGGGTGGATTGCGTTTTGGAGGAAGCGTCCGAAGCAGGAGCGTCCAATGCCGCCGTGGTTCGTTTCGAATCCGAGTCTTCATCGCGGCGTGGCGAGATCTTTGCCAGCACGGGTTCCGCATCGTCCACGCGGCGGAAGTCAAACACTCGTCCCGAAGCGGATTCGAGAGCCTCGCCGTTGCCCGATGCAAAAACCGGTTCCGGCGTGAAGTGAGGCTGAGGTGGCTGTTTGTGCGAGGTATCAATCGCGTGCGTTGCCGACGTATCGGTCGTTCGTCGCTTGCGAACTGGTGTCACGACCAAGTCGTCGTCTTCGCTTCTGTTGCCCGAAACGGCTTTGAAAAGCGGGTACGAAACAGCAAAGGTTGGAACGAGCGATGCCAGTCCAATCAAAAAGCTGCCCATCACGACGGTGTTGTTCAAATCCGTCCAAGGAATCAACGGGTAGTCCCAAGCCTGTGCCATGAACTCCGAGACACCGTTTTGGGAGAAGAACCACTGAGCCAATTCGTCTGAGATTGGATCCAGTCGAGGTGCGACCATGGTCACGCCAATCGCGGTGAGCGCGACCATCGCGTGATTGACACGCAACATCAGCACTCCGAACACCAACACGACAGCCAACAAATTGCCGTGCGGGATCAGGCCGATGAGGAGGCCCAACGCCAATCCCCAGGCGAGCTGAGAAGGATATTTCCTCCCCGCGATCGCTTTGCGAAGACTGCTGAGCAGCTTGATCGAAAACAGAATCATAAAACTCGGCCCACGCGGCTGATCGATGGATGTAACAACTGGAATCCTCGTCATCATCGGCATCTCGAGGACAACTATTTAGTACAACCGGCAAATTCGACACTGCCAGATCAATCGGCGATCGGCCGGTTTCCAAGCGGCCATCGTGCGAGCTCATAAGTCGATAGAGTCTATTGAGTTTCACGGTGTTTCGTTGTCTTTCAAACAACCGTAGAAAGCTCGCTGAGGACCGAAGGTTTCTGAAAGATCTTGGATCGATCTGTTACAATGAGTTTCCCGCCCGCCCCCCTCCTTCCAGCCATATTCTGTGGTCTCGCTCTTCATGCATTCTCGATTGCACTCCTTTGATTTTTTGCGATGGACGACGTTTTGCTTGCTCGGCCTGACCGGCCCATGCTGGCTCACCGTTTCGGCCGACGAAGCTGACATCTCGTTCAACCAAGACATCCGGCCGATCCTGTCCGAGAACTGTTATTTCTGTCACGGACCGGACGAGCACAATCGTCAGGCCGGTTTGCGAATGGACGTTCGCGAAGAAGCGATCGACTACGCCGCGATTGTTCCCGAGGACATCGAAGGCAGCGAATTGGTCGTCCGAATCGATCACGACGATCCGGATCTGGTGATGCCTCCACCGGATTCACACAAATCGTTGACCGACAAACAGAAGCAGCTGCTGAAAGACTGGATCGCCCAAGGTGCTCCATACGAGGAACATTGGTCGTTCAGTCCCATCGAGCGTCCCGATGTCCCCGACCTGAGCCAGTGGGACGAAACGACTGACTCGGATTCGGTTCATCCAATCGATGCCTTCGTCCGTGCCAAACTGCTCGCGAAGGGACACGACCTTTCCGAACCCGCTCGAGCAGACCGATTGCTGCGGCGGATGCATTTGGATCTGGTTGGGTTGCCACCGACTTGGAAAGAAACCCAAGACTTCTTCCAGCAATCTCGCTCGGCACAGACATCGGCTGACGCGAAAGCCGCCCTGATCGATCAGAAGCTGGATGAACTGTTTGCCAACCCTCACCACGGTGAACGCATGGCCGCGTTCTGGTTGGACCTCGTTCGATTCGCGGACACGGTCGGTTACCACGGTGACCAGAACCAACACATCTTTCCCTACCGCGACTGGGTAATCGAAGCGTTCCAAGACAACATGTCGTTTGATGAATTCACCATCAAACAGCTCGCCGGCGATCTGCTTCCCAATCCAAAGACCGACGACTTGATCGCGTCCGGCTTCAACCGGCTGAACATGATGACTCGGGAAGGCGGTGCCCAACCTGGCGAGTACCTTTCCAAGTACGCCACCGACCGAGTGCGAACCGTTGGCATGGCCTGGATGGGGCTGACCACGGGATGCGCCGAATGCCACGACCACAAATTCGATCCTTTCACGGCAAAGGATTTCTACTCGCTGGGTGCGTTCTTCGCTGACATCAAGCAATGGGGCGTCTACAGCGATTACGGCTACACGCCCAACCCGGACCTGAAGGGCTACAACAACAACTTCCCATTCCCGCCGGAAATCGAAGTCACCAGCAAAGCGTTGCTGCGAGAGCAAACGCAAGCCAAGCGGGAACTCATCGAATTGGCTCGTTCTCAATACGCCGCCCTGCCGGACGACAAGAAGACCGCCGCGGAACAATGGCTGACGAGTGTCAACGATTGGCTCGGACAAAACGCCGACGGTTGGAAATCGGTTCAGAAGACCTCAGCCAAATCAGCGGACAAAAACCAGCGTGCCTGGAAGCTCGAGGGCGATGCCATTTCCGCTGAATCCCTGTCGCCTCAGTCCATCCAAGTCAGCTTGCTGACCGCACCGAACCAATCGTCTCAAAACGTGGAAGTCCGCTTCTACATCGAGGAAATCAAGCAACCGGAGGCCGACGCTTCCGACGAGAAAAAAACCGCTGGCGAGAAAAGCGAAGAACCGAAGCCAACTCGCAGCAGCGTCGCTGTTTCCTTGGCAAGAGCCAACCGCTGGCTGCCCGCGTTCTCCAGCACGGTCGCTCAGCAAAACGTCGCCTCGCGTTGGTCGGTTCCCGCGACGGACTCAAACGGACACACGGTGAAGCAACGGCCGCATCAGTTCATGATCGACCAGTCCGAGCACGCCGACGATCCGATGCAGGCTGTGTTTGAGCTGTCCGCACCTTTGCAACTGAAAGACGGCCAATCGTTGATCGCGGAGATCAAAGGTTTGCACGCGAACACCGAAGTGGCATTCGAAACGTCACCGCTGATCCGAATGCGGCCTTTTGATTCAGCCGAGTTGGAAGCGATTCAAATCTGCGATTCGATTGGCCAACCCAACGCTCTGTTGAGCTGGATGATGTCGAATCCGCATCAAGCCAAAGACGTGGGTGCCAAGAACCATTGGCGAGACCGCTACCTCGCTTGTCGCGAAGGTCGAACGTGGACGATGGTGACGCAAGCTTCCGAGCCAATGGAAATGCGGATCCTGCCGCGTGGCAACTGGCAAGACAAAACCGGTGAAGTCGTTCAACCCGCCACACCAGAATTCCTGGGTCGCTACGACACCGATCCCGCGAAGGAAGGCGAAGGCGATGCCAAGCGTTTGACGCGGCTGGATTTGGCTCGCTGGATCGTGCACCGCGACAATCCGTTGACGGCTCGCGTCGTAGCCAACCGAACTTGGAAACAATTCTTCGGTGTTGGCTTGACCGCCGCCGTTGATGACCTCGGTGCTCAAGGCGATCCGCCATCGCACCCGGAACTGCTCGATTACCTGGCGATTGAATTGATCGATTCGGGCTGGGATCTGCGTCACTTGGAACGGTTGATTTTGACCAGCCAAACGTATCAACAGGACAGCCGCGTTCGACCGGAACTTTCTGAGATCGATCCAGAGAATCGCTTGCTCGCCTATCACCCACCGCGACGCTTGGAAGCAGAGATCATTCGCGACAACGCGCTCGCCGTATCCGGTTTGTTGAACCTGGAAATCGGCGGCCCCTCGGTCAAACCGTACCAGCCCGGCGGATACTATTCGAACCTGCAATTCCCCAATCGCAGCTACCGTTCCACCGCGGGCGACAATCAATATCGCCGCGGCATTTACATGCACTGGCAGCGAACATTTCTGCATCCGATGCTGGCCAATTTCGATGCTCCCAGCCGTGAAGATTGCGTGGCAATTCGAGCGAACGCGAACACGCCGCAGCAAGCTTTGACGTTGCTCAATGATCCAACGTTCATCGAAGCGGCAAGCGAACTGGCTTGGAGCACGATGCAGCAATCCGAGTCGGACGAAAATCGATTGCGGGCAATGGTTCGTCGTTCAGTTCAACGCGAAGCCACCAGCGAAGAGATCGAGCGATTGTCCATATTCCTGGATCAGCAACGCGAACTGTTCCTCGCGGACGAAGCCTTGTCGGTGGAGTTGACCAGCATCGGCCAGTCCTCCGCGCGTCACGACAAATCGCTGTCGCCAGCCGATCGCGCCGAATGGGCCGCTTGGACCGCGACAGCTCGCATCGTTCTGAACCTGCACGAAACCATTACCCGCTATTGAGTCACGCCGGAGTCACATCATGAATTCATTTCCCTCCATTCAGCGGCGCAGCTTTCTCAAACGCGGCACCTACAGCGTCGGCATGGCCGCGCTGGGATCGATGCTCGCACGCGAAAGCCAAGCCAGCCAAACCCATTCGCCTCAGCCGCACTTTCCCGGCACCGCGAAAACGGTCATTCACCTTTGCATGGCTGGCGGCCCCAGCCACATGGAATCGCTGGACCCGAAACCAGAACTGGACAAGATCAACGACCAGCCGTTCCCGGCGTCGATGACCGACGGACAACAGTTGGCCCAGCTTCAAGGTTCGAAGTTGATCGCTCGCGGTTCGTTTTGCAAATTCAAGAAGTGGGGCCAGTCCGGTCTCGAAATCAGCGAACTGTTTCCGAACATCGGATCGGTCGCGGATGATCTGTGCATCATTCGCTCGATGCACACCGAGCAAATCAACCACGACCCCGCTCACGCGTTCATGAACACGGGCTCGATCCAAAAAGGACGCCCGAGCATGGGTTCGTGGCTCCTGTATGGTTTGGGTGCCGAGACCGAATCGTTGCCGGGGTTCATCGTCTTCACCAGCCAAGGTCGCTACGGAGCCCAACCGGTTTCGGCACGTCAGTGGAAAGCAGGTTTTCTGCCCAGCCGTTTCCAAGGCGTTCAGTTTCAATCCAAAGGCGACGCGGTTCACTACGTTCGCCCGCCCGGCGGAATCACAGACACGACTCAGCGAGCCACTATCGAAGCGGTCAATGCCTTCAATCAAGACTTGCTGGCCGACCGTGGCGATTCCGAAATCGCAACTCGGATCAGCCAGTATGAAATGGCGTTCCGAATGCAAACTTCGGTGCCGGAATTGGCCGACATGTCGGACGAATCGCAGGAAACATTGAACCTGTATGGCGTCACCAAACCGGGCGACGGATCGTTCGCAAGCAACTGCTTGATGGCTCGACGATTGGCCGAACGCGGCGTTCGATTCATCCAGCTTTACCATCGTGCGTGGGATCACCACAGCAACCTGGAGGCTGGGATGAAGGACAGCGCGAAAGCGGTCGACCAAGCCTCGGCGGCATTGATTCAAGACCTCAAGCGTCGCGGGATGCTGGATGACACCTTGGTCATTTGGGGCGGCGAGTTTGGCCGCACACCAATGAAACAAGGCTCGGGACGCGACCACCACATCAACGCGTTTTCGTTGTGGATGGCGGGCGGCGGCGTCAAAGGCGGGATCTCGTACGGCAACTCCGATGAACTCGGTTATCGTTATTTGAAAGACGGCGAGGAAACCCACGTGCGTGATTTGCATGCGACGATGCTGCACACCTGCGGGCTCGATCACATGAAGTTGTCGGCCAAGTACCAAGGCCTCGACGTCAGGCTCACGGGAGTCGAACCGGCCCGCGTCTTGAAACCGATCCTCAAAAATGCTTGATCGGAAACGCCCCAATTGCAGCAAGCGACCATCGCGACAACGCATGCGATCCCTCGCGTTGGTTTTGGCAAGCATAGTCATCGCCCACGCTGGATCGGTGCTGGCCGACGACGGCAACGCATTGTTTGATCAGATGCTGAAAGATGGCATTCCGCTGACCGACGACAGCGTCGCTCCCCTCCCCGCACCAACGTTCCTGAGCTCATCCGGTGAACCGGTCGTGACAAAGGAAGTCGAAAGCCAACTGCAGAAATTGTCGCGAGCAGGAGGCATCCAACGTTTCGTCCGCGACTCGGCGGTCGCTCCGATCGCCATCGACATGGATTCGATTTCGAATTCCGACGACCAGCGTATCGGGCACCTGCTGGACGTCACCTTCGTCGTGCATGCATCGATTGATTTGGTGCAAGATTCCGACGCGTTGAATTCTTTGCTGGGCGTCCGCAAGACCGACGATGAGCAAGACGACGTCGGTGCCGCGAACCAAGTCAGCGAAGAAGAACTCACAAAGCTTGGGATCAGCCCGGATGGCGAAACCTCATCTTTCGGCAGGGTGAGTTTTCCGTTGCTGGACCGAGTCATGGTCGAGGGGGTGATCCACGCGGAAACGCATCGTCGCCTCGAAGGCGACTCAGGTGATTTTGTGACCGTCGCTTGGCATTTGGATCCACGGTTTGAAAACTCGTGGAGCCCGATCGAGCGAAATGATTTGGGCAAAGAAGTCACCGGCGACTCGAAACCATATCAGGGACTCGGCGGAGTGATCACAGCCACACGATTGCCAGCCGAGATCGCGGGTGAGGATGCAGACGCAACCATCGTGCAAGCCAGACTGGTGGTGCACGAACCAGTGGATTGGTTCGGCGGCCGCAACCAACTGCGAAGCAAACTGCCACTGATCATCCAAGACCGAGTGCGTGACCTAAGGAGGAAGCTCGCGGAAGTTCACGACGCGTCACGTTGAGCGATCCTTCGCCCAAAGTAGCGGCAGGGCGCGAGCCCTCCGGTTCCTCACCGGGCGGCTCGCGCCGCACCGCTAACTGCGTAAGACCTTGCTAACGCTGCGGGATGTGATCGGGGCTCCGTAGGGCAGGTCATTACCTGGCGCCCCAACCGATGCTTTGGAACAAAGCGAGTCGTCCGGCAACGAATCCAAAGTTCATTGTTGAACCGCCCGTGACCCCGCCGGCTTCAACCGTGCCTACAGGGAGTCCCGAGACACTCACAAATACTTGGCCAGCTCATCGCCTCTGCTGGCTCTTGCATCAACCTTGGCGGTGACGTCGGCATCTTCCACGAGCGGCGGGGCGTGATGCGGTTTGACTCGCGCGTCGATGATCAGCGGTCCGCGACAGCCCCAGTGCTTGTCGACGACCTGCACATCAACACCGTCGACATCAATCGCTGGGTTGCTGCGTGTAAACGTCAACCACAACCAATTGTTCAACGTTGCGGCGGCGAACTCAGAATCGTCACACAAGGTGATCAACGGCACGCTTTCTAGATTTGGCTGGTTTGCCAAGTGCTCAGTGAGACGTTGAACGTCTTCACGAGACGCGTCGCCGCTGTACTTGGGTCCTTCCACCGCGATCACGCCAGGCATCACCAACTTCGGTTCTGAAATGCCATCCGGCAGACTAAGACCAGATGGTATCTCCGTTGCGAGTTCTCGGATCGGCTGACCCGTCGCCGCGACGACGACTTTGGAACCTTGATTCAATCCCGTGCCGCTGTAGTCCAGCGTGTCGATCGTCGTCTTGGTATGGAAATGCAAATCGCGACGCCAATCGACTCGGCGAAGGATGTGCTGCATGAAGTTGCCAATGTCATGGATCTTGATCGAATCATCTGGGTCGTCGGTGATCCACAGATACTTCGCCAGTGACAATTGCCCGTTGCCCAAAATCGCGTTGGCCTGAGTCAGCAACTCCTGCGGCTCTTTGGCTTTCAAGTACGGCATGTAACGTTCGCTGCCGATCGCCAACAACAACGGATGCACGCCGGCCGCATCGACCGCGTGAACCGCTTTCACGCCGGGGATCACCGTCGGGATAATTGGATCGGTCAGCTCATGAATCAGCTGGCCGAACGTTGTGTCTTCTTGAGGTGGCCGGCCGACGACGGTGAACGGCCAAATCGCATCTTTGCGATGCCAAACATGATCGACCTTCATGAACGGGAACGGGTGCTGCAACGAGTAGTAACCCAAGTGATCGCCAAACGGACCTTCCGGCATCGTCGCGGTTGGATCAACCGTCCCCACAATCGCGAAGTCCGCGTCGGCGTAAACCGGCGCGTGCGATCCGCGCATCATGCGAACACGTCGACCCGAAAGCGCACCGGCGAAAGTCAGCTCAGTCAGGCCTTCGGGCAGCGGCATCACCGCAGCCAGACTCATCGCCGGTGATCCACCAACCGTGATCGCGACCGGCAAGGATTCGTTGCGATCCATCGCTGCGCGATGATGTACTCCGATGCCGCGATGAATCTGATAGTGCAGCCCGACTTGGGTCTCGGGGTCATAGTCGTTCCCCGCGAGCTGAACGCGGTACATGCCCAAGTTGACTCGCATCAGATTCTCAGGAGCGGTCGGGTCCGCCGAGAGCACTTGTGGCAAGGTCACAAACGAACCGCCATCCATCGGCCACGACTTCAGGGCCGGCAACTCGCTCAGCCGGCACCGGTTGGCTTGAACCGGACCGCTTCGAGTGAATCGCGGCAGCATTGTCAGCGCCGTCATCGGCACGCCCGCGTATCGCATCGGGCTTTTGGGCAATGCCGACGGATCGAGTTTGACCTCAATCAATCGACGCACACGCTCGAGCGTGTCGCGAAAAAGGTAACGGGCTTGGTCCAGCGACGCGAACAGATTCGACGCCATCGGGAATTGGCATCCACGAACATTGGTGAACAAGATCGCCGGTCCACCTCGCAGATACACGCGACGTTGGATCTCGGCCATCTCCAGAGTTGGATCGACTTCGTCATCGACCGTGATCAGTCGACCTCCGGCGCGCAGATCCTCCACGACGTCTCGGGTGCTTCGATGTTTCAACGCGAAAACTTTCAGACGAGAACCAGGAATCCGATCGATTGACCGCCAAGCCAGACGAGTTCACAACGGGTCGGCGAGCGAGATTCTTCGATCGAATTCAACCGATCATTTGAATTCGTCTTCGAACGCGGCAAAGTCGTCGCCGCCCTCGGCCGCGAATTCTCCACCGCCGAAGTCATCGCCTTCACCAGGAACGGCTTCGAATGCGTCGCCTTCGACGACCTCGATGTCTTCGCCGTCCGCCATCATCTCTTCCTCACCGGCGGGCACAACCGCGGCGGCAGGTCGAGGCTTGCGGTTTTTGAATCCGACCACGATCACTGCCAGAATCATCGTGAGCAAGAAAACGACCCAGCAAATGAAATAGATCATGGGAGACAGGTCAGCCGCAAAAAGTGGGGATCGTGGAGCGAATTGAGAAAGTTGCCCCACATCCTAATTACCACCGGTCATGTCGGCAAATTTGGCTCCAGCAATTGCTCGGAGCCCCGTTTCCCGCGTCATTCCGTGAACGATCCGCCGGATCATCGATCCTGCCTCGGACCCCAGGTTGGGGTTCCGATCAGTGGATGTAGCTCAGGCCGAAGTGGATGCCCTGCACGTAGAAAGTGCTATCTCGCATCGCCGGCGATGGCAGAACATTGTTGGTGTCGTTGATCCTTCGATCAAAGATGCCCGAGACCTGGATGGCGTCGGTCATGGCCATCAGGTGGTAGCCGATCGTGACGTCAAAGTTGCTGAATCGGTGCCAACCCAAGTTGACGTCCAACTCAGGAACCCAGCCGAACGTGTCGCTGGTGAAGGTGCCTTCGTTGGTGTCCGGGTCGACAAACAAACCGCCATCCTGAGGTGTGTCAGGCGGTCCAACCGTCGTGCTGCCCTGACGATCCGCCGTGCGTCGAACGTTCCCGAACGCGGCCTTGGCCAACCAATTGAAACTCCAGCAGCCTTCACGGTAGCGACCGGCCAAACCGAACTGGGCTCCGTGAAATTCGTTGGTCGCTTCGAAGGAATCACGAATCGAGATGTAGTTGCCCGCATCGGTTCCTTCGGTCAGCGTTGAGCTGGACGAAATGTTCAAACCCTCGGACAATCGCATGTATTGGTACCCATACAGCACGTCGAACGTGGTGCCCAAACCGCCTCGCCAGAATTGACGAACCGAAATGTCACCGCCGTACAGTTCGCTGTAGGCATCCACACCGACGGCACCAAAGCGACCATTGATCGCGGGGTCCGCGGGAGCGTTGGGGAACACGACCACATTGGAATCTTCCGCGTCAGTTGCGACGTTGAAAAACGGAATCGCGAGGACGTCGAAGGTTCGTTGGTCGGCACCGAAGCTGTATTTTTCATCGCCAGCGACCCAGCCTCGAAAGACAAGGCTGCGGCATTGATGGTTGTCCAACCACAGGCCCAGCGTCAAACGTCCGCCAACCGTGGAGTCTTTCAAAACAGAATCGTTGCCGGCCAGAACCGTGCCGGTGTCCAGCGACCCGGTGTCCGGTGCCGTGTCGGTTGTGACCAAGGGTGGCAATCGATCGCCTTTGCGGAACATGATCATCAGCTCGGCCGAACCAAACCAACGATTCGGGTCGACACAGATCGCGCCGCAGGGACCGCTGGAGGGTCCGCACATCCCGTCGCATCCGCCATAGCCGCAACTGTCGCAACCATACGAATCCAGTCCGCAACCAGGACCTTCCAGCCCACAGCCGACGTCGAAACCACAACCACATCCTTCGATTCCGCAGCCGGGACCTTCCATGCCACATCCGGGCCCCTGGAAGCTGGTTGGCGTGCTCGAACCGATGATGGTCTCACCCACAAAAGTCGGCTGTTCCATCATCGTGACGGTGCCGGAAGTCTTTCGCAGCACACGTCCGCGATGGCTCGATCCGGTGGACTGAATGATTCGAGCCCCTCCCATCAAAGCGCCATTGGCACTTGAGTTGGGATGAACCGACATGGCTGAAACCGGCCGGACGATTTGGGCGTTGGATGGTTGCGAGTTTGCCCCCGCGACTTCGCCGAGTGCTCGCAATTGCAAACCGCCGGGCGCGTCCACGACCTGCAGGCCGTCACCTTCCGCGTCGGAGGCGACTTCCATGTCGTCGTAGATGACTTCGTCGATCTGAATGCGGCTGAGCTGAGGCGAGTCGTCGGGATACAGTTCCCAATCGCCGGTCGTTTCAGCGGCACTTCCGGGTGCTTGATACGTTCCGCGGTCCGGTTTTTTGACACGGACCTGAGCCGCCAATGGCGAGCACGCCAGGCATGTCACGAGGACGACACAGCTTTTCGCAAACCGGGGAAGTCGGCGCCAGATCAAAGAGTTCATGGGGTGTTTCGCTTGGATTCAATCGTCGGGGGTTGTCGAATCGAAGTGGCCGGCCGGCTCGGAGCGTGCTACTTGCACGTCTCGTCGCGCAACACCGGGTGCCACGTGAACTGGTATCGGATGCGACGATCGTGACGGTTGAGCCGTTTTGGCAAACTTTGACGGTTAGGCCACAACTGCGGCCGATCCGCAGTTTCACGCGAGCAACTTTTCACCGAACAACCCCCGTTCATTCCAGCGAAAAACGCCCCGTCTCCGCTCGACGATTTTGCTACCATGAATTCGCGGACCTCGCGTCCGCCCTCTTCACGCCCATTCACTGCCGGAGTCCACCGATATGTGTTCGCGTCAAAAATGCCGTTCGGTCAATCAGTTTCAATCGCTCGCCGAATTGGGATTGATCGCCGTGGTCGCGGCGATGGGTCTTTTGACCGTCTCGGTCCAGCCCGCGTCCGCGTGCACCGTGATGCGAATGACGATTCACGGCCAATTGGTCATCGCTCGCAATCATGATTGGCCGTTCGGCGAAGCGATGGTTATCACCAATCATCGCGGCATCGAAAAGACGTCGCTGGCGCCCATCAAACCTGCCACCTGGGTTTCGAAATACGGCAGCGTTTCGTTTTGCCAATTCGGCCGAGAAATTCCATTTGCTGGGATGAACGAGAAGGGCCTGACGGTCGATTTGCTTCGTTTGCCGCAAACGACGTTTCCCGATCCTGTCGACGTGGAAGCGGACCCAAAGCTCACCGCGGTCAACGCGATTCAATGGGTTCAGTACCAACTCGACACCGCTGAAACCGTCGCGGAGGTGGTCGACAGTCTCTCAACCGTCGTGCCGATCCCAATGCTTCCGATGGTCGAAACCGTTCATTACTTCGTCACCGATGCGACAGGCGATGTCGCTGTGGTCGAATTCCTCGATGGCAAAGCGGTGGTGCGTCACGGCGACGACTATCGCTTGGACGATGGAAAACCAAAGACTCACGCGTGCGTGCTGGCGAATTCATCTTGGCAAGATTCGCAAACCGAACAAATCAACGACGGAAGTCTGCTGCGCTACGGTCGCGGCGTTCGCTTGGTCGAGATGGCTGGCAACCTGGACGGTGAGACGGTGCCCGTCGACTACGCCAACCGCTGTTTGCAGATGGTCGCTCAAGGCCGTCTGACTCAGTGGAACCTCGTCTATCTACCGGAGGAAAGGCGAATTCACTTTCGCACCCAGAACTCGCTGAAACAAAGATGGATCGACCTGGACGACTTGTCCTTTGGCTCTGAGCAGACTCCGCAAGCGATCGACATAGATCAAAACATCGATGGCAACGTGGCGACTCACATGAAAGCGGTCACCGACGCGGACAACGAACGAATTGTGAACCATGCGTTTGACCATTTCATCCCAGCTGGTCTGCCCAGCCTGATGATCAAACAGCTCCTTTTGGATTACCCCAACAAGCTTCGCGTGCCTCAAACAGCACCCTGAAACTCAGTTTCGCATTAGGAAACAAAGTTTCCTGAAAAATTCTTCAGACGGGGCGAAACCCCTCCTCAGTACCGGCCGTTTCTTTTATGAAGCTTAGCCCTACCTTAACAGGACCCGAAAGCGTCGCCCACGCACGCAATCTGGCAGCCGATTTCCGGTGATTTGATGCTCGATCTGGTTCATCAAACCTTCACTTTGAACGTCGGTGTTTCTTCACAGTCCTTTTCTACAGTCCCGCCCAAATCTTCAACGGCGGCTCATCAGCGAACTCGCTTCCCGTCGTTGCCCACCTCACAAATTTCGCTGGAAGTAACGAATGACCTCCCTGACGACCCAATCGAGTCGCCGATCCCCAGCCCAGACGTGCACGAACCAAACTCCCGCCCGCCAAACCACATCCACCCGCGGATTCACGCTGGTTGAACTGTTGGTTGTGATCGCCATCATCGGCGTCTTGGTCGGCCTGCTTCTGCCAGCGGTCCAGTCCGCTCGCGAAGCCGCACGCCGCATGCAATGCGGTAACAACCTCAAACAAATTGGCTTGGGACTTCACGTTTACCACGACACGTTCAACAAGTTCCCTTACGGCTGGGATAACCGCGGCATGACCTGGAGCGGACACATCTTGCCTCAGATCGAACAAGCCAACCTGTACCAGACCCTGATCTTCCAAGAGTCAGGCCTGGGCAACTGGGGTACTGATGACGGCCCCAACGAAGAGGCCTGCGAAACGGTCATCCCGACCTACCGTTGCCCCAGCATGGCGCTGCCATTGCACATGGATTACAACGGAATCCCACAACGCGTGCCCGCCAGTTACCGCGGCGTTGCCGGAACCTTGGCAACCTCCGATGACACCAGCACCGCGCTGCCCGACACGATTTCATTGGAAAGCTTGGACCAAGACGGCATCTTCTACGCCTGCAGCAAAACCAAGTTCCGTGACATCCTGGACGGAACGTCCAACACGATCATGATCGGCGAAAGCTACAACAATCCGAAGTTCGTCAAAGACGGACAAGGCATGGACTACTGGTACATCGGTGCTCCTCAAACCGACCCTTGCCGTTGCGATGGCGGAACCGGCGGAACCGAATTCTCAGAAGTTGCTGGTGTCACGATCACTCCTGTCAACGCGATCAAACGAGCTCCCTTGATGAGCGGTCGATTGATGGAACTGGCGTTCGGAAGCTACCACGTCGGCGGAGCTCATTTCTTGAAGTGCGATGGCTCGGTTACTTTCCTGACCGAATCGCTTGCAGAAGACGTCTACGACGCTCTCGGATCGCGTGACGGCGGTGAGATCCCATCGGAACTCTGATCCGTGAAACGGACTCACCCATCCCCACCACACTTCTTTGAAACCTCCTCGATGATTATGAAATCAACAATCACTTCCGCGGCAACTCTGGCATGGACCAGTTGCCTCGCACTTGCCTTGGCAACCAGCGCCGGTTGCGGATCGGGTGACGGAGCGGATTATGCCTCGATCGGATTGGTTCCGATCACCGGCACAGTCACTTTGGACGGGCAACCTCTTGAAGGCGCCGTCGTGATGTTCGAAGCACCGGACACAACGTTCTGCTACGGCACCACCGACGCAGAAGGCCACTACGAGCTCAAGTTCAACAGCGAAGTGATGGGCGTTCCTCCGGGAGAGAAAGTCGTGCGAATCAGCACCACCGCCTCGACCGGTGAAGTCGACACGGAAGGTGCCGACGATGATGACGACGCCGTCGCACGACGCAAAAAGAAACGCGATCCAAACGAGCAGGTCCCAGAGGCCTACAACGAAGATTCGCAAATCAAAGCCACCGTCAGCGACAGCCAAACGGTCTACGACTTCGCACTGAAATCCGACGGCTCACCGCTTTAAGGTCCACGTGACGTAGCGGAAGGGCGCGAGCCCTCCGGTTCCTCACCGGGCGGCTTGCGCCACACCGCTAACATCGCCACTTGTTGTTCACGCGTTGCTAAAGATTCGCTCAGCCAGTCTCCTGCAGATTAACGGGCAGTTGATTTAGTCGTATACCGAAAGACAACAATTAGCCGATGGGCGTCAGCCCCGGTTGGCGTCTGATAACCGCCGCTAACGCGGTACGGCTCATTGAATTAACCTCAAAAGCAACGGGTGCTTCCCATTGGGAAAGCACCCGTTTTTCGTGCGCCGAAATGATTCGACGTCGTTCTAGGCTGCCAAATGCTTGGATTCGAAACGGCTTTGAACTGCCCAGGTTTTGTCCCACGACTTCGCCCCAACGGGGCAGCCCTATGCCAGCCCAGGGCAACGCCCTGGGTTGTGGTGGGACCAAGATTGCAAAGCCCCAACGGGGGCGGTCCTAGCGGGTTATGGGGAATCTTTCTTAGGGCCGCCCCGTTGGGGCTCGCGTTGGGGCCTCCGTAACGAAACCCCAGGCGATGCCTGGGGCTATCTTAGAACCGCCCCGTTGGGGCGTAGGACAAAACGAAAGTTAACGTCGCATGCTCTGTGTCAACCCTCAAGTTTTAGCGGCCCAACGTTGTCCTGATTGACCGTGCAAAAGCGGCCTACGAAGTTGCCGCTCGGATCGCTTCGATCAACGCGTGCGGCGAATCATGCGAGTACGCCACGTCTTGCGACTCTTTTGTTGCCAGCGTTTTGACTTGCACTGTGCCGGCTTCCCATTCGTTGCCGCCCGCGATGAGAGCGACGGCGAAACCTTGCGAGTCGGCGTACTTGAGCTGTTGGCCGAGCTTCTTGGGTTCCGGATAAACTTCGGTGCCAATCCCAGCATCGCGAAGCTGCGAGGCCAACTTCAAATAGTCGTCCCGGTGTCCCTTGTCGAAGAACGGAACGAACACCGCACAGGGTTTGCTGACACCCGACAATCGACCGAGGCTTTCCAGTGCGGCGAGCAATCGATCCAGTCCGAGCGACGCACCAATGCCCGGCAGATGTTGCTTGGTGTACAGCCCCGCCAAGTTGTCGTAGCGGCCGCCGCTGCAAACGCTGCCGATGCCGGGCAATTCGTCCAGCGTCGTTTCAAAGATGACTCCGGTGTAGTAATCCAACCCGCGAGCGATCGAGACATCGATCTTCAAACGGTCCGGGCTGACTCCGGATGCCAAGGCACCACGATAAATTTGGGTCAAACGTTCGATGCCTGCCGCGGCGGTTTCATTGCCACCGGTGATCTCGGGCAGCGATGCCAAGATTGACTCCGCGTCGCCGTCACACTCTGCCAATCGCAACACCGCATCGGCTTGCTCGGCCGTCACGCCCGCGGATTCGACCATCTCATTGGCCGTTTTTTCGCGGCCGATCTTTCCGAGCTTGTCGAGACTTCGCAGCACCGGTGTCGTCTTGTCGGCCAATCCCAACGATTCCAACAACCCGGTCAAGATCGCTCGGTTGTTGATGCTGATCGTGAACGCGTCGATCCCGATCGCTCGCAACAACGCGTCGATCACGCAAACCGCTTCGATGTCCGCCAGTTCCGACGTGGTGCCGATCGTGTCGAAGTCACACTGCACAAATTCGCGGTAACGGCCTTCTTGTGGTTTCTCACCACGCCATACCGGAGCGATGTGATAACGCTTGAACGGGGTTCCCAACGTGCCGATGTGCTGAGCCGCGAATCGAGCCAATGGCACCGTCAGGTCAAACCGCATGCCGACGGGTCGCCCGCCGTTGTCTTCAAACGAGTAAAGCTGACGGTCGGTTTCGTCGCTGCCTTTGCCGGTCAAGATTTCCAGGTGTTCGAGTGTCGGTGTGTCGATCGGTGCAAACCCAAAACTGCGGAACACTTCGCGAGCGGTTTGCATCAATTTTTCCCGCGGAATCATCGCGGCGGGCAAGTAGTCGCGGAATCCCTTCAGCGTGCGAGGTTGGATCATGGAGGTCGGTGAGGGGTGAATGGGAAGAAGGAAAGTGGAGGGTGTGAGTCGTAGCGGAAGTCGCCAAGACTTTCGGTTGGCATCCAAATTTGCCGAAACTCTTGACGAGTTCCGCTACCCAACGACCGGGAGTCCCGTCGGACGTCGACTGCGGATCGAGTCGATGTCCCGGTCGGCTCCTTCGGGGAACTGCGGCCCGAACAAAGCGTCCGCGTACTCGTCAATCTGCTCAGGCGTTTCGAAGTACTTCTCGTAGCACCAATCGTCCTCGAACTCACACTCCTTCGTCGTGTACTCACGACAAATTTGAGGCCGGGTTTCGTAGATGCCGCACCGATGGTCGTCCTGTAGATGTTTGCAAGTCGTGTGAACGAGCAAATACCAAGTGTCTTCGTCGACAAACACGGTGGCTCGATCGTGCAGCAGATACCACCGCATGAAGTCAAAATCTTTTCGTGTCACCGGTTCGTCGATCGGCAGCGCAAAGTACTTGCAGCACTTGGCCGTGCAGTGATCACACAGATTCGCGTCGGCGGGAAAGTCCGATCGACGACGGCCATTGACCGAGGGCGGCGTGGCGACAGGCAACTTGGATGCGGTGGGCATGATTGGGTCGAATGTGATAATTTGCGAATTCGTCGGGCCAACAGTTTCCTCGCAAAAGCCTCCACATGGAAGTCGTCATCACCGCCCTTGGTCCGGATCACTCCGGTTTGGCAGATCCGATCATTCACCACGTCACCGCACGCGGGGCTCGGATTTCCGAAATCCAGATGTACGACCACGACGAGGAAGAATTGTTCGCGATGCTCTGCCGGCTGCAATTCGATGCGGGTGCCGATCCAGCAGAACTGCTGGGGCAATTGAAGGACGAGATGAAGCAGATCGGCGAGCACACTGGCTTGTCGATCCGGGCCTGGAGCCCCGATGCTCGTGCGAGCCAGCCTCGATTGGCGGTTGCGTGCACCTACGTCGAACACACTCCGCGAGCGGTATTGGAAGCTGTTTCCTCAGGCCAAATCGCCGCGGAAGTGCCCGTGATCATCTCCAACCGGAAGAAGTTGGGGTTTCTGGCCGACGAGTTTGACTGCGATTTCCGGATGATCGGCGACGGCACCGGAGCGGTCGATGACGCTGCCTTGCTGGCCACGCTGGATGAATACGACATCGATTATTTGATTCTGGCTCGCTACATGCGAATCCTTCCCGCCGACGCTTGCTGGCAATTCGCGGGCGGCCGAATCATCAACTTGCATCATGGATTGCTGCCAGGCTTCCCTGGATTCCGCCCGTACCATGATGCCCACAACGTCCGAATGCTGACGTTTGGTGCGACGTGCCACTTCATCATTCCAGAGCTCGACGCGGGAAACCAAACGATCAACCAGCGGACGTTTTCTGTCGCGCCGGGCACTCCTTTGGATGCAATCATCGCTCAGGGCGAATCCGAAAACGAACCCGCGTGCCTGGTCGAAGGCGTGCGGCGAGTGGTCGATCGCGAAGTCCACCTGCACTTCCACCGCGTTGTGCCCCGCAAAGATCTCGCCGGCACCAAATGACCCCATCAGCCAACGGCCGGTATGCCCGGTTCTCAACACACAGAAACCGGTGCTAACGCACGGCGGCTAATGGATTCAGTTGTCACGCCCCATCAACTGCATTTCGGACGAACTTGCAAATTTCCCTTCAGTCACGGCGTTTCGTCCAACAACGGGCTCAATCCGTCTGACCGACCGGAATCGCTCCCCCCGTCTAATCGCGCAAGTCTGCCGCAACGTGCGCAATGGGAATGAATTTCAATCTGGTTGGCCGCACGACCGGACCTGAACCAGATCGCCCCGAAGATTCTCCGCGCTGCGCGTCGATACCGTCGGCGTCTGATGCACGCAGTGACCGGATGGCCTCTCTCCCTGAGGAAATTTGTTACGTCGAGGCGGCGTGACACCATCGGCAGCAGACCTCCCGCTGGACGAAAGGATGTTGATGATCGGGTATTCCCTCGAAACGATCGATTTGCCGCTACTGCGTCGCCAAGTCGAAGACAAGCTGTGCGAACTGGGACACCTCGAGCCCCATCAGTTCCCGCTGACTCAGCGCGAAGTGGTGCGGCGAGGAGCGACCTGCGGGCTCTACTTCTGCCTGCATGGTCCTCGGAGTGTGAAGCTCACCGCGATCGCCGACCTCAAAACTCAATCGCTCGTCTATTACGGCGTCGACGGGGTTCGCTGCGAAACAGTTCCGATGGAAAACCTCACGCGGGCCGCCGCCTGAACCCGATAGATCAACTTTCTGCGAGTCATCTGCGGCGGTGAATCCGGCGTGGGACGGCCACTTCGATCGCATCTTCACGGATGATCCAACGGCGTTTCGACGATGTCAAAACGCCCAAGTTCACACGCGAGGAAAACATCCGTTTTGGATCAAGATTGAAAGCGGCGTTTTCACCACAAAACGACTGTATTTTCCGTTTCCTCGGTTGTGGGGGGCGGTGTTAGGTCGTTATGATTCGCGGCCTTCACCGCGACGGGTTTGGCTTTTGCTGCGCTCGACCGCGACATTTCATTCCTCGACTTGGAGGATTTGGACCATGCAAACGATTGATTTGAAAGGGTTTACGGAGCGGCAATGGTAAAGTTATTGGTGCGTGATCGGGAAACGATTCAGGAGGCAGTCCGCCGGTTTAGAAAATTGGTTGAGCGAAGCGGTATCAAGAAAGAAATGCGTCGCCGCGAATTCTACGAAAAGCCGAGCGAAACCAATCGCCGCGCCCGCCTGCGTGCTGAACGCCGCAACAAACGCACCCGCATGTTGTCCCGCTGATCGGTGATTGCACGACCACTTTGATCGTGCGAATCAGACCATCAGCCCCAAGTCGTTCCGTTTCGATGAAGCGGAACTTGCCAAAACGGCACAGCTCAGGTCTCCGAAGAATGGACCGAGCAAACAACCCGAAAAGTCAATGACTTTTCAAAGGGCGATTAGCTCAGTTGGCTAGAGCGCCTCGTTTACACCGAGGATGTCGGGGGTTCGAGTCCCTCATCGCCCATCAAGCTCCGCTTTCCAGCGGGGCTTTTTTCATGCGCCGACAGTGCCCGCCTCCTCCATAAGGTGCCACCGACCATTTGCAGGCCAGGTCCCACCTGGCACGGGTGACTGGCCGATCAAATCCCCATGTCGATGCCACGTGGAATGGCGCAGACGCCTCGCTTTGTTCCAAAGCATTGCCGTGGTTGCCAGGTGAAACCTGGCCTACATCTGTGCCGGTGTCGTCAGGCCCCGGAACGCACAACTGCCCGGAACAGCCCAAAACCCCGACGGGGCGACACTTCTCACCTACCCAAGGATCGAGTGAGTAAGTCCGCGTAACCTTCGAGCCCTCAGTGCTCTTCGTGGTAAGCATCCGGTGCACTAGCGGTGGGTGACACCGCTCCCTTGGATCGTGCCATCGAGGTGCTTCGGCAACACCGTTTCCCTACCGCGACCGTGCCGCCTCTAGCATCGCCTGCACACGCTGCTGCTCCTTGGCCAATGCTCCCGGCGGGATCGACATGGGTTCAAAATCAGGCGATGGATTGAGCGGCTCGTCACTTGGGATCTCTCGCAAACGCAGATTGCGGTACCAAACCGGCTGACCGTGATCCTGCAGCCACAGCTCGCCACCGCGACCCGTGAGATCACCGCCTCGGATTGTCAGAAGCTTCACCATCTCAGCCCACTTTGGATCGGTGTAGTCAAAGTCCAGAACCTTTTGACCGTTGAGCCAATGCTGAATCACTGTTCCTTTGCAGACCACTCTTCCGGAATTCCATTCGCCCACCGGACGCGTTGCATCTTTCGACGGAGCCATGCAAAAGAACAACGAAGCCGCAGATTGCCGCGGGTTTTCTCCGTACGGACTGCTCACGTTGTCGAGCACTTGATATTCGACTTGCCCCGGCCGGTAGTAGACGCCGCTGTTGCAACCCTTGGACACCTTCCATTCGAACCGAAGCTCAAAGTCATCCGGAACAAGCTTGCGTTTGTACGTCAGTGGCCCACCGCCAGCGGCGCGAAAAAACGCCCCGTCTTCGAGACGCCAATTGCCACCGTGCTCCCAGCCGTCAAAGGATTTGCCATCAAACAGCTCGACAAAATCTGTAGCAACGCCGGATTGCTCGACAGAAGGAACAGCCTCCGCAGCGGCCCCAACGTTGTCTGCGGCATTCACAAGGCAGCACGCCAGAACGCTCGCGGAACCCAACACGGCACCGATCAAATGAAATTCCCGACCGGACAGACACCAGCACTTCATCGCAAAACCTTGGCTACAAAGGGAGATTCCAATACGGCGCCCACTCTATCAGCCCTCAGCGGTGACGAGAAGCAAAACGCCTCAAGGACCTACAGCCCGGTCGCGACGTGGATTAGGATGTAGGACCAGCAAGCGCATGCTGCGTCGCGGCTCTTCTTCCTCCAACGAACGTTTCCACCATGCCTTTGTTTGAAATCGAAACGGACGCCCACATCATCATCACTTGGGCCGAAAACGAAGACGACGCTCGCGAAGTCGTCGACGACGCCTACCCCGAAGATGAGCTGATGCGTTTGACGAAACGCCCTCGCGATTCTTGGGTGATCAGCAAAGGTGCGCTTGGTCTGACCGATCGCACACTCGATCCGTGCATGACCGCTCGCGAATGCCTCAGCAAATCGGCCGGCGACAAGGTCAACGCGATTCGTTTGTACCGAATGGAAACCGGTTGCGACCTCGATCAAGCACGCATCGCGATCGAATCGAATATGGTAATGGGATGGTAGTGGACGCCGCCAAGTCCTCACCGCATCCATTGCTTCACGATTGAGAACCCATGATGAAATCAGCGTCGCCCCCTAACCCATGGCTGTGGTTTGCGTGGTTGATGCTTGTTCCATTGCTGGTTGGATGCGATGGATGTCGCCCCACAGAAGACGCTGACCTAAAGGATGAACTCGCGGAGCAAAAGCTACCGCCATTCACGATCAACTCAGCCAAAGCGTTTCCAGCAACCCGCCCCGATGCGGGAACGAAGGGAGCCATCGACGGAACGATCAAACCGGGGCACTGGTTCTCAGCGGGCGTTGCCTTGAAGAGCAACCGCGAAGATGAACGCGGTGCCATCCTGACCGAGACCAAGATCACTCGTCCGGCCAACGCGTTCACCGACGAAGTCGAGCGTTCCGAAATGGACGCACGAATTGCCGACGCGTCCGCTCGAACGGTGGGCAAGTCCTTTCGCGTTCGCCGACCAGCCGTTCTGCCCAAAGGCCAACGCCGCGAATTGGAAACCCGCACCTTGGCGTCGGAAGCCGGCGGCAAAATGATTGAAGGCCTCGAGTTCGACGGCGACTTCGTCTCGTCGCGAACCGGTGCCTCCGTCCCTTTGCAACCCAGCAAATTCGCGGCTTTACAACCGCAGTCGTTCTTCTTCGTCGTGCTCACGGAACGATCGGAACGATTCACTCGCTTGCAAACTTCGGACTGGGTCGAGCCTCTGCGGTCGAGCGAGGATTTCTATCGACCGAGAGAGAACTACCGCGTCATCATCCCGCCTACGCTAGGTGTCCTGCCGCTATCGGAAACGATGCTGGACTGGACCTCCACCGCGGTCCTGTTCTGGGACGACCTGACATCATCCGCCCTAACACCTGGCCAGCGAAGTGCAATCGTGGATTGGGTGCACTTTGGCGGCACGCTGATCGTCAACGGCCCGTCCGGAACGGATGCGATTGAAGACGCGACTCTCAAGTCCTTACTGCCGATCCAGCCGGACGGGAATCAGGAAATCAACGGCGACGATGCGATCGCCTTCTTGAAATCTCACATGGTTCAATCGGACGAATCACTCCCCGCCATCGAAGCGAGACTGAACGACAACATCACCGTGTCGGTCGCCGGCCAACCGGCCGAGGATGCGACCTCACTGGGCGATGGAGACCTTGTCTACCAACGCCGAATTGGACGCGGTCGAATCGTGCACAGCCGCGTGGACCTGCTGAATGAATGGATGACCGCCTGGAAATCCTACGACAGCTTCTTCAATAGTGCGGTGCTCGCTCGACCGCCGCGAAAATTCCGCAAAGTGGAAGCGTATCGCTCGCTCGGTCTGCAATCGCCCTCAGCCTCCCAAAACGCCGAGACGGTTTCCGAAGAAGAGATTGCCAAAATGCTGGAACAACCCTCGGTCGAACAAGCCCTTGTGGGCATGACGATCGAAGACGCACCGCCGTCGATCAATTCCGGATTCCGACTGTTCGCCCGCGACATGCGATTGGGCAATCTGCCGAACGCTGCGGATGCGGAAGCGACCGATGACAACGCCATCGGATCAGGACTTCAATCGCAGAACAGTGCGAATCACGGACGCGCCCGCAACGACTATCGAAACCGATTGGACGACGAAGTCTTGCAACACCCGGTCAGCGGAGTGGGCGGCTGGAAAGACGACAGCGCCATCATGATGTCGTTTCGCAATTCGCTTCAAGAACGAATCGGAGTCACGATTCCCGACTCGTCATTGGTTGTGAAGAGCTTGATGATCTACTTGATCGTTCTCATTCCACTCAATTACGCCGTGTTCCGCTGGATGGGACGTCTGGAGTGGGCTTGGTTGGCGATGATTCCCATCGCTTTGATCGGAGCTTTCATGGTCGCGCGTGCGGCACAACTCGACATGGGGTTCGCTCGAAGCCGCAATGAACTGGCGCTGCTGGAAATCCCACGTGACCACGATCGTGGACACCTCACGCGTGCGATCGCTCTCTACAATTCACTCGCCAGCAACTACTCCGTCCAATTCGACAACCCCGACGCCGCGATCACGATGCTGACGTCACGGAGGACGGACTCTCGCAATGAAACCATGTTTGGCTCCGATGGCCTGACATTGCAACTTGGTTTTGACGCAGGCCCGCGACTGGATGGGATCGCGGTTGGCAGTAACTCTTTTGGTTCGGTTCACGTGGAGCAAATGGTTTCGGTCGGCGGACAGCTGTCGCTTTCGAAAGACGGAAGCACGCTTCGCAACGATTCCAATTTGGATCTGACGGATGTCTATGTCATCCGGCAACCGCTCGCAGGTAGCGGATCCTCGACGACCGAAATTGCGGTGCTGGGTGGAGTAGCACCCGGCGAGAACCCGACGGTGTCTTACCAGCCAGCGGAACAAGTCCGAGTCCCCAGCGACGTTGACTCAGGAGTTCGGCTGTGCATGCAGCGGATTCTTGCCAGCTCTTACCTCCAGCCTGGCACAACGAGGTTGCTGGCACGGCTCACCAGAATCCCACCCGATCAAACCGACGCGGACGAAACCTCCGCCTGGGGCGGATTGGAAATCGCACCGAATTGCAGCCAAGTCGAAGCCGACACGATCGTGCTGGCTCACCTGGAATACCCGTCATTGCACGAGCCTCAACCTGACGTGAACCTGACGGACGACTTCCGAAGTCGCACGACCAAATTAGAGGAAGAACGAAAACGGGAGCGGGAGCGGCAAAGCAAGGCGAAACAAGCGGAAGCGGACGAAGCCGAGCCGACGGAAGAGGAAGACACCACCGAAGAATCCGACACCTCGAAGGAAACGCCATGATCACCCTGGAAGGCTTTGGCAAAGACTACGGTGAGTTCACCGCGGTCGAGTCGATCGACTTGCAAATCGACGCCGGAGAAACGTTCGGCTTCATCGGTCCCAATGGTGCTGGCAAGAGCACCACGATTCGTTTCCTGGCAACGCTGCTGCGCGCGACCCGCGGACGCGGCGAAGTCGCCGGGTGCGACGTGATGAACGATCCGATGGGTGTCCGCCGTGCGATCGGCTACATGCCGGACAACTTCGGTGTTTACGACGGAATGCGAGTCTGGGAGTTCCTGGACTTCTTCGCCGTCGCCTATGGCATCGCTCGATCGCAGCGGGGCCCGATCATCGACAACGTGCTCGAGCTGCTGGACTTGGGTCACAAACGAGACGACTTCGTCAACGGTTTGTCGCGAGGGATGAAGCAACGCTTGTGCCTGGCCAAAACGCTCGTGCACGATCCTCCGGTGTTGATCCTCGACGAACCGGCCAGCGGCCTGGACCCTCGAGCTCGAGTGGAAGTCAAAGCGTTGCTGAAAGAACTACGCCGGATGGGCAAGACCATCCTGATCAGCAGCCACATCCTGACTGAGCTGGCCGATTGCTGCACATCGATCGGAATCATCGAGCGTGGCCAACTGCTGATGAGCGGCCCGATCGACCAGGTGTATCGCAAGATCCGGCGAAACCGCACGATCGAAATCGCATTCACCGAAAACGCCGAGGCGGGAATCTCCATCCTCCGCAGCAGTCCCGCTTTACGCGATTTGGAACTGCGTCCCGACCGAGTGATCGCGGAACTGGAAACCGATGACGCGGGCTTGTCGACGTTGCTCAATCACTTGATTGCGCAGGGTGTTCAAATGCGATCGTTCTACGACCGCGATCCGACGCTGGAGGACGTCTTCATGAGCGTCACCGAAGGACTGGTCTCGTAGGTCCGGTTTTCACCGGACGCCACCAACGTCTAGGGCTGCTCCCAACACGAACGCGCAAACTGCCACCGGCACTCGGCTAGCTCGAGCCGTTGGCACCTGTCTCAATTCAGCCGTTCACTCTTCCGGAGCTTCTCGACGGAAGACAGCGACGATGTCATCGACCGGCACAACGAACAGTTGGTTGTCGTGTTCCAAGTCCACCGGGATCGCATTCTTTGGGTGGAACAGAATCTTGTCGTACTGACGCAGCGGCAACTCTTCATCGTTTTCGACCACGGCACTGATCGTCACGATCCGGCCCGTGATGGTCGGAATCTCGGCTGCATCAGGCAGAGCGATTCCGCCACGCGTTTCTCGCTTGGGTTCGTCCTTGCGAACCAAAACGCGATCGCCGATCGGTTCGACGTATTCGAATACTTTCGGCGCGGTTTTCTTTTTGGCCATGTCTTGTTTCTTTGGTGCACATTCAGATGAAGCGTCCGGGGGGACTCAAACGGAATCCCCAAGACATCCCGCGAAACGTCGCAGGGATGTCCGAGTCGGGTGGGTCAATCGAACAGGACCCTAGCGACCGTCCACTTTTGAGAAAATCATTTTGCCAGCGTTGGTTTGCAGCGTGCTGGTCACACGCACGTCGATCTCTTGCCCGATTTTGTGGCGGCCTCCTTCGACAACAACCATCGTGCCATCGTCGAGATAGCCAATGCCTTGTTCGGGGCCTTCGCCGGGTTTGATGATTCGCAATCGGAACGATTCATCTGGCAAGAAGACTGGCCGCAACGAATTGCTGATCTCGTTGAGATTGATCACCGGAACACCTTGGACCTTGGCAACCTTGTTCAGGTTGTAGTCGCCGGTGACGACTTTGCCTTCCAAGTGCTTGGCCAACAACACCAACTTCAGGTCGACCGTTTGGCCAGCCAATTCAGGCAGCTCACGGTCAAAGATCTGCAAGTCAACGTTCTCGTCCGCACGCAGCCGGTTCAGCACGTCCAAACCACGGCGTCCTCGCGTGCGACGCAATTTGTCACTGCTGTCAGCGATCGCTTGCAGTTCGCTCAGGGCAAACCGCGGCATGATCAATTGGTTGTCGAAAACTCCCGTCGCGACCAAGTCCGCGATCCGGCCATCGATGACGACGCTGGTGTCCAGAACCAAGGGCTTGAACCCTTTGACTTCACGAACAAATTCCACGTACGGAATGAGGAACCGAAAGTCATCCTTGGTCTGCAGCAGAACGGACGTACAGACATAACACAGCACCAAACCGACGACCAATTGGAAGACCCGCAGGTTACTGGTCATCTCGATCAGCGGTGCCGCCGCAATCGTCAGAATGAAAGTCAGCAGGACCCCGATCAGCACCCCGAAATACACCGAGGTGATTGTGTCGATCCGTTTCCGCGGCACGTAGATATCCAGCACCACGATCGCCACAGCCAGCCCCATGATGGCGACAAACGTCAACCACGGAACCGCCTCTGACCCGCCGCTAGGCAGGGAGGTGTTGATGATCGCTGAAACGCCTCCGGCGCACAGCAAAAAGATGAATCGCAGGACAATCAGTGCCATGGTGGGTGCGGCGTTGGTCAAAACGCCGCTTCAGCAAATACGGGGATGAAAAGAGGGAGGCTCCAGTGTAGATGGTACCGCTGGAACGCCCAGGGGGTTCGCCTGTGCAGGAGAACCCTAGGTTAACGGTTGCCACAAATCGATTGAGTGGGTCCACGGGAGACAAATTGTCCGACCGGATCCAGAGAACTCGAGCTCTCCCGACGGACCAGAAGCGTGCTCAGCACTGATTTACTCACCAATCCGACAGCGGCCCATTCTTGGACTGCCGCAGGACGGAAAACTGTTGGTCACAGAACCGGTCCGTCATTCCCGCCAAGTACTCGCCCACCACCCGGGCTTTCGGCCGGTGCTCGAGTCGACGCCGGAACCGCATGGGCAACCGATCAGGGTTTTGGTGCAAAGCCTCAAACAGCGTCCGAACACGATTCGCGGCTGCTTCCCGGACCGGCATCAACCGATCATGCCGGTAGACGGCCTCGAACAAGAAACTCTCCAACTCGGCTCGCTCCGACGCCATCGTCTGCGAATGCCCGACTCGAATCCCAGCCTGACAGGCGGCATCGGCTGACAAACCGTCCGCGTCCTGCATTCGCTCGATCGAAATGTGAAGCAAGTCGCCGACCTGCAAATCGATCAGCTCGTGAACCAACAATTGACGCAGCGGCCCAACCGGCAACTCACCCGCCTTTTCGCGAACACGTTCCAACGTCCGGCGGATGATCGCCAGCTCGGACAAAGCATCGATCGACAACAATCCCATTTGCAGTGCGTCATCGATATCGTGAGCGTCGTAGGCGATCGAATCTGCCGCGTCGACAATCTGGACCTCCAACAACGGTGCATGCCCCACGGCGGCTTCGGCCTTGTGTGCCCGGGTGTCTTGGCCGGCCAAAGTCTCCTGCGACAGGTTCAAACCGGGAAACGCGTGGTATCGCTGTTCGAGTTCTTGAACGATCGTCAGAGCGAATTGGTTGTGCGAGAAACCTCCGACCGATTGCATGCACTCCGAGAGAACGTCCTCTCCGCAGTGACCAAAAGGCGGATGCCCGATGTCGTGCATCAACGCGAGAGCCTCGGTGAGGTCTTCGTTGAGCCGGAGGACTCGGGCCAGCGTCCGGGCGACCGAGGCGACTTCAAACGTGTGAGTCAATCGAGTCCGGTGATACGTGCCCATCTCGCCGGTGAACACTTGCATCTTCCCTGAAAGCCGCCGAAACGCACTGCTGTGCAAGATCCGGTCTCGGTCGCGGCCGTAGGGGCCGCGATAAGCGTGAGGTTGCTCGGGGTGCACTCGCCCCGCCGTGTCAGAGCTGTGCATGGCGTAGGACGCCAGCAACAAGTGTTCGCGATCGGCGTAACGGCGAAGATCGATCATCGGACCGGCTAGAGACATGAGTCGTCGTTCCATCAATGCCGACCGACGCCGGCGTTCTAGTTTTGTCAGCGAGTAATTTCAGTGGTCAGTAGAAAGCGGACTCTCGAGCGACACCTCCACCATCAGATGCCAAGCAATGGCAGATTCCGTCTCTACCCTCCTAACATGCAGCACGATTCGCGCCGCGACGACACTTTGCGTCGCATTCACGCGACGAATCTCAAATCCGTCCCCATCCAAACGATGAAGGAGCGGGCTCGAAACAGCCATCCTCAGCCGTCCGGCAGCCATTATTCAACTCAATGGCTTCTGCCGGGTGGCCTGCGGCCAGTTCAGAGTAGCTTTCATGGCGCCATTCTCCCATAGCATCTGAGCCCGCGGGCACTGGCACGACGAGCCATTTTGGCATGCAGCTTCCCAACCGCGTCATTTTTTACCGATTTTTGCCTCCAAACGGCTTTCCACCCAAATTCAGCGGTGAATTGCCCACGAAAATCACGTGAAAGCCTCCTCCCCGGCGGGCGGGGGGACATGCGCCCAACGAATTGGTTGCCGAAACCGAACATCGGAATAGACTGAGCCCGCCGAATCGGTGCGGTCCCTACAAACGGTTCTCGCGTCTTTTTCCGACCCATCACTACGATCGGCCCTCCACCCCACCTTGATTAGCAGCATGACTGACCCAGTAATCGGCTCCGAATCGCCCGTCCCCGCCGCTTCGGCGACCACCACCGCCCCGATCACCAACCGATTCCGCCCGGCCAAAGTCATCATGGCCCTCCCGGCGTACAACGAAGAGCAATCGTTGCCGGAATTGTTGGAACGAATCGGCGAAGCTTTCGCGGACAGCGGTCTGCCATACGAAGTCGTCATCGTCGACGATGGCAGCAAAGACGACACGGCCAAAATCGCTTCGCAGATGTCTTTCCAAATGCCAATCCATTTGGTGCGGCACGAAGTCAACCAAGGACTCGGCGTCACCATCCGCGACGGCTTGAAAGAGGCGGTCGACCGCGCCGGCGAACGCGACATCATTGTTACGATGGATGCCGACAACACGCATCCACCCGGATTGATCAACCGAATGGTCCAATCGGTCCACGAAGGATGCGACTGTGTGATCGCCTCGCGATTCCAAAACGGTGCCCGAGTCGTTGGCGTGCCGATCGAGCGTCACTTCCTCAGTATCGGGGCACGCTTCCTGTTCACCGTGTTGTTCCCAACGCGTGGCGTTCGCGATTACACGTCGGGATATCGAGCCTATCGTGCATCAGCGCTGCGAGACGCCTTTGATCATTACGGTGATGACTTCGTTGGCGAGACCGGCTTCTCCTGCATGGCCGACATTTTGCTGAAGCTTCGCAAACAAGGATGCGTGTTCGGCGAATCGCCACTGCGTCTGCGTTATGACCAAAAGGGCGGCGACAGCAAAATGCAAGTCTTCAAAACCATCTGGCTGACACTGAAGATGCTCGGTCGCCACCGAGTCCAAGGAGCCTGATTGATGTCGGTTGCCTCCCCGCCTGATTCGACATCCGATTCCGCCTCCGCCGCCAATCCAAACACCGCAAACGATGGAACGCCCAGCACCAACTGGCTGGTCATCGGTGGTGGTGTCATGGGATTGCAGGTCGCTCGTGACCTGATCGATCGAGGCCAAAAAGTCACGATCGCCGAAGCCGCACCAACATTCGGTGGCTTAACGAGTGCATGGAGTCTCGGCGATGTGGTTTGGGATCGCTTCTACCACGTGACGTTGCTTAGCGACACGAAACTGCGAGACCTTCTGACCGACCTCGGTTTGGAATCGCAAATGGATTGGGTCGAAACCAAAACCGGTTTCTACTCGGGCGGCCAACTGATCTCGATGAGCAACACGGCGGAGTTCCTGAAATTCCCGCCGCTGAATCTGATTCAGAAACTGCGACTCGGCGGAACGATCTTCTACGCCTCCAAGATCAAAAACTGGCGTCGGCTCGAAAAACTGTCGGTTGAAAAGTGGTTGCGTCGTTGGTCGGGCAAAGGCGTCTTTGAAAAAATCTGGCAGCCGCTCCTGCAAGCCAAACTCGGCGAAGCCTACAAGCAAACCTCCGCCGCGTTCATCTGGGCCCACACTGCTCGCATGTACAAAGCCCGCCGCAGCGGCATGAAGACGGAGATGTTTGGCTACGTGCCCGGCGGCTATGCGACGATTCTGGATAAGTGGGTTGGATGGCTGAAAGATCGCGGGGCTCGAACGCTCACGTCGTCTCCGGCACGCCAAGTCCGCAAGCTCGATAGCGGTCAATTCGAAGTGGACTTCGGTGACGGTCGAATTGAAAAATTCGACAACGTTGTTTCTACCATCGCGTCGCCGGTGATCGCCGACACGGTGCCGCAACTTTCCGACGAAGAGAAAAAACGACATCGCGGGATTCGATACCTCGGCGTCGTCTGCGCTTCGATGCTGATGAAGAAACCAATCAGCGAGTACTACGTCACCAACATCACCGACACCTGGGTCCCGCTGACCGCTGTGATCGAGATGTCGACGATCGTGAATTCGGAAAAGCAATTGGGTGGCAATCACTTGGTCTATCTGCCCAAGTACTTGCCGGATGATCACGAGGGCCTGAACGAATCCGACGAAGACTACAAAGAGAAATGTTTGTCGACGCTCGAGAAAATGTACGACCATTTCTCGCGTGATCAGGTCATCGATTTCAAGATCGCTCGTGCCAAGTACGTCGCGGCTCTCGCCACGATTGATTACTCAACACGATTGCCTGACATTGTGACCAGCGTCCCTGGCTTTTACGCTTTGAACTCCGCTCACATCGTCAAAGGCAATTTGAACGTCAACGAGACGATCACTTTGGGCGAAGAAAAGTTCACCGAAGAAGTCTGGCCCGACTACCAACGACGTGTCGCAACATAAAACGCGTCGCAAAAGAAGCTGACCGCCATGCCCCACGCCGCTCTACCTCGATTGCTCGGCGTGTTGCTCGCCGGCGGGCTCTCATCACGAATGGGAACGCCGAAGGCATTGTTGCCACATCCAAATGGCGGCACGTTTCTAACGCACAGCCTCAACCGCCTGCAGTCGGTCTGCGCCGACGATGTCGTCGTCAACTTGGCTTCCCAAGCCGATCGAGACCCATTCCGGTTGCCAGCATCGGTCGCTTCAATATCGGATTCGCTGCCTGCCTTGGGACCAGCGATGGGAGTATGCGTCGGCATGCTGCACGCCGAATCAAACGGCTACCAAGGATGCTTGTTCACCCCGGTGGATTTGCCCGACTTGTTGGCCGGTGATTTGACAAGCTTGATCAATACCTGGCGTGAACAGCCGACGAAGATTTTACTTGCCCGGCAAACCGATCCCGAACGCCTGCAACCTCTGGTCGGAATCTATCCGGTTGGATATCTGGATCAAATCCAAGGCGTTGTTGAGTCAAAGCATCGCAGCCTGTATCGGTTCCTACAATCGACCGACCATCGAACCGTCGATCTTCCAGCATCACGCCTTCGCAACGTCAACACGCCAGCGGATCGAGACGCATCCGTCGACCGCAATCTCCCCTCTGAATAAATCCCCATGAAGGCCACTCGCCATTTCGCGTTCGACTCACCCGAAGAAGCCATCGATGCACTGGCCCTGCGACTCGGGACAACCGGCGTCCAACGCGTCGAGATTGGCGAACACAGTCCATCCCAAACGCTTCATCGCCGAGTTCTCGCCGCGCCAATTCACGCCGACCGCGACAGCCCCGCGGCGGACGTGTCGGCGATGGATGGATACGCGATTCGTGAATCGGACTTGTTGAAAGAAGGACCGATCGCAGTGACCGGCGAAAGCGTCCCCGGTTCACCTCCACCGCCCGCATCCGACACCGGTGTCATTCGAATTTTCACCGGAGCGATCATTCCGGATGGTTGCGACCGGGTGATCCATCGAGAACACACCGATGAAACCACGGGGGCTTCAATGCCCGATTCCAGTTCGCTCGGCCAAATCCAGTGGACAGACAAAGCCAAGTCGATCCCATCGGGAGCCAATATTCGACGCCAGGGAGAAAACCTTTCTGCGGGCTCGACCGCGGTCAAGGCAGGCTTGGAATTGACCTCTCCGCGGCTCGCTGCGTTGACCAACTTTGGCATTCAACAAGTCGACCTCCACACGCCTGTTCGTGTCGCGGTGTTGACGACCGGAGATGAATTGGCATCCGCCACAAACTCGGATCAATCGCCATTGCCGCCCTGGAAGATTCGAAACAGCAACGCGTCGGCGTTGCTCGGATTGCTGACCAACCAACCTTGGATTGAGTGTGCGTCTCCGATGCACGCAATTGACGAACCCGCCGCACTTCTGACCGCGGTGCAGCATGCCATCGAGCATCATGACGTGGTGCTGATGACCGGCGGAGTTTCGATGGGCGACTACGACTACGTGCCTCGAATCTTGCGAGAAGCCGGCGCGGAGATCGTCTTTCACAAACTTCCGCTGCGACCTGGCAAACCGATCTTGGGCGCCGTTCACCAAAGCGAATCCAAATCAACGCTGATCCTGGGACTGCCCGGTAACCCGGTCAGTGCAACGATGGGAGCCCGCCGATTCGCGATGCCACTGATTCGCAAATTGGCCGGCATGACAAACTGGGAGGAGTTTGCTCCGCTGGTGATGCTGGGAGAGGTCAGCGAGAAAACACTGCCGTTGTACTGGCTGCGAGGCGTCCGAATGACCCAGCCTGGCCTTGCGGCATTGGTGATCGGCAAAGGCTCGGGCGATGTCGCCACACTCGCCGGGACTGACGGCTTCATCGAGATGCCACCGCATGCCGATTCCGCCGGACCGTGGCCATACTTCGCTTGGTAAGCAAAGCTCTTCAACCCCCTCCCGACCAACAAAAAACGCCCGAACATCGAAATGCTCGGGCGTTTTGAATTTAGTCGTCGCACGATGAATCAGGCGAACTGATAGCCTTCTTCGCCGTGGTCCGAAATATCCAAACCACGTTGCTCGCTTTCAGCAGGAACTCGCAAACCGATGAAGATGTCGATCAGCTTGAGAAGAATCAAACTTCCCAATCCAGCGAACACGTAAGTGACCAACACGGCAACGATTTGGCCAATAACCAACGTGAAGTCGCCACCCGATTCAATCAATCCGATCGGCACGCCGTCACTGACGTCCCATGCCGCACGAGTCGCGAAAACACCGGTCAGGATCGCACCGAGTGTTCCGCCGACTCCGTGGACACCAAACGCATCCAACGCATCGTCGTAGCGAAGCTTGTGCTTCAGCGTCGAACAGGCCCAGTAGCAAATGCCACCGGCCAAAGCGCCCATTATCAAAGCCGGCATTGGCTGCACAAATCCAGCGGCGGGAGTGATGCAAACCAATCCGGCAACCGCACCACTGCTGGCACCGAGAACCGTCGGTTTGCCAAGGACCAACCACTCGAGCATCACCCAAGCAACCGCCCCGGCCGCAGCTGAAAAGTGCGTCACTGCGAAAGCGCTGGCGGTCAAATCGTCCGATGCGAGTTCGCTGCCCGCGTTGAAACCGAACCATCCGACCCACAGCATCGCGGCACCAAGTGCCGTGTAGGTCAGGTTGTGCGGCTGCAAAGGTTCGCGTGGGTAACCCATCCGAGGACCGATCAGCAGCGCCGCGACCAAAGCCGAGATACCACTGCTGATGTGAACAACCGTTCCGCCCGCGAAGTCGAGTGCTCCACCAGCCAAGGCTTTGTCACCCGCGAAGTACGAAAGTGGTCCTTCGTCCCAAACCCAGTGGGTCAGCGGGCAATAGATGAACGTGCCCCAGAGGATCGAAAAGACCACCATCGCACTGAACTTCATCCGTTCAGCAAACGCACCACAGATCAGAGCCGGTGTGATGATGAAGAACATGCCTTGGAACAACATGTGAGTCATTCGGGTCATGGATCCTTCCATCGGTGTGACGGCCGCACCAAGGTCGTCGTCCCAGTACCGCTGCACGCCTTCCATGAACAAGTAATCAAAGTTGCCGAACCAACCACCGGCGCCACCAAACGCGAATGAGTATCCGTAAAGCGCCCAAAGCACCGTCATCATTCCCATCAAGAAGATGCACTGCATCATCACGCTGAGAACGTTTTTGCGACGGACCAAACCGCCGTAAAACATTGCCAGACCCGGGGCGGTCATGAACAACACCAACGCACAGCAAACCAGCATCCATCCGTTGTGGCCGGCCAGCAAAGCCTCATCGACTCCGGCTTGCAGACTTTCCAGCGTCGGAGCTTCGGACTCTTCAGCGGCGTCCGATTCCTCGGCAGAAGCTGTCGGCTCAACCGGTTCAGTCTCGGGTGTCGAGCTTTCTGGCGAAGTGGATTCCACCACGTCGTCCTGGGCGATCACGCTCGAAACCGGCGGGCCGACCAGCGGCACTCCGAGAATGCACGTGAGCAAACAAACAACAACCAACGTGCGTGACAACATTCCGGGGAGTCTCCAGTGACAAGTCGATGGGGATGATGGACCATGAGACGCCGTTTTCACGTCAATGCGACCTGTGGGAAGGGTCAACGGTTCGCATCGCAGCGAGTTCACTCCCCCGAAGGAAGCCAACCGCAAACAACGCGATCGACGCGTGCGTTCTTCATGATTTCCGGTAGAATACGATGACGGCCGAACCCGGGACACCCTGCCCTTCCTTGCAAAGGTGTCATCCTGACCCCAACCATGCCATTTCGCGGCCCTCCCACCCACCATGTGGCCCCATGCGTTCCGTTTCTTTGATCCACCAAAGCACGAAAATTGCTGGCTTTGCGCTCTTTTTGGCCCTCATTCCGGTCGCCCACGCCGCCACACCAGAGGAAATTGCCGCTCAAATTGAAAGCTTGTCCAGCGATTCATATTTGCGACGCGAGAACGCCACCAACGCACTTCTGAAAGCGGGTTCCGCCGCAATCGAGCCCTTGGTCAAAGTGCTCAAGCGGGGCGACCTGGAGACCACCCAGCGTGCGATCGGAATCCTGCAATCGATCGCCATGGCTCGGCCGATCCTGGAAGGCGATTCCGATCATCCCAAATTGGCGCGTCCTGATTCCGAGCAACCTGACGCGTGGGAGTCGCTACTGACCCTGTCGACGATGGGCGGCAGTCGCGGTGAACGAGCCACGATGGCGATCGAAGAAATCACTCACGTCCGTCGCTCTCAAACCGTTCAAACCCTATCGATGCAAGGCGCCCTCATCGGCGTCAAAGAATTCGTCTACGGCGCCACGACCAACCTGCAACGCGTCGTGGAAATCAACGAAGCCTACCAGGGCGACGACTCGCTACTGGAACTCTTGCGTTGGGTCGACCGCGTTGAGTTCGCCCGCATCGAAGGCCCCGCCATTCGACAAGACGTGCTGAAGGGCGTGACCCAGATGCCTGACCTCAAAACTTTGTCGCTGCTCTACGGCGACATCAACATGGAAACAATGAAGGTCATCGGCGACTTGGAATCGATCGATCACTTAGAGTTCCGCTACGTTCCGCTCAACGAAGAACTGCTCGACGCCATCGCGACGCTTCCGATTCGCATATCGCTCACACTCAACGGCACCGACCTTTCATCCGATCAGGTCGACGCACTGCGGCAAACCTTGCCGGGTCTGAACATCGAATTTAAACGTGGCGGCTTCTTGGGAGTCCGCTGCAACGACTCATTCAATGAATGCATTATCCAAAGTGTGGTTGACGACAGCGGCGCCGAAGTTGCTGGCCTGCAACGCGACGATGTGATCATTCGTGCCAACGGCGAACCCGTCAAAAAATTCGCGGACCTGCAAGCGGTAATCAACACGCGGGATCCTGGGCAAACGATTCGAATTGGGTACCGTCGCTTGAATGTCGAGTATGAAACCGACGCCAAACTTGGCAAACTGACCGAACCCAACTAGTTCGCCATTAGTTCGCCATCGACGATTCGTTCTGGTCAACGCCCCACTTCTCTCATCTATCCAGCACCATCGACAACGAAGCCCCGCAGATCGACTCCGGCAACTGGCGTGATTCCAACTGGCGGTCTCGAGTGCGCAAGCGACTGCTGACTTGGTTCTCGGACAACGCGCGTGATCTTCCCTGGCGACGCGATCACTCGCCGTACCGGGTTTGGATCAGCGAGATCATGTGCCAGCAAACTCAGGTGGCCACGGTTCTGCCGTACTTCGAACGCTTCCTCAGCACCTATCCAACGATTCGCAATTTGGCGGATGCGGACGAAAACCAACTGATGCGAATGTGGGAAGGGCTGGGTTATTACCGCCGCGCCCGATCGCTGCACGCCGCAGCGAAGAAGATGGTGGAAGAACACGACGGCGAGTTCCCGGAGTCCTTCGACGACGTGTTGGCATTGCCAGGCATCGGCCGCTACACCGCGGGAGCGATCCAGTCGATTTCTCGCAACCAAGCGTTTCCGATTTTGGAAGGCAACACGCAACGAGTCTTCAGCCGTTGGATCGGCTTGACCGTTCCGCCAACCGAAAAAATCGCTCAAGCCCGACTGTGGGAATTGTCGGACAAAATGCTGCCACGCCGAAAGTCAGACGATCGGTCCAACGGCCCGGCGGGATTCAACCAAGCCGCGATGGAACTGGGCGCTTTGATCTGTTCTCCTCGCTCGCCAAAGTGCGGCGAGTGCCCGGTGGCGACAATCTGCCACGCCAACCAACAGGGACTGCAGGACGATATCCCGGGCAAAATCAGCAAGGTCCAATACGAGTCTCGAACCGAAATCGCCGTCGTGATTTCTCGCGACGATCGGTACCTCGTGCGAACAATTCCCGAAGGAGTTCGTTTCGCCGGGATGATCGATTTCCCTCGCGCCGGTCCACCCGAAGCCGACGACGTGGTGGGAATGGAATCGTGGTTGGCAGGCCAACTGGGCGGTGATGTGACGCTCGGAATGCGTTTAAAAACCATCAAACACGCGGTCACTCGCTACCGTATGACCTTGCACGTTCACCTTGGCGAGTGGAACGTGAACAGCGACCGCGTCGCAGAGGACGGACCGATGCCGGACTCCTGGCAGTGGGCAACGGTCGACGAGTTGGCGGACATGCCGATGAGTGTGACCGGGCGAAAAATCGTCCGCTTACTCGACCGGCCGCAGCGTTCTCTTTTCTCTGAACTCTAAGCCAACTCGTCCCATTCGGTCTCAAAACGAATCGCCTCAATTTGAGTCGCGAACCGTGACTGAGATGCTAAACTGTAAGTCCTGCCTCGAGGCGAGAAACCGACGCGTTTCGCACTGCCTTGCCATCGGTTTTCCTGCTGCCACTGCCAGCCGAGAGAACAAGCCGGATTCGTCCGCCCGATGCTTCGTTTCAACGACGCTTCCCAAACACTTTGAATTTCACCATGACCATTCATCGCTTTTTGATGTGTGCCGCGGCGACTTTGGTTGCCGCCGCTCCGACCGCTTTCGCCGCGGAAACCGTTTCACTCGGCGACCCAACACTCACCGCTGGAATCCCCGGCGATGGACCACTGACGTTGGAACAAGCCCAACGTTTCATGGCCAATCCCGACAACCATGCGGAACTGAACGTCGAACTTCCCAAAGGGTTGGACGCCGCTTCAGGAAACATCTACATCCCCGAAGACAATCCGATCACGCGGGCCAAGATTGAATTGGGCCGACAACTGTATTTCGATCCACGCTTGTCAGCCGACGGCACGATTTCCTGTGCGACTTGTCACGCCGCTGAAACCGGCTGGGGAGCTCCGACGCAATTCGGTGTGGGGATCGGCGGCCAAACCGGCAACCGAAACTCACCGGTCTCGTTCAATCGCATTCTTAGTAAACACCAATTCCACGACGGACGAGCCGCGTCGCTGGAAGAGCAAGCGGTCGGACCGATCGCGAACCCGATCGAAATGGGCAACACCCACGAAGTCTGCGTCAAAACTTTGTCGGACAATGCGATCTACAAAGCCCAGTTCGAGAAGGTCTTCGATGACGGCGTGACGATCGACAATATCGGAAAAGCACTTGCGACGTTCGAACGAGCAATCGTGACCGGTCCGGCTCCTTACGACTATTACACCCCGTTGTCGGCATTTGAAAAGACGTTTGCCGACGATTTGGAATACCTCGATGAAGAGCCCGCACTCGCCGAGCAGTATGCCAAGCTGAAGGAAGAAGCCGCGAAAAACCCGATGTCCGAATCTTCGATCCGCGGCATGGAGTTGACGTTCGGCAAAGCCAACTGCACCGCTTGCCACGCGGGTGCCAATTTCACCGACGAACAATTCCACAACATCGGCGTTGGAATGGACTCCGAGAAACCGGACTTGGGTCGATTCGAAATCACCAAGGACGAAAAGGATCGCGGTGCGTTCAAGACTCCCACGATGCGAAACGTCGCGGACTCTGGCCCGTACATGCATGACGGCAGCCAAGAAACGCTCGAAGAAGTCATCGCTTGGTACAACAAGGGCGGTCACGCGAATCCGCATCTCAGCGACAAGATGAAGCCACTAAAGTTGACCGAGCAAGAAGAGGCCGACTTGGTTGAGTTCATGCGTCAAGGATTGCAAAGCGACTTCCCCGTCATCGAAGCGGGACGCTTGCCAGCCGACGGCTGATCCGCGGTCAAGCAACCTGTAGCTCGGTGGTCCCCCATCAAGAACGAGGTCGTGCAGTTTTCAAGTGCCGTGCTCGCGAGGTTGAAATCACCCTCCTGAACGCAGTTGGGGAGGGTCGGGATTCGAGCGTTCAGCGAGAATTCCGGGGAGGGCAATGCGAGCCGTTTCCCATGCTCGGCCCTCACCCTCGCGTACGCCTGAACGGCGCCGCTCTCCCCAAACTTCGTTTCGGGAGAGGTACGCCGTGTGCAAATCCGCCGAAAGGCGGCACAACCTCGAATCACGGCGGGGACCGCCGTGCCACAGTCCTGCACGCCTCGCTTTGTTCCAAAGCATTGGCTTGGTGCCAGGTGATAACCTGGCCTAACTCGCAGCCGCGTTCACATAATCTCTTCGGCGGGTTTGTTTCGCCGACGTGCGACGCCAGTTTCGACCGCGGCTTTCGCGACCGCCTGAGCGACGACTTTCGCGACACGACGGTCAAACACGCTGGGGATCACATAATCATCCAGCAGATCCGACTCGGGGATCGTCGCCGCGATCGCTTCCGCGGCCGCCAATTTCATCTCGTTGTTGATCGTCGTCGCTCGGACGTCCAACACCCCTCGGAACAAACCCGGGAAGCACAACACGTTGTTGATCTGGTTAGGGAAATCACTCCGTCCCGTCGCCATGATGCGGACGTGAGGAGCCGCGTTGGCGGGCAAGATTTCTGGATCAGGATTGGCCAACGCAAACACGATCGGATCGGCCGCCATCGCAGCCACATCTTCCGTCTGCAAAACGTTGGGTGCTGACACACCGATGAACACATCGGCTCCTTGAATCACTTCGGAAAGCTTGCCCGACGCACCACGTGGGTTGGTGTTGTCAGCGATCCACTGCTTCGATGCATCCGGCTGGCTGGGTTCGCCCGCGTGAATCGCTCCCTCGCGATCGCACACCACGATGTCCTTCGCACCGGAGATCAACAGCAACTTCACGATCGCGGTTCCCGCAGCACCAGCACCGTTGACCACGATGCGAATCTTTGGAAGTGCTTTGCCAACGCGAAGCAAACTGTTCTTCAGTCCCGCCAACACCACAATCGCGGTGCCGTGTTGATCGTCGTGGAAGACCGGGATCTCGAGTTCTTTGTCCAACCGTTCTTCGATCTCGATGCAGCGTGGTGCCGAGATGTCTTCTAAGTTGATTCCGCCAAACGTCGGAGCCAACTGGCGAACGGTTTCAATGATCGCTTCGGTGTCTTGGGTGTCCAAGCAAATTGGAAAGGCGTCGACGTTCGCGAATTCTTTGAACAGCATCGCTTTACCTTCCATCACCGGCATGGCGGCGCGAGGCCCGATGTTCCCCAATCCCAAAACAGCGGAACCATCGCTGACCACAGCGACAGTATTTTGCCGAATGGTCAAAGCGAACGACGAATCGGGATCTTCCGCGATCGCATTGCATACCCGAGCAACGCCGGGTGTGTAGGCCATCGACAAATCGTCCCGCGTTTTGATCGGCATCTTTGGCAGCACTTCGATCTTGCCGCCCAAGTGCATCAGGAAGACACGGTCGGAGGTGTGCACCACCTCGACCTCTTCCACCGTGCGAAGGTGCTCAACGATCCGCTTGCCGTGGTCGACATCGCGAGCGTTGACCGTGAAGTCACGCGAGATTTTGCCACCGCGAATGTTGACGATGTCGACTGCGCCGATCGCCCCGTCCGCTTCGCCGATCGCGGTGGTGATCTTGCCCATCGCCCCGGGCGAATCGGAATAACGCAAACGGATCGTGATGGCGTACGACGGGCTGTGCTGGTTCATCTTGGCGAGTCACCCTTCAAGGCTGGGGTGTCGGCGGTCGGGTCAACGAGCCGACCTTGTACCACGTCGCCGCAATCACGTCATTGCCAGAGAATCTCTGCCACGTCCCTGCGCCCGGCTCAAGTTTCGTAGCTGATCTTGCCGTGGCGTTGCGAGCGGCTGATTTTGTCCAAGCTATAGAGTCCCGCGAGAACGAACTCGACGCACGAAGCTCGCATCGCTTCGTTTTCGCTCGCGTTGACCTCAAACGCCCGGTCCCATGCCGGCGGAACATGCTGCAAACGCTCCGCGTACTCACTGCTCGGCAACATCGTTCCAACTTCCACTCGGACGCCGCCACGGAAGATCTCCGCGATTTCGGCCAGCCCGTGTTCTTCGATGTATTCGCCGAACACAGTTTGAATGGCTTCCGCGATCACCGAGTCGATCACTTGCTTTTCAGACATCTGATGCGTGCCCATCAAATCCAATTCCAACTTGCCAAGCGAACTGGCATACAGATGCCCGAGGTCGCTGATCCGAGGAACGGCGGGACTCTCGCCGTGCACGATGCCGCGTTGCCGAGCCGATGCGACGATTGTCCGGAAATTCGCCAGCGAAAAACGTGCTGACACGCCGGACGCCTGATCGATGTACTTGCTCTGGCGAGCTTGGTGGGTGATCTCCTCGATGATCTGATACATGAACAAAGGCACATGCACCGGGTAAGGACCGCCCAAATCGTCGCCAACTTCTTGCTGCAGGATTTCGATTCCCTGCGTCCGTTCGGATGGGTAGTGAGTTTGCACGATCGTCCCGATCCGATCCTTCAGCTGCGGAATGACTTTACCGGACCGGTTGTACGTCGACGGGTTGGCCGAGAACAAAATCATCACGTCGAGCTCAAACCGAATTGGATAGCCGCGAATTTGCACGTCGCGTTCTTCCAAGATATTGAACAAACCGACTTGGACCAAATCATCCAACTCGGGCAATTCATTCATCGCGAAAATGCCGCGGTGCATTCGCGGAATCAAGCCAAACGAGAGTGCTTCCTCGGCACTCATGCTGACTCCGCCGGTCAGTTTCGCCGGATCGATTTCGCCAATGATGTCGGCGAATTTGGTGCCTGGCGACAACCGTTCCGCATACCGTTCACTGCGATGCCACCACCCGATTTGGATGTCTTCAGGCGAATGCTCGGCGACCAAACGCTTGCCCAATGACGAAATCGGGTTCAGCGGATCCTCGTGAACGGGAAGGTCGGGATGATCGATGTAGGGAATCCACGGGTCGAGAAATTGGACCAACTGCCGCATGATTCGGCTTTTCGCTTGGCCTTTTTCGCCCATGAACAACATGTCGTGACCGGCCAACAAAGCCAGACTGATTTCCGGAATGACCGTGTCTTCGTATCCCACGATGCCCGGAAACAACTCTTCGCGGTCGGCCAGCATCCGCGAAAAGTTGTCGCGGATTTCTTGTTTGACCGTTTTGGACTTCCATCCGCTCTCGATCAATTGCTGTAAATTGCGGGCTTCGGGGGCATCCATCGTCGTTTTCGCGGGACTTGGCACAGGGCTGGTCACGTGTGGGCTCAGGGTAAAGAGGCGTCGGTGCAAGGAAGCATCTCGCTGCGATGAATCCTATCTGATTCAATCGTATGCAACCGGGGAGGCCCATGGTTCAGACATCTCCACCGAATCGGTGAGTCTTTCCGAATTGACGCAATCCAACCGGGAAGAGACCGCGGTGTGGCAAAAGGCCATGGAAACCGGGACTTTTGGGTCCAGGACGCGTTGACGGAACCCACGTCAGGTGCTTATCTTTCGCGGTTTGAAATTCGTCCACTCCACCCATTCGAAGATCGCCCGTTCGCGGGCTTGTCTGCCATGGCCGTCCCAAAACGCAAGCACTCCAACAGCCGTACCGGCAAACGCCGCGCCCACGATCACTTGAAAAAACGTCAAGTGACGTACTGCCCGCAGTGCAGCACCGCTGTTCCAACGCACGTCGTGTGCCCCAAATGTGGTTATTACCAAGGTCGAACTGTCGTTGAAACGACCGACCAGTAATCTCAACCGCCACAGAATTCTGAACTGAGTACGACCTGCCGTGAGTCTTGACGCAGCGAAACCAGCGATCCTGTTTCCCGGCCAAGGTGCTCAGACGCCCGGCATGGGAACATGGTTGTGCGCGGAATATTCCATCGCCAACGAATTGTTCGGTGAAGCCGCCGACGTCCTGGGATACGACCTGAAATCCCTTTGTGCGGATGGGCCTGCTGAAAAGCTGAACGAGACCGTTCATAGCCAACCGGCATTGTTCGTCGTCGGAATCGCGGCTGCTCGAGTCCATGACGACTTGAATCCAGAGCTGGCGAAGAAGATTGTCGCCGCCGCGGGACTCAGCTTGGGCGAGTACACCGCTGTTTGCTACGCCGGTGGAGTCTCCTTCGCCGATGGTCTGAAGCTGGTTCAAAAGCGAGGCGAGGCCATGCAGGCTTGTGCTGACGCGACCGAATCTGGCATGGCCAGCGTGCTGGGTCTGGATCTTGAGAAACTGACCGCAGTTTGCGAAGAGTGCCGAAGCGGCGACGAAATCCTGCAACCGGCCAATCTTCTCTGCCCTGGCAATATCGCCGTCTCCGGACATCGATCAGCCTTGGAACGACTCGAACCAGTCGCTTCCGCCGCGGGTGCGATGAAGGTCGTGCCACTCAGCGTCGCCGGAGCTTTTCACACTCCCATCATGGATGGCGCAGTGGAACAACTCACACGGGCTCTAGAAGAGGTCGAGTTGTCGGACACGCGAATTCCGGTGTACAGCAACGTCGACGCGAAACCACACACTTCCGCCGACGAAATTCGTCAGTTGCTGGCACGCCAAGTCGTCAATCCAGTTCGCTGGGACGACTCCATCAACGCGATGCTCGGTGACGGAATCGATGGTTTCCTGGAAGCAGGAACCGGTCGCGTTTTGCGAGGCACGATCAAACGGATCGCTCGCAAAACACCCACGGACGGTTTCGGCGACCAACCCTGATTCACCGAAGTCCACACCAAGCAGCTACGAAGCGGAATTCAAATTCGACGGCCTTGGAAGGGCGTCGTACAACCGCCGATGAACGCATCTGAACGTCCTCGCTCGGAAACGGGCCAGTAAAACATTCGCGTTCTTGCCCCACTTTCTCCCCAAACTCCCAACCCCACAGACTTGCCCCCATGGATCTCTCCCTGTCGGTTGATTTGAAAGATCAGGTTGCCATCGTCACCGGTGCCAGCCAAGGTCTCGGTCGCGCGGTCGCCGTCGCACTGGGACAAAATGGAGCCCATGTGGTCTGCGTCGCTCGCAATGCAGACAAGCTGGCCGCCACCGTCGCTGAAATCGAAGCCGCCGGCGGAAAAGGCGAAGCCTTGCCTTGCGACGTCACCGATCGCAAGGCTGCGGCGGAAGCCATCGAAGGCACTCACAAGAAACACGGTCGCCTCGACATCCTGGTCAACAACGCCGGGATCACACGCGACAAACTGATGCGTGGCATGTCCGACGAAGAATGGGATTCCGTCATCGCGACGAACCTGACCAGCTGCTTCGTTTGCTGCCGGTCGGCTGCCGGCGTGATGCGTCGCAGCAAGTACGGGCGAATCATCAACATGGCCAGCATTTCAGGTTTGATCGGCAACCCCGGCCAAGCCAACTACTCGGCCAGTAAAGCGGGCATGATCGGAATGACGCGAACGATGAGCAAGGAGCTTGTCTCTCGCGGTGTGACCGTCAACGCGGTCGCTCCCGGCTTCATCGCCAGCGAAATGACCGCTGAACTTGGTGAAGTCGTCATGGAAGAAGTCAAAAAACGAATCCCGGCCAAACGCGTTGGCAAGCCCGAGGACGTCGCAGCGGCGGTCTTGTTCTTGGCCAGCCGTGATGCCAGCTACATTTCAGGGCAAACCATCGTCGTTGACGGTGGAATGGTCGGCTAACGGCATATTGACGCGTTTTAGCTGCGTCCCCTATGTTCTGCCCCGAGCGGCTATGGAGTGCCGCCTCGGTTGTGCCCTGCCCCACAGATCTGCACTTTCCCTTTTCGAACCAACTGACATTTTAATCGGAGTTACGCCCATGGCGTCTATCGAAGAACGCGTGGTCGACATTGTTTCTGAACAGCTCGGCGTTGACAAAGACAAAATCACCCGCGAAACATCGTTCGTCAACGACCTCGGTGCCGACTCGCTCGATACCGTCGAATTGGTGATGGAGCTCGAAGAAGAGTTCGACATCAGCATTCCTGATGACTCCGCCGAAAAGATCCAAAAGGTCGGCGAAGCGATCGATTTCATCGAAAAGGAAAAAGGCGAAGACGCCTAGTTCTTGATGAGAATGCACGCAGACGATTTCCCTCGTCTACTGATGCATCATAAATTGCACGGAACGCCTCGCGGGATCTTGCTTCAAGATCTGTGAGGGGTTTCGAATCCATGGCGGCGAAGCCGGACGCGGTTTTTGCCCATTGTGAAAATCCAGCTGTGTGAGCTCCAGCCATTCGCGCTGGAGCCCAGGTCTTTGGCAAGATCGACGGGAACCTCCGATGCCCTCGCATTCCCGCGTGGCGCGACTGGACGCAGAATCTGCGTCGCCCGGCAATCTTTCGCCAATCGCAATCATCCGCAACGCAGACTGCATCGCCGCCATTTCGCCCTGTCATTTCGTTACAATGGCAAGGTGCTGGCGGCGTTTTTTGTTATGTTGCCTCTCGCGTGTGCCGCGGTCCCTTCTCTTAACACTCACCCACGTTAATTCGTCACCACGCTCATGACGGACGCTTCCTCAACACCTTCTTACGATCCTTCCATGTCACGACGCGTCGTGATCACCGGTTTGGGTACCGTCACACCCTTGGGATGCGACGTCGAGACTCTTTGGTCCGCCTTGTTGGCAGGCAAATCGGGAATCCATGAGTTGTCCATCATGGACACCTCGAAATACAAGGTTCACTTTGGGGGCGACATCCCTGAGTTCAACGTCGCGGACCATGTGGAACCCAAAGAGGCCAAGCGACTGGATCGATTCACTCAATTCGCCGTTCACGCCGGCGCGCAAGCCGTCCTGGATTCAGGTATCGACTGGGACAAAACCGATCGCAATCGCTGCGGCGTGATCTTGGGGTCGGGAATCGGCGGCCTGAACGAGATCGAAGAACAGATCGAGCGAATGCTCAACAAAGGGCCGGACCGTGTCAGTCCGTTCACCGTCCCGAAGATGATGGTCAACGCCGCCGGCGGTAACATTTCCATCCGGTACGGACTCAAAGGCCCCAACTACGCCGTCGCAACGGCTTGTGCCAGTGCCACCAACGCCATGGGCGACGCCCTGCGAAGCATTCGCGGCGGCGAAACCGATGTTGTGATCACGGGCGGCACCGAGGCCGCGATCACTCGAATGGGTCTGGCCGCGTTCCAAAACATGAAGGCTCTATCGACTCGCAACGATGATCCGCAACGTGCCAGCCGTCCGTTTGACTCCGACCGAGACGGATTTGTTCTCGCCGAAGGTGCCGGACTGCTCGTCTTCGAGGAACTCGAACACGCACAAGCCCGCGGCGCGAAGATCTATGCGGAAGTCCTGGGCTATGGAACAACCAGCGACGCGGGTCATATCACCGCTCCGGATCCAGAAGGATTGGGCGCCGGCGCTGCGATGCGAGCCGCGATTCAGGACAGTGGCCGCGCGGCGACTGAAATCGATTACATTAATGCACATGGGACCAGCACACCTTTGGGTGACAAAGCTGAAACTCGCGCGATCAAGTCAGTCTTGGGCGACCACGCCCAGAATGTTGCGATCAGCAGCACCAAGAGTGCCTTGGGGCACTCCCTGGGTGCGAGCGGCGGGATTGAAGCTGTGATTCTGTGTCAAACAATCCAAAACAATGTGATTGCTCCTACTATTAATCTCGACACTCCAGATCCAAATTGCGATCTCGACTATGTTCCCAACCAACCGCGGGAACAAAAGGTCGATGTGGCAATGAGCAATAGCTTCGGGTTTGGGGGTCATAACGCGTGCGTTCTCTTTGGACGATTCTCTCATGACGGCTCTTGATAATCCGAACTCCGATTTGTTCGACCCCAATGCATCGCCTCAGGAGGACGCTGGTCCCGAACCAGTGGTCTACATGGTCGATGACCAACAAGCCGAACTGGACTTGTTGCAACGCTGGTGCTCGCAAGAAGGCTTGAAGACGGAAACGTTTAATCAGGCAGAAGACTTGCTCAAACTTTTGCATGCTGATTCGCATGGCTGCGTCGTCGCTGACTTGCGGATGCCACGACTGAGCGGCCTGGAACTGCAAGCCGAGATGTCTCGCCGCGAGTTGACCATCCCGGTCATCTTGGTCACCGGCCACGGCGACGCGGAAAATTGCCGAGCTGCTTTCCAGCAAGGCGTCTTCGACTTCATCGAAAAGGGTTTCCGCCACGAAGAAATCCTGCACGCGATCAACAGCGCGATCCGCAAACACCGTCGTGATCGCTTTCGTTATCAAGTCCGCAAAGAGGCCCTCGACTTGCTGCGAAAGATCTCGCCTCGTGAAACAGAAGTCATGCTGTTGCTCGCCGGAGGTTCGCCTCTCAAAGGCATCGCACAGGAACTCAGCATCAGCGTTCAGACCGCTTCCAAGCACCGCGGCAGTATTTTCACCAAGCTCGGCATCGATAACGAAGTCGACTTGTACAAGATGCTCCTGGCTGCCGAAGTCAACCTGGACGCCGGACCAGCCGCATTGGTCCCGCCAGCTTCCTGATCGACTCGATCACTTGCCCAGCGGCTTGGCTTCGCCCGTCGCTGGCAAGATTCGCATGGTGCCGCGAATTCCTGGTCTCGCCTTTTCATCTGGATTGCGAAAGCTGGCCCACACCCGAATCTGTGAATTCACCGGGTGAACTTCTTGCGACACAAACGTCACCTCGCCTTGCAACTTGGTGACGGTCTCTTTGCCATCGAGTGACTCAGTCCACTCAAATTCAGCCGGACGGCTTTTGAGCTCCGGCCCATACTGGCGGCCGTCAACAAACCCGCTGACTCGGATTGGGTCCAATGAGACCAATCGCAGCAACGGCGTTCCGGCGTCCACCCATTCACCGGCCGACACCATTGTCTCGGCCACGCTTCCGACGATGGGTGATCCAATGCGATGGTCACGAAGCTTGAGCTCCGCCATTTTGAGCAGCGAACGCTTTTCGCTTGCTCGAGCCTCCGCGACCTCCAATTCCTTTCGGGCTTGTTCGATCGATAGCCCGGCCTGATCGATGACCAGCTGCAACCGATCAATCTCGGTGGCCGTCACACTGTTCTTGTAACGTTTGTTCGCGTCGATGCTCTGCTCCAACTCTCGCATCCGAACCTCGCGAGTCCGTTCGGCATATCGCTGATCAACGTCGCTGGCGGCACTCAGTTCCGCAGCTTTCGCGGCAGCTTCGGCGGCGGCCAACTCGGCTCGTGCGCGGCGATCGTCCAACTGAACGAGCAAATCGTTCTCCGAGACCCGTTGCCCTTCCGCGACCGCCAACGTAGTCACTCGCCCGGCGATGGGAGCGGCCAGTGCCAGGTCGGTGGCCAACATCGCTTGAGCTCCTTCGATCACGATTGCCGCGGACTTTGCATCGTCGGCCAGCAACGGTGAGACACCACCGATCGTTGCGGAAGCAAACAGCACTGCGATCAAGCAACGGATCGCTAGCGACCTTGTGCGTAGGCCGGGCAAACCCGCGAATTTTGATTGGAAGCCAGAAGAAAACACCGGGCGACTCTCCGACAATTTGTTTTGAGTGGATCAAACCAGATTGCCAGTCTAATTCAATTCTGGGTGCCTGCGGCCGAAGTTCAGACTGGCTCTCACCCAAGGGCGATTCAATCGAAGGGCTGCGGAAGATTGGCCGCCGTGCTCGCACCAGTTTCCACAACGCAACCGGGCTCAACGGCCGGCGGCGAACTCATGCAGTTTGAAGTGATTTGCCCTGCTTCTTGATCCGTGACGAACGCCCATTCGAGTCGGGATTTGTTACGATGCTCGCCATCGCTGAGTCGTTCCGCCGAACCCATTTGGTGTGATCGACGAAGGCACTGATTCCGTTTCGTTCTTCTTGAAAACCGCTTCCTGGAAACCCTCGTGCAACAAGTCAAACTTTTCAAAGGCGTGGATTCCGAATTGCCTGAACTCGAACGGCAAATCAATCGCTGGATTCGCAAGAGCGGTGCTCGGGTGCTGTCCATCAACGGGAACCTGGCACCCGCACCGGCCGCAGGCACCGGCCCGATGAACTCGTTCGCGGCCGGTGACGTGTTGATCATCGTGCACGTCGAGATCGACGCACCCGCGAGCTGATCAGGGTTCCAAACCGAAGTCGCGAATCGTCGTCAGCGTTTTCAGCTCGAGACCTTTCTTGGCGAATGCTTCCGCACCGCCGGCCAATCGATCGATGATCGCGAGCACGTAAAGGACTTCCAGTCCGAATGCTTCGACCGCCTCAACGGCTTTCAAAGCACTGCCGCCGCTTGTAATCACGTCTTCCACGATCACCACTTTCTGCCCGGGAGTCACGGGGCCTTCGACTTGTTGTCCCATTCCGTGGCCCTTGGGTTCCTTGCGAACCATGAACCCTTTCAGGTCCACGTCGTCACCACCGGCGAGGGTCACGATCGAGGCGGCGATCGGATCGGCACCGATGGCCATTCCGCCGACCGCGGCGGGCATCACGCCGGATTCCTTCGCGTTGTCGAGCACGACGTCCAACATCGCTCGTCCGATCAAACAAGCTCCCTTGGGGTGCAACGTCACGCGGCGGCAGTCCAGGTAATAGTTCGCCTTTTTCCCGCTTGCCAGCGTGAACTCACCACGCTGCAAAGCTTCGGTTTCCATCAAGGCGATCAACGGGGCGAGGTCACGATTGGCCGAGTCAGACGACATCCAAGAATTCTCCAACGGGAAAGTGAGCGGTTCAATCGGAACGAATACCACAATCGCTGCGATTCAGACACCCGCCGCAACCGATCTCAGCCGCTCAACCACACGTTGGATCGGATTGCGATGCCAACCGGGGCCTTGCGTGTGACCAACACCAGCTAGAATACCCACTTCACTCAACCCGCATATTCTCTCGTCAGCGTGCTCCATGCCATCCTCTGTTCTTCACGGCTCCTTTCGTCTCGTGGTTGCGATCGCCTTGGTCGGTGCATCGACTTGCGTGAACCAGGCTCGCGTGATCGCAGATGAAACAACTCAGTGGTTGCAGCTGATCGAGCAGTCGAAGTCCGAACTCGACGCGAACCGATTGCCGTCGGCCGAGGAAACCGAAGCGGATGTGGTGGCGTCGATGGATGCCGCGGAAGCGTTCTTTCAACGCGTGACCGATCCATCCAATCACGACGCTTGGATGAAGTTCTTGGATTTCGGTCCCCTGCGATCCGCGATCGAAAACAACGAATCGGTTGCCAAGCGAGGCAACGCCGCCGTCGAACTTTCCCAGCGACTCAGCGGCCCCGAAGAAGGTCTCGAGCTTTCTCGTTTGATTGCCTTGCGAGATTCGGTGGATCGATACCTGGCTGCCCTACGTTATGGCGATCCCAAACGCGGCCTCGCCGTGATCGACCGACAACTGACAACTCTGAGCGAAATTCTTTCGCCCAACGAAGACACTGAGGAAGCGGACGGATCGGCGCCGAGATCGCTCGCTGATCTGTCCGGCGAAGAGGTCGCACGAATCGAATCCATCGTCGACGCACTCGCCGCGGCCAATCAAGCCAGCGGTTTAGTTTCCCGAATCACCGGCCGCTATTCATCGCCCAACCTGCGTGCGTTTGTGGACGGCCGCGTGATTTCCGACGCCATCACCCGTCCGGTCAACAATCCCGAGCGAGTCAATGATTGCTTGCTCGGCACACGCATCATCGGCGACGCGAGAGTTGTTGGAAATGTCACCGGTTCACTGTTGCCATCCGAAGGCAACGTTCGATTGTTGATTCGTCTTGATGGACAGTTTTCAACGTCAACGAAAGGCTACAACGGGCCGGTCACTCTGCGATCATCCGGCTTCGGTCAGGTCTACGCGGCTCGCCAATTGGTCATCACTGAAAAGCGAATTTTCGCGGGCGAGCCAATCGCAACCGCCAGCCTTTCGACGCAGATCAATCAAATCAATCATCCGCTCAAACTCGTTCGCAAAATCGCTTCCAAGAAAGCGGCCGAGATGAAACCGCAGGCCGAAGCGATCTCTCGCAAGAAACTACAAGATCGAGTGCTGGAAGGCTTTCGCGAACAAACCGACGAAGCATCCACTCGCACCTTTCCCGACCTCGATGCCAAGATGAGCCCCTGGCTGCGTCGCTTGGATCTGCCCGCTCCTGTTCGCACGATCGGTTCCACCACCGATGCCGTGCATGTGCGAGCGACCATGCGTCGTCCGTTTGGCTTGTCCGCTCCCGGCGAAGCCCCTTCGCTATCAACGGTTCGCACCGCGTCGTCGCCGGGAACTTACCCGGGCGGATACAGCGCCGCGGTTCAGGTGCACGAGAGCATCCTCAACAACACGGTGATGAAGTTGTTGGCCGGCGACACCTTCACGCCTGAAAAGCTGCGTGACCTGACCAGTTCGTTTGGAATCCCGTCAGACAAGAACGACACCACCGACGAAGCATCCGCTACCAACGAAGAGCAACCCGAGAGCTTTGAAGTCGACTTCTCCGGATTTCGTCCGGTCTACTTCGAGGCTCGCGATCAAACGCTTCGCATTGGCTTGCGTGGCGACCGTTTCGCTCAAGGTGACCGAGAGCTGGACCGTCGACTGGAAGTTTCCGCGGCGTATCGTCCCGCGATCACCGAAGACGGCCGAATGATGCTGGTTCGCGACGAAGAGATCGACCTGAAGTTTCCTGGCGGTCGGCGATTGACGATGACCCAAACCGCGATCAAGGCCAACATCGAGGAAGGATTCGACAAGCTGTTCCCAATGACGCTGCTGCATCGCGAATGGACGCTGCCTTCGACGCTGCAACTCCCCACCCTCGCGGGACGCTCCGCCAAGGTCATCGGCATCGACGCCCAAGACGGCTGGCTCACCATCGTCGTCCGCTAGCCATCACCGGCACGCTGGTCCTCCAACACCACGCGACACCCTAGCCCGTACGATGGTCTTCCAAGACCGTCGACACACTCTGACTCGTACGATGGTCTTCCAAGACCGTCGACACACTCTGACTCGTACGATGGTCTTCCAAGACCGTCGAAACAATCTCACTCATACGATGGTCTTCCGAGACCGTCGACACAATCTCACTCGTACGATGGTCTTCCGAGACCGTCGAAACACACCTCGACCGTCTCTGACGGCAGTCGCACCCAGAACAGCTGGAATGGAAATTGCGTAAGGTGATGGGAGAACTCCTTCCCAAGCCAACGCAATGAATCCCACCGAAACCCAAGCCATCGATCCCGTTTGCGGCATGTCGGTGGCCCCGTCGACCGCACTCTCCAGCCAACACGACGGGCGGACATTCCACTTCTGCTGCGCCGGCTGCCAGAAAAAATTCGAGGCTGATCCGGAAGGCGTGTTGAGAGCTCGCGAGCAAAAAGACTCCAACGCAGCCCAGCCCGAATCGTCCTGCTGCAACACGACCGAACAAGACGCACCCAAACTTCACACCCTCTCCGGGAAGGCTGGGCAAAGCGACCACAGTCATCACCCTCCCTCCGGGAGGGTCGAACAAAGCGAGGGGAGGGCCGAGCACACCCCTAGCGACACCTCCACCTGCTGCGGATCCCATCGAAAATCCCCGGCCAGCCAAGCTGCCAACCCCGACGCGGTCTACACCTGTCCGATGCACCTGGAGATCGAACAGGTCGGACCGGGAGATTGCCCGATCTGCGGCATGGATCTCGAACCCAAATTCGTCGACCCATCATCGAACGCAGACGAAGCCCAATACAACGACATGAAACGTCGGTTTTGGATTGGTGTTGCATTGTCAGTTCCGCTGCTGATCCTTTCCATGGGCCCTATGATCGGCCTCCCAATCGGCCGCTGGATCCGCCCGAACATCGAAGGCTGGCTGCAGTTCGCCCTCGCGACGCCGGTCGTTTTCTGGTGCGGATGGCCGCTGCTTGTTCGAGGTGCCAAATCGTTCCGGTCCTGGAACCTCAACATGTTCTCATTGATCGCGTTGGGGTCGCTCGCCGCGTTTGGTTTAAGCGTGCTCGCTGTCTTGGTGCCCGACTGGATCCCCGCGGCCTTCTACGATGCCGACCGGCCACCTCTGTACTTCGAAGCCGCCGCCGTGATCATCACCTTGGTGTTGCTCGGCCAAGTCCTCGAGCTGCGCGCTCGTCAACAAACCGGCGGTGCGATTCGCGAGCTGATGCAACTCACGCCTGAGATCGCTCATCGGATCGAAGGCGAATCCGAGCAGGATGTTTCGCTTGATGAAGTTCAAACCGGCGACCGGTTGCGAATTCGACCGGGCGAGAAGATTCCCGTCGATGGCGAAGTCATGAGCGGCTCGTCCCGAGTTGACGAGTCGATGTTGACCGGCGAACCCGTTCCAGTTGAAAAGAACAAAGGCGATACGCTGACCGGTGGCACGCTCAATCAATCCGGTTCGCTCGAGATGACAGCCACCCAAGTCGGCAGCGACACGGTCCTGAACCGGATCGTGCAAATGGTCGCCGACGCGCAACGAAGCCAAGCCCCAATTCAGAAACTCGTCGATCAAGTGGCCCAGTACTTTGTGCCAGCCGTCATCCTCAGTTCCATTCTCGCGTTCATCGTTTGGTCAATGTTTGGCCCCGAACCTTCGCTGGCTTACGCGTTCGTTTCCGCCATCGCCGTTTTGATCATCGCGTGTCCGTGTGCACTTGGATTGGCGACGCCGATGTCCGTGATGGTGGGCGTCGGTCGCGGTGCCAAAGAAGGCGTGCTGATTCGCGACGCAGAGATTTTGGAAATCATGGAAAAGGTTGACACGATCGTCGTGGACAAAACCGGAACGCTCACCAGGGGACGTCCCGCCGTCACCGCTATCGAACCGCACGGCGAATGGAGCGAACCCGATGTTCTGGCCATCGCGGCCGCGGTGGAACAGTCCAGCGAACACCCGCTTGGTCGTGCGATCGTCGAACACGCAGACTCCATCGACACTCAAAAACGTGTCGCAAAAGATTTTCAAAGCACAACCGGAAAAGGCGTGGTTGCTCAGGTCGATGGCAAACAGGCTGCGATCGGCAACCCCAATTGGTTGTCCGATTTGAATGTGACGGGCTTGGACGCTGTGCACGATCAAGCGGAACAGCACCAGGCGGACGCAGCCACGGTGGTCTACGTCGCTATCGATCGCTCGCTCGCCGCCATCATTGCCATCAAAGATCCGATCAAGCCGAGCACGCCCGATGCGATCAAAGCCCTGCACTCACTGGGACTGCAAGTTGTGATGCTGACCGGCGACGCTCGATCCACCGCCGAGGCCGTGGCGCAACAACTTGGGATCGATGACTTCCGAGCCAACGTGTCACCGGAAGCCAAGCACGACTTCATTCAGCAACTCAAGCAAGAGGGCAAAACCGTCGCGATGTGCGGCGATGGCATCAACGACGCACCGGCTTTGGCGGCGTCCAACGTCGGCATCGCGATGGGAACGGGAACCAGCGTCGCGATGGAGTCAGCTGGCGTGACCTTGGTCGGCGGCGATCTGAGAGGCGTCGTGGCCGCGAAACAACTGAGCCAAAAAACGATGCGAAACATCCGGCAGAATCTCTTTTTCGCGTTCGCCTACAACGCTTTGGGAATCCCCATCGCGGCCGGACTGCTGTACCCCTTCTTCGGAATCTTGCTCAGCCCCATGCTTGCCGCTGCCGCCATGAGCTTCAGCAGCGTCTCCGTCATCGGCAACGCCCTCCGACTCCGCACCATCCAGCTGAACGCACCGAACTAAATTGATGACGAGCCTTAGGCTCACGTTCGGAGTGGGAAACGCGGCACGCGGCGTGTCGCGTCTGACTCTGTTAGCGGCAGGGCGCAAGCCCTCCGGTTCCGCACGCAACCACCAAACCGACGTCGGACTCACATTGCTGAGTCACAACGCTGAGTCACAACGGGTTCGCACTCGAACCGCCTGCGTCTTGAGCTTCCGACGCGTACATTGTCGCAGCCGCAAGCGAATCCTCATCAAACAAATATCTCACACTCCCCTTCCGCGTCCACCAGCGATCACGCACGCATTCTTCAGCGACACCCAACTGACGCTCACGTTCTTTCATCCGCCGCTTGCCCCACGACTTCAATTGATCTCGAACCTTCTCACCGTCGTAGTTCGGTGCCGTCACAACAACATGACAATGGTTGGTTCGACAATTGACAGCGTGCAAATACCAACACCGCTTTTCGCAATGTTCGCGAACGACGGATTCGATCATTGTTCGCTGCTCTGGTAACAAAATGACTGTCGAATCAACCATCTGGCCACGACACCAATTCGCGAGCCGAGGTTGTGGCACCTGGTCCCCGCGATGCCACTTGGTCCAGCCGCGATCATCACCTGGCATCCAGGCTCCATAGCACGTCCAAGTCAAAAAGAATGCAATTGGGTCGTCTTGCAACCTCAAACTCCTCGTGCGATGAGCGGTTCAGTTCGGACACCTGCTTCACTGTTCGGCGTTTCCAGCGCGAACCGTACGGTGCCGCTTGGATTCTACCCAACAATACGAGAACTCGTTTCCTGCCGCGCGGATCGTTTGGTACGTCAACCGGAAGTATGCAGCACGGCACCGGGCGGCTTGCGCCACTCCGCTAACAAAATCCCACTCCCTTCAAGTCTTCGGTCAACCAAATCCCCACCCCTGCTAGCGGTAGGGCGCAAGCCCTCCGGTTCCCACACGGCAATCCAGCATGCACTTTCACCGTGACACGATGCGCTGCCAGATCTCCGTCACTTCGTTCCGTAATCCGGCCTACTCGACTCGCGCACACCATTTGTGTTCCGGCATGACTCTAGATCTTCTCCTTGAAGCCAGCGTGCTGTCACCGTGGAAGCGGACTCGATATTACATGCAACGAAACAGGCGACGGCATTGTCCCATGTTTCGTCAGTCGACCAGTCTTCCAGATCGACCGAGATGTTGCCTCCTAAGTCCGTGTCAATCCACGCGTGCCGATTTGGAAAATCAACGCTTTGAAACGATAGTGTTGTGAGACCACACTCCGCACGATTCGTCTCTCTCACGCCGACCTCACCGCGCAACGCGGACTGAAGTTCGAGCATTGGTTTAGATTTCGGAATAAACACAATTCGTCCAATTCCCTCTGCTCCATTGCCTGGTTCTAAAGTTTCTTCTCAACCACGCTGTTGATTTTGTCTTGCATGGTTTGCTCGCGGTCGGTGCGGCTTCCGACTTTGATGCTGGTGGTGATTCGTGGGGCACCGATCGCGTGCACACGTTCGTGGCAACGTTTGATCGCAGCGAAAACTTGGTCCCAATCACCCTCGATGTTCGTGCCGTAGGCGTGAAGCTGGTGTTCCAACCCGGCTTCCTGCAGCACTTTCTGGCACTCAGCGACATACTTGCCCACCGAAACTCCCACGCCCATCGGGACGACGCACAAATCGACAATGACTTTCATCTCGTTGAAATCCCTCGTATTCGGTCCGGGTCGGTTGATCGACCTCTGAGTTTAAAGGCTTGTACTGAGTTTAGACGCTCGCATGGGGAGTGGCAGTGGCCTCATCACGTGCACCTCTCGCCGTCACGCTCGATCCAAGCATTCGAAAATTCGGTTTCTGACAGACTGCCGAATGATCGCAGCGACCTCGGAAGAAGATCGGACTTTCGAGATTTGCCCGCTTTCGCTAACGTCCAAACGGAATTCCAGAGTTAGGTTCATCTCCGACGGGTTTGTCGGATGAATGCAGGATGCAAGACCGGAGCGGAAACATGAAAACTTGGTTACCAGGCTGTCTATTGGGCCTGCTGTTCATCGCTCCGGCGTGTCGATCCACTGCGCCAACCAGCCCACCCATTGTGCCGGAACCAGACTTCCCGGTTGCCCAGGATTCCGCACCAGCGCAACGAACGTCCATCTCGTTCCTGGACAAGCCTGAACTTCAAGCGGACACGGGCCCGATGGACGCGAGTCCCGCGCCGGACTTCTCGGAAACGGACTCCGGGCTGAATTACCGGGTGCTGCGTCATTCCGATGGCAGAAAGCCGACGGCCGCCAGCACCGTGACCGTCCACTACCGCGGTTGGCTCGACAACGGAAAAGAGTTCGACAGCTCCTACGAACGAGGCGAACCGACAACCTTCCCCTTGGGAAGCGTGGTCGCCGGATGGACCGAAGGATTGCAACTCGTTGGTGAAGGCGGAATGATTGAACTGTGGGTTCCCTCCCACCTCGGCTACGGCGAACGTGGTTCGCCCGGATCCATTCCCGCTCACGCGCACCTTCACTTCATCGTCGAACTTGTGAGCATCGACTAAGCGGACAAGCGTGATTGCTTGGTGTCAAACCAATGAACGGTTTTGGCGTTCGCCACTGATCCACAAGGGAACCGTAGCCAACGCCAAACGGCCAAAACCGAAAGTCTCTGCCGCATCTGCTCCGTCCGCCCTCAGTCGCTCTTGCCTTCTGCGAGGATAAACTGCACCGCGTCAGCGATGACGTAGCCATCCGAATCGGCGTTTCGGACTTCCACGATCGCGTTCGTGCCAAACTCAAACTCACCCAGCTTGGCCCGGCCGCCGGACTTCGCATCGCGTTGATCCACTCGCACCTCATGGTGTTCTCCCGCGGCGTCGGTGATCTTCACGAATGCGTTTGTGGCTCGATTGGAATGCACCGGCCACAGCAAGTTCACATGGTAGCGTCCTGGTTGCTTTAGCTTGGCTTGATACACCGCAACGCATTCGCCCTTGCTGGCGTTGTTGTCGTGCACGTAGTTCAATCCGACTCGATTGCCTGACGAACTGCTGGTCATCCAACCGCCTTCCGTTTTCGCTTGCGAGTTGTCGACCACAATCCCATCGAGCGACTTCGGATCGATCCCGGGTTTGGGTTTCGGGCCGGTGTAGGACAGCACTTGCTCGTCTTCCACCAAACGCTTTGCCAGCCGTTCGTAGTCGACGTCCTGAACTGCGACTCGATCATCGATTGCCATGGCTGCGGCGGTCGCAGATGTTTGACCAAGCACCATAAAAACGGGCTCCATCCGGATCGACCCGAAGGCGATGTGTGATGCCGACAGACAAACTGGCACCAATAGATTGGACACCTCGCGTCGCTTGGGGACGAGAGATCGGTAGCTGATACCGTACGGCGGGAAACCTCCGACCTGGACATCGCCTTCGTTGCGGACCTGGCCTTTCTCGTCCACATAGCGTTGCTGGTTGTGCGAATCCATTGTGTAGGCCGCCAATCCGATCGGATCCTCGACCGCCAGACCCTGACAATTGCCCTGGGTCATCACGTACTCACCTACCATTCGTCGTGCCTCACGAATGTAGAGCTGATCTTGCCAGCCGTTGCCCGCTTCGAACTCATCCTTGCACATGCCCCACCGAGACACTTGATTGCGGACGTTTTCTGGGATGCGTGGGTGGTTAGCCAACGTCCACATCAACCCTTGTTGATACAGTCGATGCTCCGCGACGATGGCCTCGCGTTCTTCGTATGTGGCTTCGGGGTAATCATAGTTTTGGCCAATGAAGTCGGTTGAGAATCCCAATCGGTTGTTGGTGTCGGTTTTGCGATTCGGCATACCAGAATTGATCCACGGCGCCGCGTTTTCACCCGCCTCGTAGTTGCGAAGCATCAGTTCGTACCACAGCGGTTGATAGCCCTCTGGTTTATGAAATGGGATGCGGTTTTTCGGGTGATCGGTCAGACACATCCGGAAGCAGTAGGCTTGCACACGATGATCAGCGGCACCTTCTTCCCCCGGCCCGTTCGGATCGATGTGTGGAAGCAACCCGCTGCTTGAGTCACCAGGGACAACGTAGGGATCGATGCCTTTTCGCAGTTGGTGATGAATCGCCATTTTGGTCTGCACCCCGTTCAGCGTTTCGCCGTACTGCTCGTTGGCTTCTCGGCCAATCGTGTAGCTCACGCCAGCGGCGGCCAACAAATCGCCTTCATAGGTCGCATCGATGAACATGCGAGCCCGATAGGTTTCACCGGATTCCATCCGAATAGCAATGATTCGAGCGGGCAGGCTGCGGGTCATCATCAACGAAGATCGATCCAACCGCTTTCCGTAATCAACACGAATACCGTCTCGCTCGATCCAGTCTTGATAGATTGACAACGCCGCGCTGGGTTCGAACGTCCACATGGCAGCTTCTCCGGCAGCAGTTTTCGACTGGCCACCACCGCGATACTCTTCCGCTCGCTGAAACTTCCACGCCGCGGCATCTTGGTAGTAGGACGAGATGTCTTCGTAAAACTCTCGAGCGATGCCACCGATGGCCGCTTTGTTGCCGATGTCGGTTTGCCCCAAGCCACCCGTCGTCAGTCCGCCGACACGTTGACTCGGTTCAATCACGATCACGGACTTGCCCATCCGCTTGGCCTGCACCGCAGCTGCGATTCCAGCCGATGTGCCGCCGTAGACGATCAAGTCCACCGGTTCAGAATCCGCAGCTTTGGCTGGCATCGACCATACGAACAGCAGCAGCGTCAGTGAAAAACAGAGGTTCGATCGTGGTGTCAATCTCATGCAAACGTCCAAGGAGAGGGGCATCAAGGAAGGTTCGAGTCATTCCGTTCAGGGAGCTAATTCATTGCGAGTGAAGCAATGTTCTTCGACGACTTCGCCGCCGATCAGATGTTCTTGGATGATGCGTTCGAGCACCTCCGGCGTGCAGTCGCGATACCAAACGCCATCAGGATAAACGACCGCGATCGGCCCGGCGGCACACACCTGCAAACAATTGGCCTTGGTGCGAATGACACTGGCATTGGTACCGACCAACCCAAGTTCCTTGAGCCGCCGTTTGAGGTAGTTCCAAGATTCCAAGCTGGCGTCTTTGTCGCAGCACTTTGGTTTGGTTTGATCCGCGCACAGAAACAAATGCCGCTTTGCCGATCGGATGCCAAGCTTGCCAGCGATCTCTTGCAAAGATTCGGATTCAACCAAGTCGTTTGATTCTTGTGAACCAGAGTTGGGGTCTGCGGTCATGGGTTTTCCTTCGATGACGTCGATGGCTCGGGCCGTGGTTCCCAAGCGCCATAGTGTTTTGCGGATTGCCCCGACCAATATGGCGACGATCCCCACAGCGGCACCGTCGTCAGCATCGATTCCCACGCCCCCAATTCTCGAAACAGTTCGCTCATTCGTTCGGGATGTTTCGCCGACAAATCGTGACATTCAGACACGTCGCTGGCGACATCAAACAACTCCGCGGGTCGATGCGACGGACGTAGCAATTTGTCCGCGCCGTCCAAGATCGCGGCTTGCCCCTGCAATCGCCAATACAAACGGCGAGGCGGCTCGCTACCGTCGACCAAGTGAGCCGTCATGTCGATTCCGTCGTGCGTTCCGACCAACCGGTTCATTCGCTTTCGATTCGATGCATCCTCGTGTGACATCGGATCGGCCAAAGGCAGCGGTTGCGTGCCCGCGGCGGAACAAAACGTCGGCAGCAGATCCAGCGAACTCACCACGCCGTCGTAACGTTTTCCGGCGGGGAACTTTGCTGGCCAAGTCCAAATCATTGGCACGCGAATTCCGCCTTCGCGCATCGAACCTTTGACACCACGAAGCGGGCCGTTCCAACTGCCGTTGTTGGTTGCACCTCCGTTATCAGAAAAGAATACCAGCAGGGTATTGTCCCATTGGCCGGTCTCTTCCAAGTGGTTTCGAATTCGGCCGACACCTCGATCCAGTGCGAACATCATCGCAGCGTAGGTTCGTCGCTTCTTGTTTTCGATATTTGCAAAGCGAGCCAAGTCCGCTTCCGTGGCATGCATCGGCGTGTGCGGTGCGTTGTAGGAAAAGAACACAAACCACGGTTGGTCCGGCGTGTCAGCTTCGTGCCGGTCGATGAACCGCAATCCTTCGTCGGTGAAGAAATCTGTCAGGTACTCACTGGAGAAGTCCTCGACTCGCTGGCCGTTGCATTCGATCGAGTGCTTCATCGTGGTGGGAAAGTAATGATGACTCCCGGTGAGCATTCCACAAAAGTGATCAAAGCCGCGGAGGTTGGGATGGTGCATCTCTCCCATTCCCAGGTGCCACTTCCCGATCAATGCGGTCGCGTAGCCGGCGGCACTCAGATGATCACCCAGTGTTCTTTCGCTCGCTGGCAATCCCAGCAACTCCGGCCGAGTCGCATAGCTTGCGGATGATGCATTCAAGTTGCCCTCGTAGCCAAAACGCCTTGGATCACGTCCGGTCAACAAACCGGCTCGCGATGGCGAACACACGGAACTGGCCACATAGGCTTGCGAGCACAACACGCCGGATGCGGCAAGCCCGTCCAGGTTCGGTGTTTGCAATGTTTCGCTGCCCATGCACCCCATGTCACCGTAGCCCATGTCGTCCGCCAAAATCACCACGATGTTCGGCGTGGCTGACTCAGCGGCAATGGATGTTTCGGCGACGAAGGCCAAACACAAAGACAGCAAAAAGAGACGAGAAACCGCGGCTAGAAGGGTCGCTGGCATGATGAATGGAGGCGGGGTTCGATCAGGAAGGCGGGGAGGAAGGAGAGCCACAGTCTATTTGACACTGGGCCTCGAACCCAAGATGCTAGCGGCTCCAGCGACAAAGAAGGCAGAAAACATCCCGCCCGTCCGCTGTCGCTCCACAAGCGTTCATGTTCTTGCAACAACGCCTGTGCCCCACCGCGTTTCGACGCACCACCCCACCACAAAATCGACCGAGATGCCTGAGCCAACCTTTCTCTCAAGGGCCGCCGTTACCGTTCTCTGTATCGTCGCGTTGGCACCCGCCTTCGCCACAGCAGAAACATCCAATCGCCCTAATATCCTGTTCATTCTGGCGGACGATTTGGCTTGGTCCGACTTGGGCTGCTACGGGCATCCATGGCACGACACTCCGCACTTGGATCGATTGGCATCAGATGGGGTTCGCTTCACCCAGGCCTACTCGCCCGCGCCAATTTGCTCCGCTTCCCGAGCGTCCATTTTGACCGGCAAGACGCCCGCTCGATTGCACTTTGAGTTTGTTACCAAGAATGAACCAGGACAACAAAAGATTGATTTGCCGACACTGCTGTCCGCTCCGCCGCTGACGTTGAACCTGCCGCTCGCCGAGCGGACCATCGCCGAATGCTTGAACGACGAGGGCTACCAAACCGCGTTCTTTGGCAAGTGGCACGTCAGCTCGCATCATCAACGTTACTTGGGTTGGAGCCCCACGCACGGACCCAAACAACAAGGGTTTGAGGTCGCCGAAGAAGACTACGGCGCACACCCATACAACTGGAAACGTTCACCAGTCGAACCGATCACCGAAGTCGGCACATTCGCACCCGACTCGATGGTTGACCGAGTGGGCGACTTCCTTCGAAAGCAACACGATCGCCCGTACTTCGCGATGGCGTCTTCGTTCTATGTCCACACTCCCGTTCGCACTCCATGCCGTTGGTTGCGAGAAAAGTATGACGCTCGTGTTCCCTCGAATTCTAAGAGGCGTAAGAACCGAATCGAGTACGCGGCTTTCTTGGAAACGTTTGACCATCACGTCGGGCAAATCCTCGAATCGCTCGATGCGTCCGGACAAGCCGACCAGACCATCGTGGTTTTCTACTCCGACAACGGCGGGCATCCCGAGTACACCGCCAACGCTCCGCTGCGAGGTTCCAAGTGGAACCTGTATGAAGGCGGCATTCGTGTGCCGATGATGGTTCGTTGGCCGGACAAGATCGCAGGTAAAACCGTGAACGATCAGCCCGTCATCGGGTACGACTTGCTGCCCACGATGATCGACTGGGCCGGCGGCGATCCGCCGGAGTGCGATGGCGAAAGCATTGCGACTGCGATGCATGGTCAGGCCAAAACGACATCTAACGAACGCTCGTTGATCTGGCACTTTCCGTATTACCATCCCGAGACCGGCTTCGCCAAAGCTCCGGATTCAATCGGCGTTGATGATTTCACAACCAGCCGGACTCGTCCGCAGTCGGCCATTCGCCGTGGCCGGTACAAGTTGCTCCAGTTCGCGGAGGACGATCGCGTCGAACTCTACGATCTCGACACTGACATTGGCGAGCAGAATGACTTGTCCAGCGAGCAGCCTGATCTCGCTGCGAAGCTTCGACAGGAACTGCAGGAAACGCTCACTCGGCAAAACGCTCGCTTTGCCACAGCCAATTGACTCATCCGATCGCCGGTATCCAACCCGCATATTGCCGTCAAACCTTGCGGCCATTGCGGGTTCTACGTGCCGATTGAATCGAACAATGGCAGCAATCTGAATCTTCCGATTGAACCGAGTATCCCCAACATTCCCAGGATGCTCGATATGCGTTTGTGTTTCACGGCGACCACAGTCTTTCTCGCTTTGTACTCCACCATTGCCCACGCAGATTCTCCCGGCCGGAAAGATTTGGCGGACAAGCACGCTCCCGCCGGCATCATGGGCGATCACTTGCACGATAAAGGCGAGTGGATGGTCGAGTACAAGTACATGGTTATGTCGATGGAAGACAATCGCATCGGCGAGAACACGATCAGCGATCAAGACGCGATTGGTCCGGCAGGGCCTCCACCCGGCATCATCGTCGAAGGCATCCAAACCAACGCCGGTGCCACCCCCACGCAGATGACCATGGAAATGCACATGGCACACATCATGTACGGGGCATCGGATGACATCACGCTGTACACGATGCTGATGATGCCGGCGTTGACGATGGACCACATTCGCGGCGACGGAAACCCAGCCGGCCGGGGCGGCGAATTCACAACCCACAACAGTGGCTTTGGTGACACGTCGTTCGGTGCGTTGCTGCGGCTCTACAGCACCGACTCGCAAGACTTCCTCGTCAACCTCGGATGCTCCGTCCCAACCGGCGACATCTATCGCGAATCCACCGCACCGACCAACGGCATGATGTCCCAACCGTTGCCGTACCCCATGCGACTCGGCAGCGGCACGTTCAACGCTCGTCCAGGAGTGACCTGGAAATACTTCCGCGATTGGTGGAGCGGTGGCGTCCAGTTCCAAACCGATTTGCCAATCGGTCGCAACTATCGTGGGTACAGCGTCAGTGATGAGTTTCGCTTGAACTCCTGGACCAGCGTTCTGTTGACCGACAATTGGTCCGTGTCGCTCCGCGGTGAACACCTGTGGCGCACGGACTACGACGGCGCCGACTCTTCGGCCGACAACCTGTTGATTTCCACCAACGTCGAAGAATTCCGAGGCGGTTACTGGTACAACCTCGGCATCGGCACCCAGTTGATGGCCCACGGTCACTACTTCAACTTCGAGTTCGTGCCGACCATTGCACAAGACCTGGACGGCATCCAACTGGAAACCGATTACTCCGTCATCGCCAGTTGGTCCAAGGCTTGGTAAGAGAACGAAGCAACTTCGCTCCTCAGTTGGCTGGTTTCCGACCGAGGAACAAATAGTACGGTGCCTTGATGAGCGGCATGTAGGGAACGCTTCCCAGCCGTTCATCACAACGTTCGGTCTCGAATTGGCGGTTGAGCATCGCCAGATGATCGCTGGACAAGTAAACGTTGTCCGACGCGAACCAGAGCGACCAAAACGTTCGCCGCAGCCAACCGTGTTGACGCCTACCCGACGCAGCGTGTTTTCGCGAAACGTGAAAGTCCGTCACGGCGATGGTTCCGCCGGGCTTGAGGATTCGCCGAGCAATCAAAACGCTTTCGAACCAGTCCGGAATCATCGTCAGTGAATACGAAAACGTGACGACATCAACGCTGTTTTCAGGCAACTCAAACTTGGTCGCATCAGCATGATGCAGCGTCACATTCTTGAGCTCATGATCCTCAATCCGCTCCGACGCGACCTTCAACAGCGATTGTGAAAGGTCGACCAAGTGAACTTCGGAAAGCGACTTCGACTGTTCTTCCACCGAGAACAAGTTGTGCCCGGTTCCGGCACCGAAATCGACCCAGACACCATCGTCAGGGAAGTCCACCCACGACATCAATTCGGATCGCCCGTGCAGCAACTTCGCTCGAAACGAATCGTAGTGGGAAGCTTGCCCTTCGTAGAAACTCTCGAGCCGTTCGCCATGTGTTTTGCCACGCACGGGACGAAACAGCAAATGCCAAAGGACTTTCAGATCGTCGAGACGTGAGGTGGGTTTGACAGCCTCACTCATGCCGCCACTCCAGCCGATTCGGTCGTTGCGTCAGTCTCACCCGCCATGCGACCAAACAAATCGGCGATGTAGAAACTGCCATAGGTGTGGACTCGATCTCGAGCGTGCAAGGAAGTTGCCAATTCATCGTGGTAGTGAAGCAAGTCGCCCAGTTGAACTTGACTACCTTCGTGCTGCAACATCAGAGGATTGACAAAGTCGACCGCCAAGGCCGCGCTTCGCCACAAAACGCGAGCGTCGGACGTGGCACGATTCAGGATGCTCTGCCACTCCGATGCCAATAACTCGGGATAGCGGTCGTACAACCAGTCCATGTGATCAAGCAACACGAAGCGTGAAATTGGCTGATCATGCTCAGTCAAGAAACCTTCGACCGTGTTGGTGTGCGTTTGAACGCGATCAACCAAACCGCCCTTCAACGTCTCGAAGTTTTCCTCTTTGAGATATTCCGGGCAGCATTCGGGCGTGTAGCTGCCCGTCAGATAGACTCGCCAGAAGTAGTTGTCACGCAATGGGAGCGTTTTGAAAACCGCTTCGATCCGGTCTTGGATGAACCCGCCAATGCCGCCGGGATAGCATTGATCGAGTTGGTTGCGCTGACTGCGTGGGACACCGAGCATCGCCAGCGTCGTGTCTCGACGCAAAGCCCAACGGAGCGGTTTGCTCCAGAGCAACCGGTTGATGTCGCGTTCCTGGTAGATCTCACGCTGCTGATCTACCGATTCCGCTTTCAGCAGTTCCGCGATCGCTTCCTTCAAACCGGCAGGCCGCTTCAGGTAACCGTTGACCAACCAAGCAAACAATCCTGACGTTCCGCGAAAGTAGAAGCTTTTACGGCGGGAAGTCCCGTCAAAGAAGTCCAAACGACGATCCCAAATCGATCGCACATCCTCAGTCAGCGAGCTGCGAACGTGATTGTGATACAGCGATTGCCAATCGGCGTGGTAGCCGCGGCCAAACACGTCAAAAAAGTCTTGGTATTTCAATGTGCGTATTGACGCACACTTCAATTCCAACAATGCGTTTTGTAACGGGTTCATATCGACGGCGTGCACCGACCTGGGTGACTGCAGTGCATAGTCCAGAGCATTGCACCCTGCGGACGTGATCACGAGAACGGAATCATCTGGTCCCAGCGAGAGTGCTTGGCGGTCGATGCGGGGGTCTTCCCAGCAAGTGTTGTAGACGAGGTTCTTTTGGTGAACGACTTTGAAGCACTTGTTGCCGAGCCAGTTTGCGACCATGCGAGATTGACTTTCGTTGTGATGGAAAAACTTGGAATGTTCGATGCATCAAGCGGCGTAACCGCTCGATGACGTCCCGGCACCTGCCGCGACGAGTTCTCTTTCTTCGGTGTCCGTCGATGCTTCTTCGTGGAAGGTTCGACTCATAGGCCCGCGTTGAGCTGGAAGACGAAGAAACAGATCCTCGTCATAGCGTCGGACCAAATGCAGTTGGCCATCGTGGCGTTCGACCAACCCGGTGCAGTTCTCAACCCAATCTCCCGTGTTGCAATACCACATCGCATTGCCCTTCACGATGTCGGGCGTGTGGATGTGACCGCAAATCACTCCGTCGCAATCGTTTTGTCTGGCATGATTCAGAATCTTGCTTTCGAACCCGCTGACAAACCGAATCCAGCGTTTGACGCGATCTTTCAAAACGGAACAAACGCCGTGCGGATTGCGATCACGATGCTGCCAAGTTTTGTGATACCAACGGTTCAGGCAAAGACAGGCGTCGTAGATCGTCGTCGTCCCCTTGGACAACCACTGAGCGTTGTTTTCGACGCAATCAAAAAGGTCACCGTGCGTGACCAAAAACTTCCAGCCGGCGACCGTTTCCAAAACGAACTCGTCTTCCACTTCAAACCGCGGCAGCGTCGCCAAGCATCCCGCACGGAAGGCGGGGTTGCGAAGAAAAGCGTCGTGGTTGCCGGAGACGTAGTGAATCTTCGTACCTCGTTGAGCAAGGCTGATCAGGTGAGCGACGATGTCGTCACACACGCTCGACCAATGCCATCCCGTGTTGATCTTCCACCCGTCGATGAAGTCGCCCACCAAATACAGTGAGTCGGGCTGAAATTCGCGAAGGAACGCGAGAAACTCTTCGGCACGCGAATGCTTCGATCCTAGATGCACGTCGCTTACCAAGAGCGTCCGGACCGGTGTCGGGGCGGGCCGCTGCATACCAGCTTCCTTGGCTTGGAAGGATTGGAAACGGTCGCCCCCTGCTCGAAGAAGTCCATCTTTGAGCCACTGGGATGCAATCCAATGCTGAACGACCGTCACTTGAAACTGAATTCGAGCGAAGAGTATCAGGCGAGTGTGACGTTCTTGTTAACGCCCGATGCGGGTTGCAGGAAACTTCGAGTCTCCACCGCAACCGCATCTCTCGGATTGTCACAGCGCAAAAAAAATCGCCCGATGGATTACATCGGGCGATCGAATTCGATTTCCAATTTGTGACAAACGCGACTTAGAATCGCATTTGATACTGGAAGTAGAAAAAGTCTGCGTCCAAGTCTTGCACGCCAGCGGTCGTGCTGTAGTACTTGCCAGAATTGAAGTGCGAGTACCCAACCAAAGCACTGTTGCGTGGGTTGAGCGCGATCTGGAACAAGACGTCAATCTCGTGCCCGAGTTCGCGATCGCCCGCGGCGTTGCCAGGGTTGCTTGGATTCATCACAACATTGAACGGAGTGGTTTTCTCGTCCAACATGAAGTAGTGGTACCAAAGAACCAACTTGACCTTGTCGCCAAAAATTGGCGTGATGAACTGAGCGTTGACGTCGTGGATGTTACGACGTCCGAACAAGTCCATGAAGCCCAAGTACTTGTGGGCCAGCGGGAACATGTGGTCGAAACCATCGCCACCGCGAAGTTCGTCGTCGCCACCCGAAGCGTAGTCGTACCAGAACCAGAGGGTCGGTTTCCAGTCGCTCGTCATTGCAACTTGACGTCCCAAACCACCGGTAAAGAATCCGGCGCTGTGGTCGGTTCCGTCGCTGTTGGTTCCGAACTGCGTTCCGCCTTCGTACTCGTACATCCAGTTCGAGTCCGTCTTGCCAACGATTCGGCTACCGATCGTGTGGTAATCAAAATTGGTGGTGTCGTTGTTGAGGCCGAGGTAGTAGTTTTCCCACTGCCCCAACCAAGTGTCTTTGCGGGTCATGTACGCACCAAAGAACTGAACATCTTGATTCGTGGCATCCCACTTGTCTTCGTAGGCCGCGGTGCGTTTCACGGGGTGGGTGTAGAACGCATCGATCGAACCGTCTTTGTTTGCGTAGGTTGCACGCACACCATCAAAGGTACGACGAGTGTTGGCCCAATCCAATGGCGAGATCAAACGCTGAGCACCCAACAACAACTCTTGGCGACCACCGCGAACAGACAAGTTGTCCGTCAACTGAGCTTCCAGGAACAGGTTCTGAGCTTCGCCACGATTCTCTTCGATTGGACGGTTGTTGAACAACTCTCCGCCCGAGTCCGCGTAAAGGTACTCACCGTAGAACCGAAGGTTGTCCGACAAACGCCAGTTCGCAAACATGCGGTAGCGGGTCAGCCAAAAATTGTCGTCGTTGCCGGTGATGCCCAAGCCACGGTGATTGTTTTCGTTGTGATAACGAACTCGTGCTTCACCACCGACGTCCAACGTGCCGTTGAGCAATCCCTTCAACGAGTCGCCGAAGAACGAAGGGCCGTCGTAGCAAGGATCATTCAAGTAGCTGAAGTCGTTGGCATAAAAGACGCCTTGGTAGGCACCTTTCATTTTTGCCATCGCGGCTTCTTTCTTTTTCTTCGTGCAGCATCCGTTTGCGCAGCAAGTGCATGGAGCTGAATACGAAGCGTAGGGGTCCGAGTAAGCGGACGAGTCCACGACAGGTTCAGCGATGGGTGATTGTGGTTCAACGATCGAGGAAGCCGAAGATGCTTCGCTCGGTGCCGTGGGGGAAGGACCGGGTTCGGTCAGTGCCCCTGAGCCCTGTTGAACGACGAGGACCTCAACCGGTTCGAGACCGGAAGTGTCTTGAGCTTGAACGTGAGTGGAAAGGGCTGCCGTTGCGATCGTGATCGCACTGAGCAAGCGACGTTTCCATTTGCGTTGGGACATGGCGTTGTATCTCCTTCATGGAGTTGATTGAAAATTCGGATCATCCGGATCGAGTTGGATCGTCTTGCTTCCTTCCGCCTGAGATAAAGGAAACGCAATGAATCAAAGATGAATCGGAATCAACATCCAGAACTTCATAGCGACCCATTTTGGCTATCGGCGCATTCAAAGTGACGCTGCATCGCCAATCGCTGAGTGTTTCAAGATGCACCCACATCAATCACGCTCAAACGTTGCAAAGGTCAAAGTCGACCAGCCCATGCACCTTTGCAGTTCTCGACTCAGTCCCAACGGAATGCCGGCTTCTATGGGAACCATCCGACCGCCATTTCGCCCGCGAATTGGCGACTGCGGAGGCATTCGGACCGATAACCACTGTTTAAGAATGGGCATCCAATCCCGTCGCATGCTCACCACGATCGGATATTTTCGGCCCCTCAACACGGTTGCCTAATCCACGTGCAGCGAGCCGCGTGAGTTGCTGAAACCTTACGCACCTCGCTCCGAGACGAACTTTTTCGAAATGCTCGCAACAGCAATTAAGCGCCGCGTTTTCACACTAGGCCCCCTTCAAAGGAACCCTCGCACCCAAAGGGAACATTCGCTCACTTCGCGCCCGTGCATCCGGCATGACGCTTGCGAACCGTTAAACCTGCATCACTGATGCCACTTTATTGCACATGGTTTCAGCACTCATCTCGCAGGACGGTTTTCCCCATGCCAATTTGCCCCTCCAGCTTCTGCCTTGAATCAGAAAGCGTCCCGTTCACTCAGTCGGAATCCGACGCTTCTTCGCGAGCCGAACTGGCTCCGGTTCGCCAATCGGTATCACTGAAACAATCGGCAGGATCAACTCGGGCATCGTTCATCGCGACCTCCGGCAAACTCGCGTTGCTCGGTTTCGTTGCTCTCTCGGGCATGCTTACCGGATGCAGCGACTCAGGGGTCACGCTTGAAGATCTCGAAGCCGCCGCGGCGAAGGTGGACATTAGCAAAATCGAAATCGACGCGGAGCCTTCTGATTCCGCCGTGATGCTTGACTTGGAAAAGTCAGACCTGACGTTTGGCTTCATCAAGCTGACTGACTGTGCCCCATTGGTGATCGCCAAAGAGAAGGGCTACTTCGACGACGAGGGATTGAACGTCACGCTGGACACCCAGTCGAACTGGAAGATCCTGCTCGACAACGTCATCAATGGGCAACTCGACGGCGCCCACATGTTGGCCGGTCAACCCATCGGTGCCACCATCGGCGTCGGAACCAAATCACCAATCGTGACCGCGTACAGCCTGGACTACAACGGCAATGGCATCACCGTCAGCAACGAAGTCTGGGCACAGATGCAGGAGAACGACCCCGCACTGAAAAGCCCGACACCGAAACACCCCATCAGCGCCGCAAGCCTGAAGCCGATCGTCGAAGAGTACCTGCAAGATGCGGGTGAACCCTTCCCGATGGGCATGGTGTTCCCGGTCAGCACACACAACTACGAGATTCGATATTGGTTGGCTGCATCGGGGATTCATCCGGGGATGTACACCGAGTCGGACATCAAAGGATTCACCGACGCACAAGTGAAATTGTCGACTGTGCCTCCGCCACAAATGCCACAAAACTTGGAAGCGGACATCGTCAAAGGTTACTGCGTTGGCGAGCCTTGGAATCAAAAGGCCGTGGTGACCGGCATCGGTGTCCCGGTGACGACGAACTACGACATCTGGAAGAACAACCCCGAGAAAGTCTTCGGTGTCACCGAGGAATGGGCAGAGAAACATCCGCAGACTCACTTGGCCGTGATCAAGGCTCTGATTCGCGCCGGCAAGTGGCTGGATTCCACCGACGAGTCCGGCAAATTGGTCAACCGCGAAGAAGCCGTCGAGATCCTCAGCCGCAAGGACTATGTCGGTGCGGAAAAGGAAGTGATCGGCAATTCGATGATGGGCACGTTTATCTTCCAATCCACGGACGTTCGCGAAATGCCTGACTTCAACGTGTTCTTCAAACACGAAGCCAGCTACCCGCACTACAGCGACGCGATTTGGTTCCTGACGCAAATGCGACGCTGGGGACAAATCACCGAATCCAAGCCTGCCAGTTGGTACGCCGACACGGCGAAGAAAATCTACCGTCCTGAAATCTATCGCCAGGCAGCCGAGCTTTTGATCAGCGAAGGCAAGTTGGATCCGAACGAGATTCCGGCTCCTGACTACGACGGCTATCGCGCGGTCACGACCGAGTTCATTGACGGCAATGAATACGACGCGAAAGACCCGATTGGCTACATCAACAGCTTCGAAATTGGCAACAAGGATGACGAGTCCTTGGCCAAGAAATAGCTGCAACCGCCGGGTTCGCAGCAGCCCGGCGTCTTCCTTCTTTTTGCATTCAATCCCTCACGATTTCTGGACATATCCCCGATGAACTGGCGTGGCAATCTTCTCCGTTTCTGTGACGTGGCCGGTCTTCCGATTCTTGAGCCGTTCGTTCGCTTGGCAGCAGGCGAGGACAAACGAGAACAGTGCATCGGAATCGCCAAGTTCATCTTGCTGCCTATCGGGGCAGTCTGCGTGTTCCTTTTGTTGTGGGCGGGAGCCGCTTCCAACGTCGTGACCGACAGTGCCAAACTGCCAAGCCCTCAAGCGACTTGGGCCGCGGGCAAGCAACTGATCGGGATGCACTACGATCAGCGTGCAGCTGACAAAGCTGCCAAGCAAGCAAAGTTGACCGAAGCAGTTCAGTTGTTGGCCGAGTCAAACGCTTACACCGCTGCTGCGGCCGAGGCCTCCGGCGAAACACAAACACTTCTCGAAAACAAATCTCTGGCGCTGAAGAAGCGAGCCGTCACGGCCGCCAACTTCACGCCGTCGAGCGCCCCAACATTCATCGACCAGATCTGGACCAGTGTCAAAACCGTCTTCTTCGGCTTCTTCCTGGCCACGATCGTTGCGGTTCCCGTCGGCGTTCTTTGCGGGATGAGCCCCTGGTTCAACGCCGCCATGACACCGTTCATTCAGATTTTCAAACCGGTCAGTCCGCTGGCTTGGCTGCCTTTGGCATTCATCGTCATCATGTGGTACTACGCCGGTTACTCCAGCGGTGAAACGTTCTTCAACAAAGCTTTTTTGATCTCAGCGTCGACCGTTTGCCTGTGCTCGCTGTGGCCCACGTTGGTCAACACGACGCTTGGTGTCGCCAGCGTTGACAAGGACTTCATCAACGTTGCCGACGTGCTGCGACTGTCTTGGTGGCAACGTTTGACCAAGATCATTTTGCCCGCCAGTTTGCCCCTGATGTTTGCGGGAATGCGAATCAGCCTGGGCGTCGGTTGGATGGTTTTGATCGCCGCCGACATGCTGGCTCAAAACCCAGGTCTTGGGAAATTCGTTTGGGATGAATTCCAAAACGGAAGCGAACTGACCTACGCACGCATCGCCTTCAGCGTGATCGTTATCGGGATGATTGGATTGGTCTTGGACCGGATCATGATCTTCTTCCGCAACTTGGTCAGCTTTGGCAATCCATCCCCTGTTTGATTTTGGATGTCTCGGTTTCTTCTCTTTCATCATCCATGGGTGCAAACATGAGCACGGTTCTCGAAACAACGCCAACGATCAAACGACGACCTGTCTCGTCGGCTCCTAAACCCATCCTTCAAATGCGAGGCGTTTGCAAAGGGTACGGCAGTGGAGTGACACGCAACGAAGTCCTGCAGAACATCAACCTCAACGTTCGCGAAGGCGAGTTCTTGGCGGTGGTTGGTTTCAGCGGCAGTGGCAAAACGACGTTCACGCAGTTGCTGGCTGGATTGATCGCTCCTGATCAAGGCACCATCACCATGAATGACGAGCCCATCAAGGGCCCGTCCCCAGATCGAGGAATGGTGTTTCAAAATTATTCGCTGCTGCCTTGGCTGACCGTTCGTGGCAACATCGCTTTGTCCGTCAACGCGGTCTTCAAAGAATGGTCGCGTGAGCAACGCCGCGAACACGTCGAGAAGTTCATCGACATGGTCGGACTCAGCCACGCGGCGCATCGCCGGCCGCATGAGTTGTCCGGCGGGATGCGTCAACGAACCAGCCTCGCTCGGACGTTGGCACTCAAACCCAAAGTCTTATTGCTCGACGAACCACTGTCCGCACTCGACGCACTAACACGCGGACAGCTCGGGGATGAAATCCTGAAGATCTGGAGCGAAGAAAAGCAAACGTGCGTGATGATCACCAACGATGTCGACGAAGCCATCATGGTCGCCGATCGCATCGTGCCGCTGAACCCGGGCCCCAACGCTTCGCTTGGACCCGTGTTCACGGTTGGCATCGATCGCCCTCGCAACAAGACCGAACTGAACGACAACGAAGAGTTCAAAGGGCTTCGCAACGCCGTCACCAACTACTTGGTCGCCGTTCGTCAAAAGGCACGCCGAGATGAGTCGGCAGCCAACCCAACCAAAGCGTTCCGATTGCCCGACATCGAACCCTCCGACCTGACACGTCCGACGCGAGCCGTCTTCAACACCGGTCCTCGCTAGTCGTTCTGATTCGTGGTGCGTTCGCTTCGGCAACGCCCCCACCGTTGTGAATCCCCAACACTTTCACCTTCCAAAACACTGAACCGAACATGCGCGGCTACGTTGAAATGTTCCGTCTCGGCAAGACATACGACACCCACAATGGGCCGGTCGTGATCGTCGAGGAATTCGATCTCAACCTTGAAAAGGGCGAGTACGTTTCACTGCTTGGTCACTCCGGTTGCGGCAAGAGCACGGTGCTGACCATGGTCGCCGGACTCAACCCAATCACCACGGGCGGAGTCGCCATCGATGGTCGCGAAATTGATGGTCCCGGCCCCGATCGCGGTGTCGTGTTTCAATCACCATGTTTGATGCCATGGATGACGGCACTTGAAAACGTGATGCTGGGTGTGAACCAGGTTTATTTGCAAGCCAGCAAGAAAGACCGTCGCGATTTGGCTTCGTACTATCTCAACCTCGTCGGCCTCGGCAGCAACCTGCACAAACGAGCCAAGGATCTCAGCCAAGGCATGCAACAACGCGTCGGCATTGCCCGAGCGTTTGCGTTGCGACCGAAAATGCTGTTGCTCGACGAGCCTTTCGGCATGCTGGATTCACTGACGCGAATGGAATTACAAGAGATCCTCCTGGAGATCCTGATTCGCGACAAAGTCACCACGGTGATGGTCACGCACGATGTCGACGAAGCGCTATTCATGAGTGATCGCGTGGTGATGATGACCAACGGTCCACGCGCCAAAGTCGGTGCCATCTTCAGCTTGCCGTTTGATCGCCCACGCGTTCGGGCCGATGTGCTCGATCACCCGGAGTACTACGACTTTCGCGGCAAGATGATTCAGTTCTTGGAAGACCAAGACCACAAGAAGCTGAAAGCCGATGCGGAGAAACGGGCCAAAGCCCAAGAAGAAGAACTCGCAACCGCCAGTGCCACATAAAGGGTTGCCAACATGACGTCGACCTTCCTTCCTGAACCATCCAACGCTTCGATTAACTTGCGTACCTCATTGCCACCGCTCGCCGTTTCAGATCAATGCTATCTGCAAGGCGTTCATGTCTGCGACGTCACCGGCACGGGAGACCTTTCTCCTGATTGCGACGCCAGCGCACTGCCGATCGCGCAGCGCTGCCTGCATGAATCCGATGCGATCGTGGTGCAAGACCCATCGCTGCTTCCAACTGACGTTTCCGCGGCAATGGCGATTCCGGTTCACTGCGACGGAGCCGTTCAGTCCGTCATCGTCTTGTTCGCGAAATCTGCCAATGAAGCGATCCCCGATCCGGTCGGAGTCTTCGAAGTTTGGCGTCCCGTCGGCCCGTACGATGAAGTCGCCTTGCGGGAAGGCTACTACGGCAAACTCGAACGATTCCAAAACGTCAGCTCGTTTGTTCGCTTTGAAAAGGGCAATGGACTTCCTGGTGTGGTTTGGGAGCAAGGTCGAGCGTTGGCGCAAGATGACCTCGCCAACCACATGGGTTTCTTGCGTGCGGCGGGTGCGTCCGCTGACCTGCTCAATTCGGCCGTCGGGCTGCCCATTTTTGCTGAGCAATACCTTTCCACCGCCATTCTCATTCAGTCCAAGCGATCTCCGATGGCTCGAGCAATCGAGGTCTGGAACATCGACGGCAAGGAATGCGAACTGACCAGCCAAGCGTACGGCGATGTGGAGCAAGCGTTTCGACTCGATTCCGGAACACGTGTTCCGTTGGCGACCGGCATCCTGGGTTTGGTCGCGGAGCACCAGCGTGTTGTGTTGATCGAAGACATGGAAGCCCTGCTGCTCACTCGACCGGCCGATCGCGTCATGCCGAGTCCCACCGCTGGGCTCGCCATCCCGTTCTTTGACGGATCCCATCTCAGCTCCATCACCGTTTTGATGTTCTGATTCTCATGTCCAGCCTTCTTCCTACCGATTCGAACTTCGCCCACCCCGATGGCGCTGCGCAAGTCGCAGTGCCATCACCGGGGTTGCCGATCGAAGGCCAAGGCGACTCGTTCGACCTGGTCAGCCTCCTGCTGCAAGAACAGCAAACGCTGACCGCGGTGGAAGACTTTGCTTCGGCACATGACGCCGGAACCGCTGAAGAACAGACCGCGGCTCCGACAGCCGACCAACCCGCGCAAGCACGCTACTATTCCAAGCTGATGCCCGCCAGTCCGCCGGGTCCGGGACAGCAATTCGCTTTCGATGTCAACCTCGACACGTGCAGTGGCTGCAAGGCCTGCGTGGTGGCTTGCCACACAATGAACGGCCTGGACGAGACCGAAAGTTGGCGCCGCGTTGGCACCTTGGTCATCGGAGAAACCGAGTCTACGCCCGAACCGGAAACCGCGACGATTCCCGCCGCGATCGGCGTGCAACACGTCACGACCGCATGCCATCACTGCGAAGACCCAGGCTGCCTGAACGGTTGCCCGGTCAAAGCATACGACAAAGATCCCGAAACAGGCATCGTCCGGCACCTCGACGATCAATGCATCGGATGCAAGTACTGCACGATGATGTGTCCTTACGAGGTCCCCAAGTACAGCAAACGTTTGGGCATCGTTCGCAAGTGTGACATGTGTCACCAAAGACTGTCCGTTGGCGAAGCACCCGCGTGTGTGCAATCGTGCCCCAACGAAGCGATTGCAATTCGCGTCGTTGAACAGCAATGTCAAGAAGTCCCCGCGGATGAGCGTTTGGTTGCCGGAGCACCGCTTTCGTCGATCACGCGACCAACCACCGTCTTCCGCAGCGAAGACCCGAACAAACGATTCCAAGGCGTCGCGCAGGACAACTGGATTGACGAACCTGCCGAAGACCACTGGCCGCTCGTTGGATTGCTGATTGCCACTCAAGTTGGCGTGGGAATGCTGCTGACCGAGCGAATACTGGCCGGGATCGGATGGCTGGCAGGTTCACCGATGCCCACCGAGACGACTCGTTGGACCGCGACGGTGGCTCTGGTGATTTCGATGGTTGGAATGAATCTGGCTCCACTTCACCTCGGCCAACCCCTGCGATCCTGGCGGATCTTCTTGGGACTGCGAACGTCATGGCTCAGCCGCGAAGCAGTTCTCCTGGGTAAATTTGTGGGCATCCTGACGATGGGCGTCGTCGCGATGTGGCTGCCTGCGGTGTCCGAATACTTACCGAGTTGGGTATCGATCCCCGACTGGGTTCCCGGACTGATCCTGCTCGGAGCCATCACGTTCGGAATCGCAGGATTGTTCAGCAGCGCGATGATTTACATCGCGACCAAACGTGTTCTCTGGCGTTTCGATCGAACGATGATTCGGTTCATGGGAACCGCGCTGATTGGCGGCATGGCAACCAGTGCGTTGGTGATCGCCGCGACGACGCAGCAACGAAGTTCCGTCTCGATCTTGCTCGGCCTGACGACCGTCGCTTTGATCGCGAAACTGGCTTGGGAACACAGCATTCTGCTTCGCAGTGAACCAGGACCAAAGAACGACTCATGGGATCGACGCAGCCAACGATTGGTCCGTCATCACCTTTCCAAATGGAGTCTGGGACGAGTCGCATTCGGCTATGGCGGCTTGGCGTTGTTGGTTCTTTCAACGGTCTTGGCAATTGGCGGCTCGATGACGTTGATGGCTCTTTGCACTTTGGCGGCAACTTTACTTCTGGTGGCAGGCGAGACCACCGAACGATTGATCTATTTCTCTAGTGTTGTTCACGATCGCATGCCGGGGACCCTCCGATGAGTATCTCAACGAAAGACATCCGGAACGGCGTCGCGAAAGGATTCCAGTTGCCAACTTTGTTGCAACGACGAACCGGGCCGATGACCCGCGAGTTGATCCTTCATCCCGGTGATCACGGGTTGGGGATGACACACGACTCACTGGCGGCAGACACAACGACCACGGCAACGTGTGGCTACTGTGCGACCGGTTGCGGGTTGCGATTGCACTTAAAGGATGGCGAAGCCGTTGGACTGACTCCCGAAACGACCTACCCGGTCAACTTAGGCATGGCGTGCCCCAAGGGTTGGGAAGCCCTGCGAGTTTTGGATTCTCCCGAACGAGCCACCCAGCCGCTGCTTCGTGACGACTCCGGAAAGCGATCGCCGATCACGTGGGACGACGCTTTCACGAAGTTCTGCGACGGCATGAAGAAGGTCCAAGCCGAACATGGGCCCGAGTCCATCGCGTTTTTGTCGACCGGACAAATTGCTTGCGAGGAGATGGCGTTCCTCGGCGCATTGGCACGATTCGGGATGGGGATTCGCCACTGCGATGGGAACACGCGTCAGTGCATGGCAACCGCGGTCACCGCTTACAAAGAGTCCTTCGGGTTCGACTCGCCGCCGTACACCTACGACGATTTCGAACAAAGCGATTGCTTGGTCTTCATCGGAGCCAACCCTTGCATCGGGCACCCGATCATGTGGGAACGCGTGCTTCGCAATCCCAACAATCCGGAGATCATCGTCATCGATCCTCGGCGGACCGAAACCGCCGCTGCGGCAACCCAGCACTTGCAGTTGCGACCCAAGAACGACTTGGCGTTGCTGTACGCGATCACGAACGAATTGATCACACGTGACTTCGTCGACCATGATTTCGTTCAAAACCACACGCAAGGTTTTGACGAACTGCGTGAGCACGTTGCCCAGTACGATTTGGCAACCGTTTGCGAAGAAGCCGGCTTGGGCGTCGATGACGTGTCCCATGCGGTGGAAGCGATCGGGCGAGGCCGCGCGGTTTCACTCTGGTGGACGATGGGGGTCAACCAAAGTTACCAAGGCACTCGCACCGCTCAAGCGATCATCAACATCGCTCTGATCACCGGAAACATTGGGCGTCCCGGAACGGGAGCCAATAGCATCACCGGTCAATGCAACGCGATGGGCTCGCGGTTGTGGAGCAACACAACCAACCTGTTCGGGCATCATTCCTTCGACAACGATGCGGACCGTCACAAGGTTGCTGAAGCACTCAACATTCCCGTCGAGCAAATCCCTACGACAACCAGTTGGAAGTACGACCGAATCATCGAAGGCATTCGCAACGGCGAGATCAAAGGCCTGTGGGTCGTGGCAACCAATCCGGCACACAGTTGGATTGACCAGGGCGATGTTCGAGAGTTGTTCGATCAATTGGATTTCCTGGTCGTCCAAGACATGTACCAAACAACGGAGACCTGCTCGCACGCGGACTTGATTCTTCCGTCGGCAGGATGGGGCGAAAAAGAAGGCACGTTCATCAACAGCGAACGCCGCTACGGATTGCTCAAAAAGGTTCGCCACGCACCCGGCCAAGCTCTCGCCGATTTTCAAATTTTTCGCGGGATCGCACATCGCTGGGGTCTCGGTGACATGTTCGCCGATTGGTCATCGCCCGAAGCCGCGTTTGAAATCATGCAACGTGCCAGTCGCGATCAGCCCAGCGACATCACGGGCATTCAAGGCTACGAACAAATCGATCGCTGCGGCGGCATCCAGTGGCCATGGTCAGAAGATCATGCGAGCGGAGGATTCGAACCGGAACAACAACGCCGATTATTCGCCGATGGCCAATTCTTCTACGACGACAAACGAGCCCGTTTGATTGTCGATGACGTTACCCCAATGCCAGAACCGTCGGATGGCGATTATCCCGTTGTGTTGCTGACCGGCCGGGGAACCGTCAGCCAATGGCACACACAAACGCGAACTCGCCAAAGCCCACTGCTTCGTTCGCTGTATCCGAACCAACCTTATGTCGAGATGCATCCCAACGACGCGGAAGAACTTGGCATCGAACACGGCGACCTGGTTCGCGTCCGATCACGCCGCGGCCACGCCGACGCGACGGCTTGCCTGACCCACTCGGTCCAGCCCGGACAAGCCTTCATGCCGATGCACTACGAGTGCACCAATCGGCTGACTCTTTCTCACTTTGACCCACACAGTGGCCAACCCAGCTACAAGGACTGTGCGGTACGTATCGCCCCCGTTTTGACAAGCGACCATGACTGACCAACAGGACTCCAAACCGTTTTCTGACGAACAACAGCAATACCTCGCCGGCTTCACCTTCGGCGCCGATGTCGCTCGCGCCGTTCAAGGCCTGCCCGTCATCTCAGGTTCAGGCGGTCAGGGGACAACGCTTGCGATTGGTGCGGGTTCCACGACGGTTGACGGCGAATCGGTGCCAACGGGCCCCGACCGATTCGCTTTCGAAGCCCAATCAGCGGTACTCGCGGCAGGCAAAAAGCTTTCGAAAGAAGAGCAAGCCAAACGTGACAAAAACCCGCTCGACATGTGGGACGAAATGCAGGCTCGCAGCGACGCGGGCGAGTTCCCCAAGAGCACGGACGTGTTCCTGCAAAAGTTCCACGGGCTGTTCTATGTCACGCCGGCTCAAGACAGCTTCATGTGCCGGTTGCGACTTCCCGGTGGTCAGATCCAAGCTTGGCAATTGAGAGGCTTGGCTGATCTGGCAGACCGATCCGCTGGCCCGTACCTGGACCTGACCACTCGCGGCAACATCCAACTGCGTGAGATCCCCGCGGACCAAGCCATGAACATTTTGTTCGGCACCCGCGAGCTGAACATCGTTCCGTTGGGCAGTGGCGGCGACAACATTCGTAATTGCACCAGCAGCGCAATGTCGGGCTTGGACGCGGACGAATTGATCGAAACCCTGCCGCTCGCCAAACGCATGCACCACTACATACTCAACCATCGCGAGATGTACGGGTTGCCTCGCAAGTTCAACATCGCCTTCGAAGGCGGTGGCCGAATTGCATCACTCGAAGACACCAACGACATCGGTTTCAAAGCCGTTCGCGTGCTCGACGAGAACGCGTCGGAGGACTTGCCCGCCGGCGTCTACTTCCAACTTTGTTTGGGTGGCATCACCGGTCACAAAGACTTTGCCCGCTACACCGGCGTGCTGCTTCGCGAAAGTGAATGCGTGGAGGTTGCAGCCGCGATTGTTCGAGTCTTCATCCGAACCGGCGACCGCACCGACCGCAAAAAAGCACGGCTGAAATACGTTCTCGATGACATGGGATTCGAGAAATTCATCGGGGAAGTCGAATCGCAAATGGGCCGAACGCTGACCAAGGTCGATGTGAACCGTTTGACCGTCCAGGATATTGAGGACCGCAGTGCTCACGTCGGTGTGTTCCCGCAAAAACAGCCCGGTTTGAATTCGCTCGGAATCGTCTTCCCCGTCGGGCGGATGACGACCGACCAAGCTCGAGCACTGGCCGATTTGTCGCTCCGCTATTCCAACGGTGACATTCGACTTACCGTTTGGCAAAACCTGATTCTGACCAATATCACCGATGCTGATCTGCCTGCCGTTCAAGCCGGAATCCGCCAGTGCGGCCTCGACTACGAAGCCAACTCTGTGCGAGCCGGCTTGGTCGCCTGCACTGGCAGTGCTGGATGCAAATTCGCCGGTGCACCGACGAAAGCGAATGCCATCGAAATCGCCGAACGTATCGAAAGCGTTCTGACTCTCGACCAACCCATCAACATTCACTTGACCGGTTGTCACCACAGTTGTGCTCAACACTACATCGGTGACATCGGCCTGATCGCTTGCCAAGTCGAAGTCGGCGACGACATGGTCGATGGCTACCACATTTGCCTCGGCGGCGGATGGGGTTCACGCCAAGGAATCGCTCGCGAAATCTACCAGTCGATACCATTCGCCGACGTCCCTGATTTGGTCACCGGCATTCTGGCGGGCTACCAACAGAACCGCGTTGATGCCAACGAGTCATTCAACCAATTCGCCAGCCGACTCAGCGACGACGAACTGAAGGGTTTGGTCGCCACGCCTTCCATCGTTTGCTAACTCCCGTTTTCTGCCTCACGAAAACGACTCACCGAACTTTCGATCATCTCACCACGATTCGATTCATTCCCAGGATTGATCCCGATGTCCAGCTACATTCCAGAAACGGCTCCTTTCAACGAACAACAACGTGCTTGGCTGAACGGCTTTTTCGCAGGTCTAACCGGCATCCAAGAGAACTCCGGCGGCAGCGTTGCCACCGCGATGGCGGCCGGATTGCCGTCCGCTGAAACAGTTGTCGAGGAAGAGGAGGATTTTCCTTGGCACGACGATTCATTGCCGATCGTTGATCGGATGGAACTCGCCGAAGGCAAACCGCTCGAGCGGAAACTGATGGCCGCGATGGCCCAATTGAACTGCGGATCGTGTGGTTACATCTGCCAAACCTACAGCGAAGCGATCGCATCCGGCGAAGAATCCAATGTTTCGCTCTGCAGTCCGGGCGGCAAAGAAACGAAGCAAATGATCAAGAAGTTGATGGCGGAAGCCGGTGACACCCCAAAGCCTTCGAGCAATGGGTCAGCAACCAATGGTGCGGCCACCAACGGCGCCGCCGCGTGGTCTCGGAAGAACCCGTATTCGGCCAACCTGATCGAATCCCGCCCGCTCAACCAAGAGGGTTCTGCCAAAGACACCCGCCACGTCGCCATCGATCTGGCGGGATCGGGAATGAAGTACGAAGTGGGTGATGCACTCGGCATCTACCCCACCAACTGCAGCGATCTGTGCGGAACGATCATTGATCGCTTGGCCGCTGATTCGCACGTCAAAGTGGCAACTCCATTGGGCAATACCAAGCCGTTGCTCGAAGCATTGCAAGAAGATTGTTGCTTGAAAGATCCTTCCGATGAGTTGATCGAACTGCTGGTCGGACGCACGCCAAAGGAAGACGCTCAAACGACACTCAATCACTTGCTCGCCGAAGGAGTTCCGGAAGGATTCGATGTGCTCGACGTGCTCGAAGTCGCGTCTGGATCAACGATCACCGCGACGGAATTTCTGGAGTGCCTCGATCCGCTGAACCCGCGTTTGTATTCCATCGCCAGCAGCATGAAAGAAGTCGGGGACCAAGTTCACTTGACCGTCGGCAAAGTCGTCTTCGAAAGGGAAGGACGCGTCCGAAAAGGAGTCGCCAGCACCATGCTGGCCGATCGAGTTGCCACGGGCGAGAGCATGCGAGTCTTCGTCCAACCCAACCATGGTGGGTTCACCGTTCCTGCGGATGAGAACGTACCGATGATCATGGTCGGCCCCGGGACCGGCATCGCCCCCTTCGTGGCCTTCCTGCAAGAACGTGCGTCCCGGAAATCGCCGGGCGACAACTGGTTGTTCTTTGGCGACCAACACGAAGCTTTTGACTTCTTGTACGAATCTGAATTGACGCAGTACGTCCACTCTGGCGTGCTCTCAAGACTGGACACCGCGTTCAGTCGCGACGGCGACACAAAGGTCTACGTGCAAGACAAGATGCGTGAGAACGCGGCCGAGCTCTGGTCGTGGCTGAACCGCGGTGCCCACTTCTACGTCTGCGGCGACGCAACGCGAATGGCGGCCGACGTCGACCGAGCCTTGCTGCAGATCATCACCCAAGAAGGCCGCATGTCAGAAGACGAAGGCAAAGCCTACTTGAAAACCATGACGAGCGAAAAACGATACGTCCGCGACGTGTATTGATCGTCGGTGTCAGCCGCCGGCCGTTGGGACCGGTTATTCGACGTAAGTCTTGCTGTGGCGATCCAGGAACGACTCATTGAAAAAGTTCAATTGACAATTGTAAACTTCTCGGCTGAAGAATCGACTTCGATCGCGCGGTGGTAGAAGGCTTCCCTAGTTTGATGTGCGGATGCACACGGCGGAACCTTCCCAACCTTGGCTCCCCTCGCCCCGCTTCGAGGTTGTTCAGTTTTCAAGTGCCGTGCTCGCGAGGTTGAAATCACCCTCCTGAACGCAGTTGGGGAGGGTCGGAATGCGAGCGTTCAGCGAGAATTCCCGGGAGGGTAGTGCGCGCCCTTTCCCATGCTCGGCCCTCACCCTCGCGTACGCCTGAACTGCGTCGCTCGACCTCTCCCCAAACTTCGTTTCGGGAGAGGTGCGCCGTGTAAAAATCTGCCGAAAAGCGGTATCAGAAAACTGCACGACCTCCTTCGGGGCGAGGGGAACCAGAATGCTTTTCGACGGATGCGTTTGAATGCATCGCGGGGAAGCAGGTGAATCGTTGCCCGATCTTCGATCGCGTCAACGCTGTATTCTTTGCAGCATTGACGATTGCCCCAACCTAAACCTTCCGCAGCAGGTGCATTCCCTCACGGCCTCGATAGGTCAGCAGCAACGCACCGACCGATCCGCGGGCGTCGACGACCGTTTCGAAGAACTCGTTTTCGCCGGGCCAAGGGAATGCGAAGAAGAGGTCGAAGTCTTCGATCTCCAATCCAATCTCGTCGTAGAGGTCACCTTCTTCGGTGTCTACGTTGCGGACCTCGGCGGCAATCTCAGACAACTCGTCCACGCCACGTGGCACAAAGCTACCGCAATGAATCTGAGCGCCGTTGTCCAGCGAATCGGCGACCTTCTGAGCCGCAGCGACCAGCCTCGGTTCGATCTCGATTCCGACGGCTTCCATTCCTCGCAGCGACGCCAGCATCGCACCAACGGAGAACCCAGCGCCGAGTTCGCAGAAACGGTTGCCCGCTAGAAGATGATTCTGTTCGATCCACGTCATCGCTTGATCGAGCAGATGAAAATCGCAAGTGACGAAGTTTTCGATCACGGTTTCGTCGGCCAACATGAACGCTTCGATCGCGTCGTTGGCCGTGTCGATCAAATGCTCCGCCGAATCGTGATATGGGAGACTCTTGATTGAATCCGGAATATCAATTGGCTGCCACGCCATCGCATCGCTCCTGTTGCATACCTGACGAAGTTCAAAGAGCTTGGATGCGTTGACCGTCGTCGCTCAGTGCGAACAGCGGCGTTTCGTGACCCGCGACGACCTGATGAACCTGTTCGACGGTGATCGATTTCCCGGACGCATTGGCCTTCGTCACCAATTCATCAACCGAGGCGAAACCGTCGGCATCCAGAGTCAAGCCGATGGATTGCGGCTCATGCCGCAGGATGAAAGTCAGGTACTTGCTGATTCGCGTGAGTCGTTTGTTCATCCCGCCAGTCTAAACACCAACGGCATCTCCGTCGCCGGGTGAACGGCAGCGGATTCACATTTCTCAGCGGACCTAATATCCGACGTCGAAAATCAGGCCGTGCCGCGAAGTTTCGCGGGCGAATCGCACAAATCGTTGTGGTGGTGAGCCGTGCGTTCGACGGTGAAACGAATTTGATCTTCGCTGTGCTCGCTGGTGATAAAGAACCGCAACCGCGCGGCTGACTCATCGACGGCCGGGTACAGAATCGGTTGGACGTTGATGCCGTCTTTCTTCAGCCGGTTGCTCAATCGCAGTGCCAGCAAGCTGTTCCCGGTGATCACGGGGACAACGGGGGTCCCGCAACTGTCTCCGGTGTCCAATCCCGCGTCCTTGCACAAGCTCAAGAACAGTTCGCTGTTGTGGCGAAGACGCTGGACTCGTTCTGGTTCACGTCCCAGCACGTCCAACGACGCGATCGCCGCGGCGACCTGGCCGGGAGGCATGCCAACGCTGAAGACAAACCCAGGAGCGGTGTAACGAAGTAACTCGACCAATGCTTCACTGCCAGCGATGTAGCCGCCGCAGGAGGAGGCTGATTTGCTGAGCGTGCCCATCCAAATATCAACGTCGCGAGCATCGAAGCCAAAGTGTTCGGCGATGCCGTGACCGGTCTCACCCATCGTTCCAAAGCTGTGGGCTTCGTCGACCATCAACATCGCGCGGTGGCGTTTCTTGACTTCGACAAACTTTGGAACGTCGGCGAAGTCGCCGTCCATGCTGTAGACGCCCTCGATGATGATCAACGTCCGACGATATTGACCACGCAAAGCGGTCAACATTTTGTCCAATGCTTCGTAGTCATTGTGCGGGAAGGGACGACGCTTGGCACCGGACAGCAAGGCACCTTGGACGATGCTGTTGTGCGACAGTGCGTCGTGCAAGATCAAGTCGCCTGGTCCGACCAAGTGACCGATCGTCGTTTCGTTGGTCGCGTGACCGCCAACCATCGTGATGGAACTTTCGACTCCGACCCACTTCGCGATCTTGCGTTCGAGTTCACCGTGGATGGGCTTCTCGCCGCTGACCAAACGGCTGGCTGATACGCTGGTTCCGTACTTGGCGATCGCATCGGCGGCCGCCTTCGAAACCTCTGGGTGACCGCTCAGGCCCAAGTAGTTGTAACTGGCGAAACTGATCAGCGATTTTCCATCGACAATCGTTTTGTCGCCGACGACACAATCGTGAACGGTGAAGTATGGATTCGGGACTCCCGTCAATTGCATCTGACGCATCGTCGATTTCAACCGGCGGTACTCAGCAAACTGAGTCACGTCATCTTCGGGTTCGACTTGCGGAGTCTGCATGACTCGAGCGAGCGGGCCTTCGCCGTCGGTCCTGGCTTCGCCGTTGGCGTTCGTGTTGACGAGATCGTCATCGCCATCACGCTGTGTGTCACCGCGTCCCGCCAAGAACTGTTCGGCTCGACCGAGGGCGCCCGCGGGCAGATAACGTTCAACAGCGGTCGCGATTTGGCCGATTGTTTCGATTTCATCCAGCACTTGCTCGGGGAAGCGACCACCAAAGGTGCGTTCCAGGTTCCTGGCGATCTCGAGTCGTTCCAGACTATCAAGTCCCAGGTCGAGCACGATGTTGGTATCGGGATTGATCGATCCAGCTCGCTCGCCAGCAATGGCACGCACGTGCGACACGATCGCCTCGGCAACCACCGGATCCGATGCCGTGTCCAATCCGCTCGCGTCGGACGCGGCAGCGGCCTTCATCATCGTTTCGCCAGCCAAACCGGCGTTGTGCAGCGAAGTTTCTTCGCCGCGAATCCACTGGGCGATGACCTTCAATTCTTTGTCGCGAACAGCGTGCAAACACGCGTGACGCTGAATTTTTCCGCTGCTGGTTTTGGGAACCGAGCTGTTGCGAACCAAGTAGATCGCATCTGGCGGCAGGTCGTGATCTTCCGTCACTGCGCGACGAATCGATTGCAGGTGATCGTCCCAATCCAAATCTCGCTTGCGAACGGTCTCCGCGACGATGATCAATTTTTCGCGTCCGGTTTCGGTTTCATCGCTGTCCGCGTTCATCGCGAAAGCGGCGACGGAGCCGGCTTGCACGACATCGCTGGCGTGCTCCACCGTCGCTTCGATGTCTTGTGGGTAACGGTTGACGCCACGGACGATGATCATGTCCTTCAGACGACCGGACACATACAGCTGACCGCCGTACAAGAACCCGAGGTCGCCTGTTCGAAGGAAGGGGCCGTCGCCCTCGGCGGTCATCGCGGCAAATGTTTTGGTTGATTGTTCGCGACGTTGCCAATACCCGCGTCCGACCGATGGGCTCTGCACCCAGATCTCACCGATCGCATCGGCTGGCAAAGTCTGCCGCGTGTCCGGATCGACGATCAAGACTCGTTCGCCGGGCAAGACTTGGCCGCAACCGACCAATTCTCGCGTGGCACGTTTGGATGTTTCGGCTGGGGACGCGGCAACCGCGTCAGAAACTTCCACAGCGGGACGCACGGCCTTCTCATCCAGAGCGGGCCCATCGAACTGTTGCAACACCGGGCGAGGTGCTTGCGGACCGCCAGTCACGATCAGCGTTGTTTCCGCCATGCCGTAACACGGCAAATGCGAGGTGTGACGGAAGCCATATTTTCCGAATCGTTCCGTGAACGCATCCAACGTCGATGAACGAACCGGTTCGGCTCCATTGAAAGCGATCTCCCACGAGGAAAGGTCGATGCCTTCGAGTTCTTCGTCGCGAATTTTGTCGACGCACAATTGGTATGCGAAGTTCGGCCCACCACTGATCGTGACTTGAAGTCGAGCGATCGTTTGCAACCAACGAGCGGGCCGCTGCAGGAACGCCATCGGGCTCATCAGAATGTTGTGTCGTCCGACAAACATCGGCATCAACACACCACCGACCAAACCCATGTCGTGGTAAGTCGGCAACCAAGACGCGCCGATGATGGTCGACTGCGGTTCAAACCCGTGCAGGATCAGTTCGCTGTTGGCGATCAAGTTGGCCTGCGTCAGCATCACGCCTTTGGGTGACCCGGTCGAACCGGATGTGTACTGCAACACACCGAGCGCTTCGCTACGAAGTTTCGGGCATCGCCAATGAGCCGCGTCCCGTTTGCTGGGAACGTCGGTTCCCAAGAGTTGGACACCGACCAGATCTTCGTGCAGTTCATTGCCTGACAGCTGATCGACGACCGAGCGGGTCGACAGAGCCCAACGGGCATCGGCATCGACAACGATCGAACGGATCCGAGAGGCTTTGCGGTTGCGGCGTGGAGGATAGGCCGGAACCGCGATCGCACCGGCCGCGTGGGTCGCGAACAGGCCGATGACAAAATCAAGACCTGGCGGGTAGAGCAACAGCACACGGTCGCCGGCTCGGATGCCGCAGCGACCTTGCAAGTATCCGGCCAGCCCGCTGACTTCTTTCCACAATTCGGCGTACGAAAGCGTTTGATCCGAGCCTTCCCCGTCGGTGAACGTGAACGCGGGAGCGTCTGGGCGCACGTCCACCCAGTGTCGCAAAACCGAGACAAAATGGTCGCGAGGGGGCGCTTCGTTTTTGAAATACTGTTGGAGGTCCACCGAATTCAACCTGTTGCAATGATGCCGTCGCAGAACAATCTCGTTCTCTCTTGACCGTATTCTCGGACGCTCCATGACCAGTCATGCGGTGCGAAGGGGCAATCAGTCATTGACGCAATGATGCACCAACGGCGCGTTTCGGCCAAGGGTTGGCCCCACCCTGACTCCTGGAACCTTCCTGCAGAGGGGGCGAGGTCGTCGCATCACTCCGCTGGAAACTGTTTGCGTCGACATCTCAAGATCGAGTTGCTACCCCGCTATGATGGCTTATTCGAGGTGCCCAACGCCACCTGACATTGACGAAAAACCCCCACGTTGTCTCTGTGGCGACCTTTCGGGTAAACCAGACCAACGCCCACCCTCCTATTTCCGATCGAACGGACCCTATCGCAGATGAGTACGCCGAACATGAAGGATTTCTACGATTGCGTGGTGATTGGTGGAGGCCCGGCCGGCGGTACCGCAGCAGCGATCGTGGCTGAATCGGGTGCCAGCACGCTGTTGATCGAACGAGACCCTGTGCCTCGGTTTCACGTCGGCGAGTCGCTGATGCCCGAGTGCTACTGGCCGCTGGAACGACTGGGGTTGATCGATCAGGTCAAACGATCGGGCTGGCAGACCAAGAAAAGCGTTCAATTTGTCACCCACACGGGCAAAGAGTCTGCCCCATTCTTTTTTCGCGAACATGATGAACGGGAGTGCAGCACGACTTGGCAGGTCGAACGCAGCGAATTCGACAAAATGCTGTACGACCGTGCATCCGAGCTGGGAGCCGACTGTTTCGACCGAACTCGATTGATTGACGTACAAACGGAAGCCGGCGAAACGCCTGATCAACCGGTTGCTCGCGCCGTGGTCGTCAAAACCGCCGATGGAACCGAGAAAACGATCGGCTGCAAAGTCGTCGTGGATGCAACGGGCCAACAAGCGTTTCTGGCCGGGAAGATGGGACTGAAGGAGATCAATCCTGATTTGAAGAAGGCCGCGATTTGGACGTACTACCGCGATGCGGTTCGCGGCGAAGGCGACAACGACGGGGCCACAATCATCCTGTACACCAAATCGCGAGACTCGTGGTTCTGGTTCATCCCGCAATCTCGTGGCATCACCAGCGTCGGCTGCGTCGGTGACAATGACTACTTGCTCAAGGGCCGCGGAACGCCCGAGGAAATCTTCGAGGAAGAGTTGGCCAATTGCCCGGGACTCGCTCCACGTTTGGCCAATGCAACTCGCGTGGGCAAAATCACCACGGCGAAAGAATTCAGCTACATGACCCGCCGTCACGCTGGACCGGGCTGGGTCCTGATCGGCGATGCACTCGGATTCATCGATCCGGTTTACTCCTCCGGCGTCTACTTCGCTCTCGAAATGGGCGTTCGCGCGGGCGACGCGATTGTCGATGGCCTGAAGAAAAACGACCTGTCACCGGAACAACTTGGAAACTGGACCGAAGATTTCAAAGAAGGTGCGTCGAGAATTCGCGAACTTGTGCACGCGTTTTATAACAAGGATTTCAGCATCGGGCGGTTCATGAAGGAACATCCCGAGTACCGCGGCAACGTGACGGACTTGCTGATTGGAAGGGTATTCCACGAAGATGCGGGCAAAATGTTCCCGGCCCTCGATCGTTCGATCGAAATGGCTCGGGCCAATGCCATGTCCAAGGCCGATTCGATGGCCGATACCAAACCCATGTCGACTTAATGTCCCAATCCAATCCTGAAGCCGCTTCGTCACTCAGTCCTAGTGAATCCGGACAACTGCATCTCGATACAGCAATCTCCCAAGATTTGGCGGAACGCTACGAGGGTCTGATCTTTGACTGCGACGGAACGCTGACCAATTCGATGCCGCTGCACTACCTAGCGTGGCACGAAACCATGACACGTCACGGCATCGAGTTCCCCGAAACGCGATTTTACGCGATGGGTGGCATGCCCAGCGAAAAGATCATCGCGGTGTTGAGTTCGGAACAAGGCGTGACGGTCGACGTTGATTTGGCGACCGAAGAAAAAGAGGCCAACTTCATCGCTCGCATCCCGAACGTCGAGCGTTTGGCTCACGTCACCGACATCGCGGAACGCCACCTCAATCGCATCGCCATGTCCGTGGCCAGCGGAGGCATGCGGGACATCGTCGCGGATCAATTGCGAACGATCGGCGTCGCGGATTGGTTCCCTGTCTTGGTCGGCAGCGAAGACACTGAGCTGCACAAGCCCGAACCCGACGTGTTCTTGTGTGCTGCCGAGCGAATGGGCGTGGATCCCAAACGCTGCCTCGTTTTCGAAGACAGCCCCCTCGGTTTCGAAGCCGCCCAGAAAGCCGGCATGGATTGGGTCGACGTTCGAATCAACGCATAGCGTCTGCTCTTGCTTGAAACGTTCCTTCCCTGGCGACAATCGAGCAAGAATTGCCACGATAGGAACTGCACGCCTCCCAAGTCGATGGACTAAAATCGTGGCATGAACATGCCACAAGCCACCTCGAATAGCTGCCACGAGTCGCACACACGTGTCGCGGTTGCTCTGGCCATCGTTCTCAGTTCGGTTTCGATTCCGTGCGTGTCGACTGCGAGCGAACCGACTTCGGTCGCCGGCCCGGCCATCCAGTCGTTTCTTCGAAACCATTGCTTCGACTGCCATTCGGATGGAGCCTCGGAGGGCGGGCTCGAGTTTGATGTTCTTGGGAAATCCATCACCGGAACAGCAGACTTGGCCGCCTGGGTCCGCATTCATGACCGAGTTCAATCGGGAGAGATGCCGCCTCCTGATTCCGCCAACTTAAGTGCGTCCGAACGATCCGAATTCACAAGCGCTCTGGCGGCTCCGTTGAGGCGACATCACGCGTCCGAAAAAGGCACCGTCCTGAGGCGACTGAATCGTCGCGAATACGAGAACACGCTCAACGATTTGTTTGGCACCGCCGTCGAACTTGAAACGTTGCTCCCCGCCGACGGACGCAGCCACGAATTCGACAACGTGGGTGAAGCTCTTGGGATCTCAATGGTCCACTTGGAACGCTACCTCGATGCAGCCGACTTGGTCTTGGAAGCGGCGATCGCGAAGACAGCTGAAGCACCGTCCACTCACGTGATCGAAACCCACTACGCCGAAACTCGCGAAGCCAAGACTCACCTGGGCAAAGTTTGGAAACAACTCGACGATGGTTCCGTCGTGTTCTATCAAGCTTTCGGTTACCCCGATGGCATGCTGCGTACCAGCAGCATCCCAGAACCTGGCCGCTACCGAATCGCAATCACCGGTTACGCATATCAAACGGATGAGAAGATTCCGTTCTTTGTCGGCGCCAAAAGTTTTGCTCGCGGAAGCGAGCAGCCGACGCTCGGTTACTTCGACATGCCACCGTTGGGATCAAGCGGTGAGATGACAACAATCGAGCTGACCGCGCACTTGGAACACCGCTACATGCTGAACATCATTCCGTATGGTTTGGTGGTCAGTGATTACAACATCCGCAAAGATGGCGTGGATGGTTACAACGGTCCTGGGTTGGCAATATCGAAGGTTCGTTTGGAAGGCCCCCTGCACGACGAATTCCCATCCCGCGGTCATCGTTTGATTTTCGACGACTGGCAACGCGAAGAGATCATTCCCAACCCACCGTCACAGCGTGAGAAGTCCTGGTACAAGGCAAAGTTCAACCTGTCCAGCGACAAGGTGGACCAAGCACTGCAAAGTACTTTGCAACGCGTTGCGTCCACTGCAATGCGACGTGAAGTTGCGGCAGAAGAGCTGTCCCCATACATCAATCTTTTTCACACCGAACAAGAACGCGGGGCTGACAACGAAGAGGCACTGCGAACCGCGGTTGCGGCTATCCTTTGCTCGCCCGACTTCTTGTATTTCCGGGAACCCGCTGGCGAGCTGGACGACCACGCGATCGCGACTCGATTGTCATACTTCTTGCATCGCACCACGCCGGACGAGGAACTGCTTCGAGCGGCGGATCGCAACGAGCTGACGAAGTCGACTGAATCGCTGCTTGGTCACGCGAAACGAATGGTTGCCGACCCACGCTTTGAACGATTCGTGGTCGACTTTACCGACGCTTGGCTGAATCTGCGTGACATCGATCAAACCAGCCCCGACCAAAAGCTGTTCCCCGAATACGACAAATACCTTCGAGACAGCATGGTCGAAGAAACGCGTCAATTTATTGCGACCCTGATACACGAAAATTTGCCAATCACGAACTTGGTGAAATCCAATTTCGCGATGTTGAACTTGCGTCTGGCCGATCACTACGGCATCGAAGGAGTCGACCATGCGGACGTTCGCCGAGTGGAACTCCCCAAAGACTCCGTCCGCGGTGGATTGCTCGGCCAAGCCAGCGTGTTGAAGGTCACCGCCAACGGAACCAACACGTCGCCAGTCGTTCGCGGCGTGTGGGTGACGGAACGTTTGCTGGGCGTGCATCCGGCACCGCCTCCGCCGGGCATCTCTGGTGTCGAGCCTGACATCCGCGGAGCCGCAACGTTGCGTCAGCTTCTCGACCAACATCGAAACGAAGACTCTTGCCGCGCCTGCCACGCGTTGATTGACCCGCCCGGATTCGCACTGGAAAGCTTCAACCCGATCGGCGGTTGGCGTGATCGCTATCGAAGCCTCGGCGAAGGCGAACGAATCGATCTGCGAGTCAACAATCGTCGAGTCCAATACCGTCTGGGATTGCCGGTCGATTCCAGCGGATCATTGCCATCGGGTGAGTCCTTTGCGGGCTTCGAAGCGTTTCGCGAATGCCTGCTGAAAGATCCGGATCAATTGGCCAGGTCACTGATCACCAAGTGGCTGACGTTTGCGACGGGACGCGAAATGGGATTTTCGGATCGCGAAGAAATTGAATCGCTCGCTCGTCAATCCGCCCAACGAGGTCACCGTCTGCGTGTGATGCTCGCCCTCGTCATCGCCAGCGACATCTTTCGCACGAAGTAGCTGCCATCCTCTCCTGATCTGACGCCACACACTCTGACGCCTCAAACGATCGCGTCGCCCACTGTCCCTTCGAGAACACCATGTTGATTCCCTCGCGTCCGATGTCTCGCCGACGATTGTTGCGAACCGCCGGTGGTGCGGCGCTAGCATTGCCGTTCTTGGAAGCGATGGGGCCGTCGCTCGGCCAGCGTGTTTTAGGTAACGACCGGGCCTCAGATTCTGAATCAACACCCAAACGTTTTGTCGCCATCTGTGCCTCATTGGGTTTTCACGGCGAGCATCTTTTCCCCGAATCATCGGGACGCGATTACGCGGTCACTCCGTACCTCGAAAAAGTCAAGCAACACCGGGATGACTTCAGCTTGTTCTCGGGACTGTCTCACCCCGAGCAAAACGGCAACAACGGTCACGCGTCTGAGTTGACCTGGTTGACCGCGGCGAGGCGTCCGGGATTGGCCGGATTTCGAAACACGATCTCGCTCGATCAACGAATCGCGAGTCAGATTGGATTGAAGACCCGCTTCCCGTTCTTGGCGTTGACCACCGGCGGCCAATCACTTTCGTGGACGTCCAGCGGTGTCGAGATCCCCGCCCAACATTCGCCCGCCAAACTTTTCGCAGCGATGTTCGTTGATGGGAAACCACATGAGATTGAAACGGACCTGGATCGCCTTCGTCGCGGTCGCAGCGTTCTCGACACGGTCGGCGAACGAGCCAAAGCCCTCAAACACGAACTCGGAATTCGCGACCAGCAGAAACTCGACGAGTACCTTCTTTCCATTCGCGACCTGGAATCGCGACTGCAGCAATCGGAGGGCTGGGTCCGTCGCCCCAAGCCGGTCGTTGATGAACAACCCGTTTCGGACATCAACGACAAGGCACTCGCAATTGAACGCCAGCGTTTGATGTACCGGATCATCGCCCTGGCGTTGCAAACAGATTCAACAAGAACGATCACGTTTCAATTGGCCGGGCTGAATTCAGTCCCGCAGATCCCAGGTGTGCAGAGCGATTGGCATGGCTTGTCGCATCACGGCAAAGACCCGGAGAAGATCGCTGAACTGAAACGAATCGAAGCGGCAGAATGGGGAGCATTTGGCGAATTCCTCGATCAATTGAAATCAATCCAAGAAAACGACCGACCGCTGCTGGACCAGACCGCAGTGATGTTCGGGTCCAATCTAGGAAACGCGAGCGCTCATGACTGGCGGAACCTTCCGATCCTGTTGGCCGGTGGAGGCTACCGCCACGGAGAGTACGTCGCTCACGATGCGTCGAACAACACGCCGCTCTGCAACTTGTACGTCGAACTGGCCCAGCGAATGGGCGTCGAAATCGACGTCTTCGGTTCCAGCACCGCGACTGGTATCAAAGGCCTCGAATCCACGACGTAGCGAAACGGCCCAATCACGTTGGGCCAACCTGTAGGTGGTCTCCGCCGTGAGTGCGCGACAAGCAGTGCAAGTCTCGGTGGGGGACCACCGAGCTACAGGTTACCGATCGCTTCAAAGAACTCAGCGGCCGAGGTTCTTGTTCATGTTGGTCTTGTACTGTTCCACGCCCGGTTGCCCGTATGGGTTGATGCCCAACAAGCGTCCTTCGATCACGGTCGCGATCATCAGCATTTGGAACAGCTGCCCCAACACATGCGTGTCGATCTGCGGCAAGATGATGTCGGTCGTCGGACGTCCATCCGCATGCAGTGCGTCATTAGTCCCCTTGATCGCAGCCGCCATGATGTCTGGCAACGTTTTTTCAGCGATGTCGTTCAACGTGTCTTGGTTGCGGTTCGATTGACCGACGGCCAACGAATCGGTCCGTTGCGATTCCACGATCACATTGTTGAAGACTTTGTCGTTGCGACCTTGTTGGTGCTGTTGGTGGCGACTGTGCAAATCGCGAGTGTTCAGTGTCGTCAGTGGAGTGACACCCTTGCCGTCTTTGCCGTTGGACTCGGCCAGCAATTGGTCGTACCACATTCCGACTGACTCAAGTGCTTTGCTCCACACGCTCATCACGCGAATCGATTTGTCGCGGTGCTGCGAAAGCAGGTGATTCACGGCGACGTACTGCATCACCACGTTGTCGGCGTAGTCCGCCGTCTTGAAGTGCTCGTTCATCGCGACGGCACCCTCGAGCAACTTCATGCAGTCCAGCCCCAGGAAAGCAGCAGGGACCAAACCAACGGGCGACAGCACGCTGAAGCGACCGCCGACACCATCGGGCACTGTGAAGATTTCATCGCAACCGATTTCGGTCGCCAGATCATGCAGCTTTCCACTTTCGCCGGTCACGGGAACGACCAAACGAGACAACCATTCCTCGGACTCGGCCCCCAGTTCGGATTCCAAATTGGCGAGGAAATGACGGAACGCGACGGCGGTTTCCATTGTTCCGCCGCTCTTGCTGATCACGATGATAGCGTGACGTTTTTCGGCGTCGCTGTCCGCGTATCCACCCGCTCGCACGCGTTGCAAAAGCGAGTCAGAGGCGTCGTTGTCGACGTTGTTGCCCTCGAAATACATCCGAGGCTTGCTGCCTCGGGCAGCCCGGCTCATCTCGTTGTGATACGGGTCGCAGCAAGCTTCCATCATCGCTCGGGCACCCATGTAGGACCCACCGATCCCCAAAACCACGGCTGCGTCAATTTGGTCGTGCAACCCGTTGGCGACCTTGAAAATGCGTCCCAGTTCCGACGCTTCTCGTTCTTTCGAATAGGCTTCCAACATTTCCTCGGGCAGCCAAAAGAATCGTGCGTCGAGTGGTTGTTTGTCAGCGGGAATGTCGCCCGATTCGTATTGTTTTTGGTCGGTTTCGACCATCTCGGTGCGAAGGGTTTCCATCTGGCCCTTCAACGAATCGATTTGTGCTTGAGTGATCCCGTAGTCGTCGTTGATCGATCCGGAAGCGTCGAAACGGAGCAAGCTCATGATGGGGTCCGTGAAGGAGAGTGGAGAGGAGTTCTCGAATGATTGATTAGGATTGAATGACACCGCGGTGCCCACGAGCGAAGATGATACTGCATCGTTGGTCGCTGGTCAGGGTGAGAGCAATTAGCGCCCCGCCGCACGCCTTCGCGACCACGGAAAAAGAAAATGCTTGCGAGCAACGCGCGCAGAGAAGTAACATGGACAGCAGGCGGATGAACAATCGCGATTGCGATGCGAGTCGGCCAAACCTTTTCTTTGGCAATTGCCTTTCATTCATTCCGGCGAGTCACTTCGAGATGATTCACTACACATGTGATCGATGTCGACAAGTAATTGACCCCACACAGAGTTCCCGATACACGATTGCGATCGAGGTACAAAAGCTGGCAGAGGAGTGGAACGACGACGAAGCGGTCGACCATTTGGACGCTCTTCACCAAGCAATCGAAGCCGACGAAGCGGAAGATGAATTGATCGAATTGATCGATCACGACGCCGCATCACCCCGCAACGAAAGTGAACCCGAATGCTTCGCGGAAGCAACGACCGAACTGCATGACGGCCCCGTCGCGACCGGCGAGGTGGTCACACAAAACTTCGACCTGTGCGAATCCTGTTATCGCCGCTATCGCAGCAACCCTCTGGGTCGCGAGAGAAACCTGAAGATGCACTTCAGTAACAACTGATCAGTAACAACGGAACAGGGTGCTCAGCCGAACAGGGTGCTCAGTTGAAAAAGGTGCTCAGTTGCCAAAGGGGTCGCCACCAAACGGGTCGTTGTTCCTCTGATTCGCTGGCGTGGCCGACTTAGATGGCAACACATCTGACATCCCTTCGGGGATCAAGTCCGTGTCGATGACAAACCCCTTCAGTGCAGACAGTGCCGAAGGGAGGTCACGGTCCATGCCAAGTTCATCGACCAGCGATCGTCGCTGCTTCGCAAGCTCTTGCATTCTTTGCTCGCACTGAGCCAACCGGTTTTCAAGCTTGAGCAATTCGGTTTGGTAGCGCTGAATCACTTCTCGTGGGAAGGCGGAACTGCCTCTTTGGCGAGTCAACTGGTTTGAGACTCGCTCCAGTTCAGTCACCAAATGCTTTCGCAGATCCAGCAATCCTTCCAACGTGCGATCGGTGTCGTTGAGTTCACGCCGATCGGCCAAAATACTTTGGAGCATTTCGAGTTGCTCCTTTGGCCACTTGCCCTCGGCAATCCATCCTTCCAAGGTGCCCAATGAGATCTCACCCCATTTGTTGGGATCGTCCGCTGAATACTGTTCCATCGTCACGATTTCACGTGAACCACCGTCCGGCAACTTGACTCTCAGACGATGCCAGGCATCCGTTTTCTCAACCTCGATGTCCTTGTCCTTCATCGCCTGCAACTCATACGGTGTCGGAGGCAAAGGGATTTCCAGGATCACAGTGCGGTCATCTCCGGAACGATTCAACACCTCGTATTTGGTCTCGCGCTGACGCTGAATTTGGATCGTGATCAGGTGCAGTTTGGGATCGATTTGAACCGATTGTTCTTCTGAAGTTGATTCAACCGGATGCGCCGTGACACGCACGCCACCATCCATCGCGTATCCCACCAAGCGTTTGACCGACGGTGCCAAATCGGGAAGCACAACCTCGCCAAGGATCGATCGCATTTGGTCGCCAGCCAAGACACTGCCGGGTCCCGATGGAAGCAAAGCGGGCGTGTTGTTCTCGATCTCCAGGCACAACAACGTCGCCGTCGGATGGTAGGACTGACGGTAGACCGAGACGTCGTTGACCGACACGGGATCGATGAGGGTGTCCAACAAAGCGGTCTTGCCGTCTTCCAAGGCAACGGACTCGAACTGCAACTCCAAGGTGCTGCCGGCGGGAGCGTCCGAGGTTTCGTTCAACACTTGGTTCAGCGAACCGCCGTAGCCAGAACCACTTGCGAAGAGATCATCGGACGTGGGCCTGGCCCCACGACGAGGCATCGCTCTGAACGCCCCACCTCCCATGCTGCCACCCATGCCACCTCCCATGCCGCCGCCACCCATTCCTCCCAGTCCCATCGACATGTCCATATCCATTCCCATCATGTCCATGGAGTCGCTCATCCCAATCGTCTCCTCTGGCATCCCTGGAGCTGCGAGCTCATTGTTGGCGTAGGCTCGCCCCAGCGATTCGCTGAACCGCGGCGCCATCGCAACTTGCCGTGACGGACGCTGCAACGGTTCCAAGCGGGCACGCAGCACCGACCGCAAATCCATCGTGAAAAGAACGGGACTTCCGTCGATCAAACTCAACTCGACGCCCTTCCAATCAACCCCCGAGGTGTTCTCGACAATGCTGCGATGAATCAGTTGGTCGCCTTCAATCCGGTAGCTGACTTTCCACATCGGAACCGAACGCATCAATCCGATGGTGACCTCTCGTTCGGGGCCGTCGCCAAAGACAAACTCGACCGCACGAGTGGCCAACTCGGCCGGGCGAGACTCTTTTTCCAACGCTTCTCGCAAACGCGATTGAAAGTCTTCGTCCGACGCATCGATCGAAGCGAAGTCATCCACCCACATCGAACTCAAACCGGTCTCCGTCAAAACGGTCACGACTTCACGGTCGATCCGTTGTTCATCGACAATCTCAGTGCGTTGTTCAATCGCGACCAGCGTGCCTTCGACCTTCTTGCCGGAATGCTCGGTCGCAACGATGCGTTGCCCTTTCATCGACACTAACAAATCGCCAAGCGTGCGAGTGTTGGGGAGTGACTTGGCAGGCTGAACCGGGTCCGGAGGCGATACCATTCGAATCTCACCGGACGCCGAGGCATCCAAAATTCGAGACACGCGGACCGCTTCGTTCAGTTCAAACTCGCCCACCTCAACACGGAAGACGCCGGGGCCAGTGATCGTGCCGCGATACTCGAACCAGCCTTTTCCGGCGGCGTGCAGCGTGATCGATCGAAGCGAAAGTTCGACTTCCGGGATCGCTTGCTTCTCTCGCTCTTGAACCGGTTCCTTCGACGGCGGCTCCACTACCCCTTGAGCCCACAACGGATTCGCGACCAAATACAACAACGAACCCAACAGGGCTCGGTTCCAAAAGAAGCCATTCATGCCTGATATCCAGAAGAGTCGAAGAGAAGCTCGGAACGCATCGACCAAAGCCAACACGTCCTTCCTTGATTCTAAGTAACCCGCGAACAACAAGCGACGAATTTAGCGGTGCGTCTCGAGCCGCCCGGCGAGAAACCGGAGGGCTCGCGTCCTTCCGTCATGTCATTGGTTGTTCACGTGGTCCAAAACCGAGACAACGCAGCAAAATGCCAACATCACAACGGATCAAAGCGAGTTTTCTTAGGGACTTTCCGAATCAGAAATCAGCTTCCGCCGTTCGACTTGGACGCCGCTTCGCGTTTTAGCTCTTTGAATCGAGCTCGCATTTCCGCCAATTGTTTGGCATGGGCGGGATCGTTGATCAAATCGTTTTCCTCGTGCGGGTCATCCGAAATACGGAACAACTGCTCACGGTCGAATTCGGGCCAGTAGAAATACTTCCAGTCTTTTCGGACCAAGGCTTCCGACTTTGGAATGAAGTTTTTGTCGCGAATCGTGGGATGTTCGTAGAAGAACTCGTCACGCCACTTCGCTTGGGAAGCATCTTTCACGTCATACAAAGTTGCCATGTCGCGACCCTGCATGGATTCGGGGACCTCAGCCCCCACGGCATTCAAAATGGTCGGTGCCAAATCAACACTGAGCGTGAAGTCGTCATTGGTCGAACCGTGTTTGTCCGCTGGCATCCGTGGATCTCGAATGATCAGTGGCACACGAATGCTTTCTTGGTGGGGATACCACTTGTCGGCCAAACCGTGCTCCGCGTGGTAATAACCATTGTCGGTCGTGAAGATCACCAACGTGTTGTCGAGAACGCCTTGTTCTTCCAGCGTTTTCAGAATCTTGCCGCATGTTGAATCCACTTCCGTCGCGAGGCGGTAGTAGTTCTTCATCATGATCTGATACTTCTCCGGCGTGTCGAAACGCCAGTGATAGCGATTGCGTCCCTCGTTGCCGTCGTTTGCCACGAACTCGGGCAAGCGATGAAAGGACTCGTCCGTTGCATTGGCTGGCACAGGGATCTCAACATCCTGATACAGGTGCATGCTTTCCGGTTGAGGCAGAAACTGCTGCGGATTTCCGTCTTCGGCATGCGTCGCGAAAAAAGCGACCGTCAAGCAAAACGGTTGTTCCTTCGGACGGTTGCCTAAAAATTCCATCGCATCGTTTTCGTTCCGCTGCGTCACGTGCACCTTGGATCCATCGGGCATCTTGAACCAGTGCCTGCCATAGTACGAGCGACCAAAGTCGTAGTTCTCACCTGGGAACTTTCCGTTGTGCCATTTGCCAACGTGACCGACGTGATAGCCGCTGTCTCGCAAGACGCCGGGGTAGGTTTGTTCCCAAGGTGTTTCGAAAGGCTTGAACCCATCGCAACCGTGAGACGACATCCATTGCCCGGTGAACAAACACGCTCGACTGACACCGCAAATGGATGTCGTCACGCAGTTCTCCGTGAACCGCATGCCTTCACCGGCCAATGCGTCCAGCGTCGGTGTTTGCACGACTGGATTGCCAGCGACACCGAGCGTGTCATGACGCCAATCATCGGCGTACAGCACCACAACGTTCATCGGAGTCGCGGACGCTTCCGATGAAGCATCCGGCGAGGCAGCGACGGCCTGACTTCCAAGAGACAAAGTGGCAAAAACGCTCAAGCAGAATACTGGCGTAACGAGACGGAACCAAACCTTTCGGAACCAACTTGCAATCATGATGTTTTAACAGGAGGGAGGTTTTTAGGCGGGTGAGGACCACGGACGCGGTCGGTCGAGATAGAGTAACAGCTTTTCACAATAAAAATGCACTTTTAGGCGAGAACTTTCGATGCGTTGCCCCTCCCTTTTGAGATCCCCGTTCGCTCGATTTCTTCTCGTTTCCCTCGGATGCATTCTCAACGTCTCTCCGTTGTGTGCTGAAACCAAAACGCAACCAAACGTCCTGATTCTGTATGCGGACGATCTTGGTTACGGCGACTTGAATCTGCAAAACGCCGAGTCGAAAATCCCGACGCCTCACCTGGATCAACTGGCTCGATCGGGCATGCGGTTCACGGACGGGCACTCGTCGTCAGGAATCTGCACGCCCAGCCGATACGCTCTGCTGACCGGGCGTCATCACTGGCGTGATTTTCACGGCATCGTCAACGCGTTCGGCCAATCCGTTTTCGAACCCGAGCAACTGACGCTCGCGGAAATGTTCCAACAACATGGCTACGAAACCGCGGCGATTGGAAAATGGCACCTCGGTTGGGATTGGGACGCGGTCAAAAAACCGGACGCCAAAACGTTTGGCGAAGGTCGCAAGAAAGGCTACGGTCCGGAAGCCTTTGACTGGACAAAGCCGATTCCCGACGGGCCGCTCGCACATGGATTTGATTCGTACTTCGGCGACACCGTGATCAACTTCCCGCCGTACTGCTGGATTGAAAACGACAAGGTCGTGAAGGCTCCCGACACGATCATGGACACGGCGAAATGGAAACCGATCAAGGAAGGCAACTGGGAATGCCGCCCCGGCCCAATGACATCGGACTGGGATCCGTACGAAAACATTCCCACCACGACCGAGCGTGGCGTTCAGTTCATTCAATCAAAAAGCGATAGCGATCAACCCTTCTTCCTGTACTTCGCATTCCCCGCCCCTCACGCTCCGATCATTCCCAACGACGAGTTCGATGGTCGATCCGGAGCGGGCCCGTATGGCGACTACGTTTGCGAAACCGACGACGCCTGCGGCAAACTGCTACAAGCTCTGAAAGATTCGGGACAAAGCGACAACACGCTTGTGGTCTTCTCCGCCGACAACGGACCGGAACGCTATGCCTATGCCCGTGACGAAAAATACGATCACTGGTCGTCGCAGCCTTTCCGCGGATTGAAACGAGACCTCTACGAAGGAGGTCACCACGTTCCGTTTGTCATTCACTGGCCGGGCGTCACGGATGCTGAATCAACTTGCGATGCATTGGTCTCGCAAGTCGACTTGTTCGCGACGATGGCTGACATGCTGGGACACGAAATTCCCGATGGCCAAGCCAAGGACTCACGCAGTTTGATGCCGCTGCTGAAACAACCCAACCAAAAACATCGTCAGTCGCTGGTCCAGAACACTCGCGTCGATGAGTACGCGATCCGAGACGGCAAGTGGTTGTTGATCGATGCCAAGAGCGGCTACGTCAGCGGCCGAAACAAAGGCTGGGAATCTCGCCGCCAAATTCCGGCGGACGATAAACAGCCGTATGAGCTGTATGATTTGTCCGTCGACATCGGGCAAAGTGAAAACGTCGCGAGCGAGTATCCCGAAACGGTCGAGCGAATGAAGTCGCTGCTGCAAACCATTCGCGAAGATGGCTATCCCGAATAGCTGACGAAGCCGCCGGGCCGGAGCAGTTGGGTGTATCAACCATTCCCGCCTGGTGGTTTGGCAATGAAAAAACTTTGGTTGACACCGGACGGCTCGCGCCGTTCCGCTACTAATTTTAGCGGCTGGGCGCGAGCCCTCCGGTTTGACGAACTTTAAGATTCAATCCTGACAAACCGCTCGCTGTTTCGCGATTCACTCTGCGAGCTGTTTCAGTTTGTCTTGTGCCGCACCGGAATCGATCGCTTCCGCGGCGAGTTGGACTCCTTCGGTGAGCGATGAGACCCGCCCGACCAAACTCAACGCCGCGGCGCAGCCCGCCAACACCGTGTCGCGTTGCGGTCCGGGGCTGCCTTCGAAAAGACTGCGGATGATCTCGGCGGACTCCGGTGGATCGGCGGCGGCGAGTGCGTTTTGATGAACCGGGGTCAGGCCAAAATCGGCTGGCATCCACGTGTGACTTTGCTGAGCACCCGAGGCAACTTCGATGCACGAGGTCGCACCGTCGAGCGATACTTCGTCTTGTCCGTCATCGGCATGCAGCACATAGCTTCGCTGCGTGTCCAACTCCGCCAGTGCCGCGGCGATTTTAATTTGCGTTTCGGGTGCGGCGGTTCCGAGCAATTGATGCGTTGCTCCGGCTGGGTTGCAAAGCGGTCCGAGCAAGTTGAACAGCGTTGGAACAGCCAGCTTTCGACGGACCGACACAACGTGCCGCATCGCGGGATGCAGCTTGGCAGCGAAACAAAAGCAGATGCCGATGTCATTGAGTCGACGCGATACCTGATCAGGTTCGGATTCGATTTTGACGCCCAAACATTCCAGCACATCGGCCGAACCTGTCTTGCTGGTCGCTCGCCGATTTCCATGCTTGGCCACCGCGACGCCACATGCCGAGGCCAAAATGGCGACCGCGGTGGAGATATTGAAGGTCCCGGATCCACTGCCGCCGGTGCCGCATGTATCCAGCAACACGTCGTGATCATGATCAATTCGAGTCATGTGCTTTCGCATCGCTCGAGCCGCACCGACCAACTCGCTGACCGCTTCGCCTTTTTCACGCAGAGCCAGCAAGAGCTGCCCAACTTCTTCTTCGTTCGCCGCACCTTGCAGCATCGCGTCGATCAAGGCACCGGTTTGCTCCGCCGACAAATCGTTGCCACCTCGCGCGCGAGTGATAGCATCCGAGAACGTGAGCGTGGGGTCAGTCGAAGAATCAGTCATCAGCCTGGCAGGACAAGAGCATCAAGGCGTGCTTTCGCGACGCACGTTGGAGGGAACGCCCCAAGTGTAGCCTGCCGTCACGATTCGAAGCGAGCCAGCATCATTCAACACGTGGAGCGTTGACCGGGCTCACTCGCTGAGCTTCTGCACCTGTCGCTCGACTTCGTCTCGATCCATCTCTCGGGACTCCGACGGAAACGCGAACGGTGTTAGGTACCAATCTTCGGTGAAATCAGCACTCTCGCCCGGGTCCAGGTTTTCAGCCGGTCCGATGGGTTCCAGTTCGACTAAGTCTTTCTCAGGGTACCAAACCGAGACTGTCAAACCCGCCAGTTCGTTGTACGACCGTTCAGGAAAGGTCGGAAACCGCTTCACGAACAACTGATTCGTCGGTGACAAATACGCCAGCCAACCAGCATGGCTGTCGAATCCCAGTTTTGGAAACTCCGGCGTCGCAGAAACAACGACCGCATCCTCGTCGACTTGGATGTTGGGTTCGTTTGGCCGAGTTCGAATCAAACCGTTTTCGTATCGCACATATCCTCGCGGGAACCGCACCGGGCCCGAACGCGGCACCAATACGATGCCTCCACCAACCGCGAAAGTTCGGCTCCAGTGGCACAAGCTGATCGGGCGTTCCGATTCATTTGCGATCGTTTGCGTGCACCGCAGGTGTGAGCCCTTTTCCGCCAGCTCAAATATTCGCGTTAGCCGAGCACCGGACTTCGAATCGTATTGGCTGGTCATTTTCACCGAACGATCGCCAACGATTTCCGCGTCCCAACGTCCATTCCAAAGCACGTTGCCGCGTTGAACGACCATTTCGGGTCCGATGTCAAATCGTCCCGCCGACAATTGACCGCGACGATCACGCTGGCCTTGCTCGGATTGCTCCAGCGTCCAGCCCGCATCTTCGGGATCTAGGTACAAGACATTGGTTCCGCCGACGGAATACTCCATCACTCGACCACCCGCGGCGGGACAGAGCGTCACGACGGTGTCCTCGTTGCTCAGCCGGAGACAATCTTCGTATCCATGGAAGGCAACGACGGATACTCCATCGGCTGCATTCGCAATGGCGCCACAAATCATTGAAAGAACAACGCAGATCACGACTGACATTGCGGCACGACTTTGCGAGCGAAAGAGTGGAGTGGACACGTGGGTCTCATTTCAAAACGTTGGCGAAAAACACGGTGATGTTTGAACAGCGGAAGAAACCTCTCCCACGTTGCCTCATCCTATCCATTTCCACCTCCGCTCAGTTGCGAATCGTGATCGGAACCAGCCGAGGGCCTCGCCGGGCCACGGGCGAGAACTTAGACTGGATGGTATGACCAGAAAGATCATCATCGACTGTGACCCCGGAATCGACGACGCCATTGCATTGACCATGGCTTTGTTTGATCCGAGGTTGGACGTTGTCGCGATCACACCAACGGCCGGAACCGTTGACGCGGCGCAGGCCAGCATCAATGCGATGGGGATCGTCGATCTGTTGGACCCGGCACGCTATCCGCAACTGGGAACGGCGGTCGCCCCCAGCGATCCACCGGTGTTGGATGACAGCCATTTGAATGGCCCCGATGGACTGGCGGGATTCAATTTCCCATCCGCCACGCGGCAAAACGATCACTCCAGCGACAAACTGATGGCGGACTTGATCCGGCGTCACCCAGATGAAATCACGATCGTTTGCTTAGGACCGCTGACGAACTTGGCACGTCTATGCCGAATGGATCCGGCCGTGTTGCCGTTGATCGACAAAGTCATCATCAGCGGTGGAGCGGTCTCCCACAGCGGCAACGCAACCGCGGTTTCGGAGATGAACTTCTTCTTCGACCCCGCCAGTGCCAAACAAGTCATCGCGTCAGCAACAACCAAGAGTTTGGTCCCTCTCGATGTGACCGATGCGGTTACCTTCGGAGTGGACTTGTTGGAAAAGCTTCCCGCTGACTCGACCCGCGCTGGCAAGTTGCTTCACAAGATCCTGCCCTACAAGTTTCGCATCTCGCATCAAAAGTTGGGGCGGGAAGTGATTCCTTTGCAGGACGCCACCACGATGATTTCCGTCATCGAACCTGAAATGTTTCAGTGGGATGAAATGGCCGGCGATGTTGAAGTCAACGGCGCGTTGACCCGCGGCATGACGGTGTTCGATCGTCGGATGCGTCCTGAATGGAGCGTCAACATGGAAGTGGCTCGTCGAGTAAGCATTTCGGATGTTCGCGATGCGATCGTGCGAAGCATTCGCTACGCCGGACAACAAACCCGCTAGGGCAGACGCTTCCTCATGGAATGGATGCTGATGGCGTTGGTGTCCGCCGGTTTGCTCGGGGTCTACGACCTCGCGAAAAAACTGGCGGCTCGTGACAACGCGGTGCCGATGGTCCTCTTCGCGACCGCCTGCGTGGCAACTGCGATCTGGGGGCCGCTGCTGGTCATTCAGCATCTTGCCGGTGATGCGTTTCCCATTGAGTTTTTAAAAGTCGAGCCGCTGACCTGGACCGACCACGGCAAACTGCTGGCCAAGAGCGTTTTGGTCGGGGCGTCTTGGACGCTCGCATTGTTTGCACTCAAACACTTGCCACTCAGCATCGCCGCCCCCATTCGATCGACCAGTCCCGTGTGGACGATCGCCATCGCGATTGGTGTGTTGGGCGAACGGCCGACTTGGATGCAGTGGGTCGGCATCGCAATCGTGATCGCATCGTTTTGGCGGTTTTCGACTTTAGGAAAATCAGAAGGCATCCGATTCACGACCGACCGCTGGGTCGGATGCATGCTGCTAGCAACGTTGCTTGGAGCACTCAGTTCCATTTACGACAAATATCTGCTGCAAAGCGGTGGCTACTCTCCCGCAACCGTTCAAGCCTGGTTCACGATTTACATGCTGCCCGTCATGACTCCGCTCGCACTTCACTGGTGGATCCATCAACGCGGCCGAGATGATTCGACGCCCGGCGTGCCAGCGGAGGGCTTGTCGCCGGTCGACAATGTTGAAAAAGAATCGCAGAACGAGAACTGGGCTCGCTCAATTGAGCCTGAACCGGCAAGGGGAACCATCGACGCCCGATCCACGTCCAAGTTTGAGTTCCACGCGGCGGTTTGGTGCATCAGCCCTCTGCTGTTGGCCGCAGACATGGTCTACTTCACGGCCATGGCGAACCCTGATGCCATGGTTTCTGTCATTTCGACGCTGCGGAGATGCAGCGTTGTTATCGCGTTGGTATTGGGAGCATCGCGGCTTGGCGAATTGAATTTGCGACGAAAGGCAATTTGCGTGGCTGGGATTTTATTTGGTGCCGCCATGATCCTTTTGGGGAACTAACCCCCTTCAATCGTCGCAATCGGCACTCTCCACCCCACTGTTATTTTTTAGCGTTCGACGAAACTACAATCCCAAGTCAAGATAGACTTTGACGCTTAATGTTAGAGCGTCCCAGCAATCAACGTGTCAGCTGCTGGTTTACGTTTGGTGACATGGAAGCCGCCGTGACGGTATGAATGGTATGCCTGCAACCACACGCTACGAACCTGTTCCGACGATCACTTATCTCGGAGAGGAATCCAGTCAATGCGATCCCAAATTGGTATCGCGTTACGATGACCTGACGCGTCGTCGCAAGATGAACTGGACCGGTCACTACAACCTTCGCCGGATGCTGGGACGTGGTGGACAAGGCGAGGTGTACTTGACCGAGCACCGAGGCACGGACGGATTCACGGTTCCCGTCGCGATGAAGATTTTCTCGCCGGAACGCTTCCCGGATGCCCGATCGTACGACGAAGCGATGCAACGAATCGCTTCGATCGCTGCACGCATCGCGCTGATCCAACACGACAACTTGCTGGACGTTCAAAACTTTTTCGAACGCGACCGCATCCGTGTGATGCTGATGGAATGGGTCGACGGATACGATCTCCGGCAACTGGTCATGCCGAAGTGCCTCGAACTTCTGCGCGATCACATCACGCCCAAGCGGTGGAAGTACATCAACGATGTGATCATCACCGAAGGCCCCGAGCAATCTCGATTCAAACCCGGCGTCGCTGTCGCGATCGTTCGTGAATGCTTAGCTGCCTTGGCCGCTTTACACCGCGACGGGATTGTTCACGGGGATGTCAAACCCGCCAACATCATGCTGAAACGCAGCGGCCACGCGAAATTGATCGACATGGGTTCGTCGATTGACTATCGCAACCCGCCCAAAGATCGCGAATGCACTCCGCTGTACGCCGCTCCCGAAGTCTTGGACAACCTCGACGCAACGCCCCGGAGTGACTTGGCCAGCGTCGGTTACGTGCTGGTCGAGTTGTTGTCCGGATTCAACCCGTTCAACAACACGAAGAACTTAGGCGAATTGCTGCAGGCAAAACGCGAACTCCCGATGAATCTGGAACGGATTCTTCCTGAGGAAGTTCTGCGGAATGCGTTGTTAATGAATTTTTTACGTGGCCTGATTGCCCCTGATCCAACGCTCCGATTCGTGAGCGCGGAGGCAGCCGAGCACGTGGAACAAGGTGCAGCGGCATTCCATCGACAGCTCATCATTGGCAATATGTCGACGGAATACGACAATGACATTCGCTTGTGGTTGGAAGAGCTACGCCGGTTGGAAAACGACTGACGGCTTCCGACCCATCGGACCGCCTCCAACCAACCCCAAGACAATCACCATGGACACTGCCCATTTGAGGCTGGCCGTCGACGCCGCTCGCGCCGGAGCCGCTGAATTGATGTCACGACGCGATCACCGCGTCGTGAAAGAAAAAGGCCCCAAAGATTTGGTGACCGATGCCGACCTGGCATCTCAAAAAGCCATTCGCGACATGCTGGTCGGTGCTTATCCCGACTACGCATTTGTCGGCGAAGAAGAAGGCGAGAACGATCCGCCCGCCAATGTACGAGCCGGTGATCCGGACGCTCCTCCTTGTTGGGTGGTGGATCCTTTGGACGGAACAATCAACTTCGTTCACCGCTTGCAAAGCTTTGCTGTGTCCATCGGTTTGTACGCCGCGGGCAAAATGCGTTTGGGTGTGATCTACGATCCGACGCGCGACGAGATGTTCACCGCGATCGACGGGCAAGGCGCTCGCTGCAACGACCAGAAGATGTCAGCCAGCGGTTGCACAGCGATCGACGAGAGCCTGATCGCTTGCAGTTTTCGAGCTGGCGTGACGGGCGACTCACCCGAAGTCACGCGTTTTGTGAAAGTCCTGGAACGCTGTCGATCGCTTCGACGCTTGGGCTCGTGTGCACTCAACATGTGCTACGTCGCGGATGGACGACTCGATGGTTATTGGGCCACCAATGTCGCCGCTTGGGACTCGGCCGCTGGCACCGTGATCGCTCGCGAATCGGGTGCGATCTTGGAAGGCTACGGCGGCGCAGAGTTCGACGATTGGAATCCAAAGTTTTGCGTGTCGGCAACGCCGGAACTGCAATCACTTTTGACTGAGCAACTGAGCGGCACATGATCATCGACCCTAACGATGTTTCGATCACCGCCGTGTATGAATCCATGGTTGCGCTCATCACGCCACGCCCGATCGCGTGGGTGTCAACGTTGTCGTCCGATGGTGTCGCGAACTTGGCACCGTACAGTTTCTTTGGCGGCGTCGGGGCCAATCCACCGACGGTGATGTTTTGCCCGGTCAATCGATTGGACGGAACACCCAAAGACACTTTGGCAAATGTCCGTGCCAACGGTCAGTTCGTGGTGAACGTGGTCACGGAAGAGTTCGCCGAATCGATGAAGAAAACTGCCGCGGACATTCGTCCTGACGAAGACGAGTTCGTGCTATCCGGTCTGCAAAAGGCTCCTTCGACCAAAGTCGACGTGCCTCGCGTCGCGGATGTCGTCGCTGCGATGGAGTGCGAAATGTTGACTTCCATGCAATTGGGACCAGGCCGCGGCGGAGCCAACTTGGTCGTCGGACGGATTGTTTCGTTTTATGTGGCTGATTCAGTCACCGGTGAGAACGGATTGCCCGACCCAGAGCAAATTTTCACGATTGGTCGCATGGGTGGTCCGCGATACACACGAACACGCGACCGTTTCGAATGAAGCTCCCTTGCGGTTGGACGAGGGCGGTTGGTTGCCCCAAGTCATTTTCACGCCGGGAGCCATCACGCTAAACACGCCTGAATGCCCCAAGTCGACGGGCTTTGACGCAAGTCTATTGGTTTGGAACATCGTCGTCTTGGTAGTAAGATAGATCATCCCGCCTACCCAACTTCCCTCCTTCCTGGGTTCCTAGATGATCTGGAACGTCAACGCGTCCTGTCGCTCGATTGGATGGTTCGCTGTTTCGCTGCTGCCTTGCATTGCCGTTTCCGGTGTTGTGTCGGCGGAAGAAGCCGCTTCGAAAGCTGAGATCGACTTTGGCCGCGACATCCGTCCGATCCTCTCGGACCACTGCTTCGCTTGCCACGGTCCCGACGAGCACGATCGGCAAGCTGGTGTGCGATTGGATTCAGCCGAAGGCATCGCGGATGTCATCGATCAGGACGAATGGGCGGCGAGCTTGTTGATTGAGCGAATCGCAACGGACGATTCCGACATGATCATGCCGCCGGAGGACTTCCACAAACCATTGTCGCCCAAGCAAATTGAATTGCTCAATCAATGGGTTTCCGAAGGCGCGGCGTACGCCTCGCACTGGGCCTTCACTGCACCACGGCGTCACGAACTGCCCACCGACTCGTCCAAGGCAGACCGCATTGATCAGTGGATCGATGTCGAGCTGCAAACTCTGGGGCTTTCCGCTGGTGGAAACGCAGACCGCAGAACACTCGCCCGTCGCGTCGCGTTGGACTTGACCGGCTTGCCACCAACGCTGGATCGAGTTGAAGCTTTCGCGGCGGATCCATCCCCCGATGCCTACGAGAATTTTGTCGATGAACTGATTGCGACGCCCGAATATGGCGAGCACATGGCCAGGTATTGGCTGGACTTGGTTCGCTACGGCGACACTCACGGATTGCACCTGGACAACTATCGCGAAATGTGGCCCTACCGCGATTGGGTCATCGAGGCATTCAACACAAACATGCCGTTTGACCAATTCATCACGCGGCAATTGGCCGGGGATTTGTTGCCGGAAACGGACGAGGCAGAAACGCTTCGCAACAAGATCGCCAGCGGCTTCAATCGACTGAACGTGACGACCAACGAAGGCGGTTCGATCTACGATGAAGTCTTCTCTCGCAACGTGATCGATCGCACTGACTCCTTCGGCACCATTTTCCTAGGGTTAACCACGGGATGCTCTGTTTGCCACGACCATAAATTTGATCCCATCACACAAAAAGACTACTTCGCGCTGTCGGCGTTCTTCAATTCGTTGGACGGCCGAGCGATGGACGGCAACAACAAAGCCCATCCGCCTGTGATTCGCGTGCCATCGGCAGAGCAATCCGCTGAATTGAAGCAACTGGCGTCCGACATCGCGGAATTGGACAAAGAGTTGGCAGGGCCCTTGCCCGAAGTCGATGCCGCTCAACTGCAGTGGCAACAATCGCTTTCTTCGACCGAAGAATCATTCCATGCGAACTTGATGCCGAGCAAAGTCACGACAAAGAACGACGGCAAGTTCAAACTGAATGACGACGGTTCGGTCGAATGGGATGGAACGCCTCCCGCCAAAGATGTGATGCACATCGTCTCACCGCTGCCGAGTGGCACTTGGCGAATGCTGCAACTGCACGCGAAAACGGATGAAGAACATCCGCGAGTTGGAACGGCTACCAATCAAAACGCCGTGCTCAGCGAAATCAAAATCGAAACTCGCCCCGATGACCAATCGGACTGGACCGAGATTCCGATTCGTTCCGCCAAAGCCACCCGGGCACAGGCCAGCGACGGATTCGCGGTGGACAAAGCGATCGATGGCAAAATCGACACCACGACTGGATGGGCCGTCGGCGGTCACGAAGCAACTGGCGATCGAACGGCTTGGTTTGTGGTTCCTGCCATCCAATCCGAAGGAGGACAAATTCGCGTTTCATTGCACTACGAATCGGTGCACGTTGCTCACATGCTTCGACATGTCGCGTTGTCACTGAACTCATCGGCGAGTCAACTGCCCGAAGACCAACGAGTCGTCCTGGGTGACTCGCACTTGGTCGGGCCACTGAAAATCGAAGGCGTCGAAAATGGCTTGAAAGAGACTTTCGCGGGCGAAGACAAAAACGAATTCGATCCTGCTGTTCCGGTCACCTATCAAGAAACCGAGCATGACTGGCAACACCGTGCCGACATCGTTTCCGTTTTGAGCAACGAACTGCCAACGCTCGATGACTCGCCAAGCGTTTCGGTGCTGCACCAAACCATTCGGTCGCCCTCGGACCAGACCGTTGAACTGATGCTCGGAACCGACGAAGGCAACGTTCTGTTCTTGAACGGCAAAGAAGTCGCGAAACAGAAGCCGGGCAATCGCAAGGACAACGAATTCAAACCATTGGCGAATCGTCACAAGCTGTCGCTGAAGAAAGGCGACAACCACTTGTTCATCCGCCACATCAACCGCAGTGGCCCAGCGACGCTGACCTATGCCATCCAATCGCCGACGTTGCAGTTTTCAGAGAAGCTAAATGAACGCTTGGCGGATTTGCCAGTTCCTGAAGAAAACGACGCTGCCCCGAGTTTGGATTGGCGAGCCGCTCGCGAATTCTATCGCGAGGTCGTTTGCGACCATCCACGCTGGATCGCGCTGAATGACATGCGTGACGGCATGGTCGCGATGCGAGACAAGATCAATGGCCAAGTGCCAACGACCTTGGTTTGGAAAGAAACCGCCAATCCTCGCGACGCACACATCCTGGAACGAGGGCTCTACGATTCACCGGGAGAAAAAGTCGAACGTGCGGTTCCCGGGTTCTTGCCCGACCTCCCCGAAGACGCTCCGAAAGATCGCTTGGGGCTCGCCCAGTGGTTGCTTCGCGAAGATCACCCGCTGACCACTCGTGTTGCCGTCAATCGTTTTTGGCAGCAATTGTTTGGCAACGGCTTGGTCAAAAGCAGCGAAGACTTCGGCAGCCAAGGTCACTTGCCATCGCACCCCGAGCTGCTCGATGAACTCGCGATCGATTTTCGCGAAAGCGGATGGAACGTGAAGGAGCTGATGAAGCGATTGGTGATGACCGAAACCTACCAACGCGATGCAACGGCAACCAGCAGCATGTTGGCCGTGGATCCAAACAACCGCTACTTCGCTCGCGGCCCACGATTCCGATTGGATGCCGAGACGCTTCGGGATCAGCTGCTCTCCCTATCAGGACTGCTGGTCGACACCCGAGGCGGTCCGAGCGTCAAACCACCTCAGCCAGCGGGCCTTTGGGAAGCGGTGGGCTACACCGACAGCGACACGGCCAACTTTGTCCCCGACGAAGGTGAAAAGACCGTTCGCCGTAGCGTTTACACCTTTTGGAAACGCACCAGCGCCCCCGCCGTGATGTCAACGTTTGATGCACCAAGTCGTGAATCCTGCACTGCTCGGCGTGAACGAACCAACACACCGATGCAGGCTTTGTTGCTGCTCAATGAAACGCAAGCGATGAAAGCTGCTCTGGCAATGGCTCAAGAAATCACAGCGTCGCCAACTCCCGATCCATCGGATTGGGAAGCGATCTCTCGGAAGCGAATTCAATCTGCTTTCGAGCGTGTGACCCTTCGCCCGATCGAAACCAACGAACTGAGATCACTGGAACGTCTGCTGGCCGATTTGACCGAGCACTATTCGGTGCAACTCGAAGAAGCCCGCAAGCTGGCCGGAACCCCCGACCCAGAACTGGCGGCATGGACCGTCATGATGAACACCCTTTTGAACTTGGACGAGGTGGTTTGCAAATGAGTCGCTCTGAATTTCCCTGCGAAGATTGGAACTCGCTGACACAATCACCATTGATGTCTTCGGTTCTCCAAGAACGCTTGCAGCACCTCACTCGTCGTTCGCTGTTCTCAAACGCCGCCGCGGGTTTGGGGGCCGCCGCCCTCGCATCGATGCCGGGCATGGGCCGCGCCGCCGACAGCCAACCGGTTTCGCTGGACACACCTCCCGCTGGTGCACCTCAAGGCGGTGTTCCCGGGCAACCAGGGTTGCCGCATCACGAGCCCGCCGCAAAACGCGCGATCTACTTGTTCATGTCGGGTGCTCCCAGCCAAATGGACATGTGGGATCACAAACCTCAAATGGCGGACTGGTTCGACAAGGATTTGCCCGAGTCGATCCGCCAAGGCCAACGTTTGACGACGATGACCAGCGGTCAATCGCGATTTCCTATCGCGCCGAGTATCTACGACTTCAGCCCGCACGGTGCCAACGGAACCATGGCCAGCGAGTTGATCCCACACATGGCCAAGAAGGTCGATGAGATCGCTTTGGTCAAATCGATGTACACCGAGGCGATCAATCACGATCCCGCGATCACGTACATCTGCACCGGCAACCAACTTCCCGGCAAAGCTTCCTTGGGTTCTTGGTTGAGCTACGGACTGGGGACGGAAAACGAAGACTTGCCCGCCTTCCTGGTGATGACCGCCTCGTGGACCGGACGCAAACAAGCTCAGGCGCTTTACAACCGACTTTGGGGTAGCGGCTATTTGCCAAGCAAGTACCAAGGCGTCGCACTACGAAGTGCCGGCGACCCCGTGCTGTATCTTTCCAACCCCGACGGAATCGACTCGGGCGTGCGTCGCCGAATGCTGGATACCCTCGCGGAACTGAATCGCAACACGCTGGACCGTTGGCACGATCCTGAAACGGAGGCTCGGATCGCTCAGTATGAGATGGCGTTCAAGATGCAAACGAGCGTGCCGGAACTCACCGATTTGAGTGATGAACCACAGCACGTACTCGATCTATATGGTCCCGACGTGACCAACCCAGGCACATTCGCAAACTGTTGCTTGATGGCACGACGAATGGCGGAACGTGGCGTTCGCTTCACACAAATCTTCCACCGAGGATGGGACCAACACGGTTCCCTGCCGAAAGACCTTCCCAACCAATGCAAAGACACGGATCAACCCTCCGCTGGCTTGCTCACTGATTTGAAACAACGCGGGTTGCTCGATGACACGCTGGTCGTTTGGGGTGGTGAATTCGGTCGAACGATTTATTGCCAGGGCGCACTCAGCAAGACCAACTACGGCCGCGACCACCATCCCAAGTGCTTCTCAATCTGGATGGCCGGAGCTGGGATCAAGAAGGGAGTCGTGCACGGCGAGACGGACGAGTTCAGCTACAATATCGTTCGCGACGGCGTTCACATTCGTGATTTGAACGCCACGATCCTGAACCAAATGGGAATTGATCACGAGCGTTTCACCTATCCGTTCCAAGGCCTGGATCAGCGTCTGACCGGCGTGGAAGAAGCTCGCGTCGTTCGCGAATTGCTCGCGTGACGTAGACGAATTGAGCGAAGCCCGCCAGTGATTACAGGCGGGACGATGGGCTCAGAAGAATGTTTGCCCGCCACGTTCGCTTTCAGATCGTGGCGTTCCAATCAGATTTTGAATCGATCGCCGCGCAGACAAAGGAATCCGCTCAAGACGGAAGCGATGGAAAGCAACATCCATTGGAACTTGGTCAGGTGCAGGAAGTACAGTTTGAACTCCCACCAGCAGTCCCAGAAGTAGTCGACGAAAGAAAAGGCGAGCAGGAAAGCGTCCATATCGGAACTCTCGATTGCATGTGTTTCACGGGGTACGTGCAGTCAACCCTAGTTCGACACCGTGCCTTCGCAGCACCGTTCTGTTTCACAGGAAGTAGAAAGATGCAGATGCGAGATTCCCGCAAGGCTTGACCGGCAAAATCAGCACAAAACGACGTGGTTTGCGGGGTGCCAAACAAAATTTGGGGTGACGCCTCAGACCGGCCTTGCAAGCGATCCGAGCATAGATATACTCCACCCCATCGCAGCGGAGATGAGACTTTCTTCATCTTCTTGCGAGCCTTTGAAGAAGATCAAAAGTTGTTTTCAAACGCTCTGATCAACCTCTTCGAGGCGCGGTAGCTCAATTGGTTAGAGCCCCGGACTGTCGATCCGGAGGTTGCGGGTTCGAGTCCCGTCCGCGTCGCTTTTTTTACCCCGCAATTTGCTGGGTTTGTGAATTTCGGTATTCTCTCAGAGTTCGCTCTGTCCGAGAAGTTGTCCGAAAACTTTGGTATGATGACACGCGTCAGGCGGTTTGGTGGCAGCCAACCGCGTGATGCAGAACGAACCTTTCTGTCGCCTCTGATGCTTTCCATTCCCTTGGATTCAGAAAGAGGTTCGTTATGGCTCATTTCCCAAAGCCTTTCTTCAAGAAGGCTCGTGGTCTCTGGTACGTTCAGATTGACCGCAAGCAAATCAATCTTGGCCCTGATCGCGATGAAGCGTTCCGCCAATACCACCAGATGATGAGTCAGCCACGAGCTGACCATGTCTCCCCCGAATCGGTCGTTGCGATCATTGATTCGTTTCTCGATTGGGTTTACAAAAACCGGGCACCGGACACGTTCGAGTGGTACCGCCATCGTTTGCAGCGGTTTGTCATCCAATATCCCGAGATGACGGTTTCCCAACTCCGCCCATTCCACGTCGAGCAGTGGGTTGGGCAGTACGATCTGGCCGTCACAACGAGACACAACTATTTCAGATCGATCAAGACGTGCCTGAAATGGGCGGTGAAGCAAGGTTACATCCAATCAAGTCCGCTCAAAGACATGGAAGTCCCATCGCCGGAGCGACGAGAAGTCTACATTCCTCCCAATGAATTCAACGCGATGCTGGTTCACGTCCCCGTTGGGCCGGTGCGCGACTTGCTCGTAACGACCTATCACACAGGTTGTCGCCCCCAAGAATCGCTGCGATTGATGGATCGGTACGTTGAGCTAGGCAAAGCTCGTTGGGTGTTTCCTCAAAATAAATCAAAGGGTAAACGTGCCCCTCGTGTTGTTTACTTGGACGATGAGGCGTTGGCCATCACCAAACGTCTTCTCGCTGAATCCAATGGTGGCGAACTATTCCGTAACACACTTGGCAACCCTTGGACGAAAGACTCAATCAACTGTGCCGTCGATCGAATCAGAATTCGGATGGGCAAAGCAGCGTTGAAGTCCGCCGGCAAAGAGCCAACTGATGAAGAAATTGCAAAACGCATCAAGAAGCTGAAAAAAACGAAACGGGCAAAGGGTATAGAAAAAGTCAAAACGGCTGCCGAGCTTCGTTGTGAAGCAAAGCAAAAACTGTTTCGCAACATGGCATATGCTGCCGCCCCTCGCTATTCGCTCTATTCGCTTCGGCATTCTTGGGCCACCAACGCTTTGAAAAGTGGCGTTGACGCACTAACCGTCGCCCTGCTGATGGGACACCGTGATCCAGCGATGCTGGCACGAGTGTATCAGCATCTGTCGCACAGTCCTGATCACATGCTGGAACAGGCCATACGAGCTACAGACAACTAGACGCTCAGGGGTCGGCGACGTGAGCGAGAATGAGATCCCCGCCCGGTGGCAGCCGGGCAGGGTTGGGAAGCAACCTTTCGGTCGCCTCTGATGAAGCTAATCGAGCTGGATGTGCTTCAAGTTGGGGCGGAGCTTGCGGCGAGGGGATGGTGGCTGTGAGGATTCTGAACGACAACTTTGGATGTATTGGTTAATGTCGCGTGGTTGGAAGCGAATGGCTCCACGTCCGTTGCCGATCCGATACACCGGCAGCTTTCCGGATTCGACTAACTGGTAGACCAAGCTGCTCGATACACTGAGCCATTGGGCAACATCTGTGACCGTCAGCATTCGACTCGGTTCGCTTTCGTCTTCTTTCATTGCAGGTCCGTTCAAAAAAGACGTCGTTCAACTTGGTTTCCGTAGACAGTCCACTGTGTTCTGGGCTGCTCTTCGCGACCATAGAGTTCGAGGTATGGCCCCGGACTGACCCGTTCGATTAATTCACGAACAGCGAATGGTTTTCGGCTGTGCTGCGTTCGTCGATGTAGCAGCCAACTTCGGCATGATTTGTCAGTGAATGGCAGACTGCCGCGAACGCCAAGCAAAAGAAATTCATGCGACACTCGCCAATAGTTGCCCATGCCTAGTTGTGGTTTGATCCAAACCAAGCACGACTTGAAATTAAATCCCCACGCTTCCATGACATCGAACGCCTCGCGAAGAAATGCATTCGTCGTCCACAGGTGCAAGTGAGCATTTTCAGTGATGAGTTGCTCAACGGGTTCACCGCAAATCTCGTCGAGCTGCAAAGTTCTGTAGTGATTGTCAGCAGCACCGCGTGCTGCCTTATTGGAATATGACCAAGGTGGATCTGCGTAGACTGTGCTGAACCGATGCTGGCTTTCAATGAGCACATCGAGATTGCCAACAATGCTTGGGGCAGGGTCAATCATTTGACGCCCTCCGTTTCTGCCGCTGAGCCGTCTTCTTGCTGGATCATCCAAGTGTGAGCTCCGTCAAGCAGGAAGCGAACGAACGGTATGTCGTCTTGTCCGAACCGAGTAGATTCGTGCCACAAGTCACCGTTCTTGTAGAGGCGATGCAGCGAGAGCATGTGGCGAACCATGTTGCCGGACTTCGCTCGGCGTATGCGAACTACAAGCATCCCTTGCCGAATTTCGTGTACGAGTTTCGTCCTCATTGTTCGATTGCTCCATGGCGCTTTCTTGCGGGCGATACCTCTGCGATTGCTTCATCGAGTGTCGCTGCGAGCAAGACTAGCCGACTACGAAGTTCCTGGTCCATGCAGCCATCGTCGGCTAGCTCGGCTGCCAGCACGCGAGTCAACTTGACCATCGCGAATAGATCAGCAGGAGCGAACCACTGATCCACACGCCCGTTTCGGTTGTTCAGGCGGGTAATATTGAATCGGTAACGGAAGCCAATCAGCTCATCGCCCGTCTTGTAGACCGATGCGCTGAGTTGCTCGGCTCCGACAAGCGTGTATGGTTTTCTTGATTGGTTCATTTTTGACCTGCCACTGACTGAGTTGAATTGGGTTGAAATAGCGTGGAGAGCTGCCACTCTCACCACGCGGGTTTGCTGGCGTGTTGTTCAAAATTGCGGTTCACTCGTGACAGTGGGGTGAATTTCCATTTCTTCTTTTGTCACTCCCGGACAGTTACCTGCCAGCGAAGGGAACTGTCGGAAAAGAGCCGGGCTGAAGTAAATCAGCCCGGCAAAACCTTGGGTGAAACCCATGTCGCTCCTTGAACGACTAAAACCGATGTAGCGACCTAGTACTCTTCCGGCAAAAGAATCGTGGTGCAGGAGCGGTCTGCTTCTGAGATGATCCAAAACTTGGTGTTATCCAAGCTTCGGTACTCCGACAACAGTCGAAAGCCACGCGTTAGCGACTCTTCGTTTGTGTGCCGGTCTTCATCACAGACATCACCCCAGTCACCTTTGGCGTGCCTTAGCAATGCAATCACCAATTGGTCGGTTGCAATTGAAAGGTGAACACCCTTGGTCATTACGATTCTCCCAAGTGGGAAGCGTCCTATTTGGTTAACATCCTTCATGGCGTTTTCATCCGTGGAGCCGGTGGGTTGCACCCACCGGCAAATTGATAATCCTTTACTCTTGGTTTGCCTCTCGCTTGGCGATTTCCGCCTGCTTGAGACACCACGAGAACGCCAGTTCGGCTGCCTTGGCGACAAACAACAAGTCGTCACGTCGAAACGACGTGGTGTCCTTGTATTCCTCGCCATCGCGATAAGTTCGAGTAATCGTGACGCTAAGCCACGATCCGTTCTTCTTCGATTCGTTCTTCCAGATGGAAGCTCGAATACCGTTGCCTACTGCGATTCGCTTAATCGGTGCATTTGCCATGCTTTCTCCTTTCGTGTTATTCACACGTTGTTGGAAAGCCGATGGAGCAGGCTCTCCTGTCTCCACCGACTCGAATTGTTAAAACTGAAGCCTCATTGCTTCAGTTACTGCGTTAGTTCGCTAACGCGAACCCGAACGTCGTCGAAGTCGTCGACCCTTTGCGTGGGGCGACTCATCTTCGGCGTTCTTTTTTTGTTGGGATATCGATCAACCTTCACCACGGTTTCCCATGTGTGAAATACAACTTGCGGTGCATAGACAACCCACAAGATCGCGACGACGCCAATCAAGGCGATACGAACGACGAGTGCGGGGAAACCTAATGCAAAGCCAATTGCCTTACGGAGTTCCTCTGGAGTCCCCCGCTTTGCTAGTTGAGTGTCTACCTGCGAGAAACCTCGCCGGTAGGGTCTTCCGAGCAACCTACTAACACCACCCAAAACCGCTCCAACGGCATCCAGCAGGAAGTGTGTAAATCTCACGGAATGTTCAGCAGCGTCCGAGATACCCCAACGTATCTCGGCAGCCATTCCTTGAAGGCATTCTTTCAATGTCATTTTCATGACAACCTCCCTATGACGCCGCTGGCTCATTCCAGACGACGCTTGATTGACGAACACTTGAAGCGTTCGCCAAGCAATCGGAAGCGATTACCTACCCGTTGTTTTTTCTGCTCTCGGGCCGAGAGACGTTTTCAAACCCTCGTGGGGATTGAGTGTTCAGTTCAATATGGAATTGGATTGCGGAAGATAGGCAGCAACATCTAATAAATCTGGAATCGCGATGACTTTTAAATGGATTCCGCCCGCAGCGAACGGCTGAAGGGCTTCGGTGAGTCGACGTTGTTTCGGGTGAGTTGGAACAATCCACGTCAACTCAAACTCGCCGCGACGAATCAATTCACGGATGCCAGTTTGTTGTTCGTGCTTCCCAATGCTTCGTCGTGCCCGTTCAACGATGCGACTGATTTTCGATTGCCCGGTGTCGACACGGACATTGCCTAGTCGCTGAGACTGAGACGTTGCATCGACGTAGTGACCGGCAGGAAGTCCATACCGAAATAGCTTCGGGAAGTAGTTTTCGAGATCGTCCCTTGTCACCAACGACCGAGCCGTTGAGCTTTGACAAAACATCAGGATGCCAAAGGCACGCGCCAACGATGGATCAGACAATGGTTTCGCATTGGCAGCGGTCCAGTATCGGAGTCCGCTCGCATGATGCCATTCACTGACTTGACCAGCGCGAGCAAGCAGGTCAATTGCGAGCATCGCGCGCTCACGGTCTTTGATTGGCAAACAGCGATCCAGTGCGATCGTGTGACGACTAATAAAGTCAATCATGGTCTGTTGATAGGTCATTGGGTGTTGTCTCGACTGAGGCGACTACCAGAGTTCATAGGGAAGATCAGCGGACTGGCAGTGTTGATGGAAGGATTCGAGTTGTTTCAACGAGTAACGGCCTGCGGATTCGATCACGCGGGTGACGCTTCCTGATTCGTCGAACAGATATGCGTCGGGATTCTTGACACCTCGTTCTGCCATTGAGACGGCGTCCTCGCCAAGCCAAGTGCAAGCGAGTTTTGGTTGAGTGGTTCGATACCGCAGATAAACCGCTGAAAGCAGCAAGTCGTGATTGCGGTGGTTCACCGGTGGTAGCCCACCAGCCGATGAACCGAATAGTCGTGCAGCGTGATGACTTGCAGCGACAACGGGCGTTGGTTCACATCGCTCGTTCCACCTGGAACTGACAATTTCTGCAATGCGATCAAAATCGGGTGGTGCTTGCTGAGGCATCCATGATGCAAGCGGATGTTGTTCGATGGGCGAAGCCTGCACCGTCCACACATCACCGACAATCATTCCCGCGCCGCCCAATTGCCTAACTGCTTTGACGACCATTTTCGAGCTGCCAAATTGTGACTGCCAGCCCTCGTGGATATGGGAAAGCGAAAGCAGTCTCACGCGGCAGGTGAGCGTTTCCATCAAATCATAAATCGCGGGGGTCCAAGTTCGTTGAAACATCACTCGGCTCCCGTTGCGAGAGTTGCTGATGAATCAATTGGGTGATCTTGCAAGTAGCGATCGAACATTCCGACTGCTTCGGATACAGTTGCCTTGGCTTGCGAAGATGGTTGTTTCTTCAATCTTCGCGTTGCTTTTCGCTGGCGTTGCTTCTTACCTTTGGCCTTCGTAGCTGAAGGATTGGATTGCGATTCCGGTGAGGGGCCAATTGAGATCGTTTCGTTGGAGATGTCCGGAGACGTGCTTGATCTGCGTCCGCGATGGGGAATCTCTTTCTTCGGTCGCTCCCAAGTCGACGGTATGAACGTTCCGATGTCCTTCGAGGGCCATGGCGTGTTTTTGCGCTCTTGGTATTCCTCGGATGAGATATGAAAGTCGCTTTCGATGATGACGGGCATCCCGCCGTACTGGGCGTAGCCAGCCCCACGATTGATCAGTACAACACTTTTGCGGTCGTCGTCGCTAACCAATTTGATGTCGTTCTTTGTCAATCGCGGTGCGACAAAGTCGCGGACGGTCCGAGAAGTGCTGGTGGTTGCACCTCGGTCGTTGACTGATCTGGAAACGGCGATTGATTCGATCGTGTCAATCGTTTCGCCGCTCGCCTTGGAGAGTCGATCTTGATCGTCCCAACCGGAGATGGCGAACCACTGGCGATACCGGCAATTTGTCTCCAACGTTGACGTCAGGTCATAGCGATACAAGTCTTGCATGGACTGATTCGCTAGGATGACGGCGACACCCATGCTGCGAGCAAGTTGCAGCAGATAGTCCAGGTTTCTCGAAGCCATTCGCTGAAACTCATCGACTACCAAATAGACAGGTACTTGGCGTTCGGTGAGCGTTGCCGCCGTCAACAGCATGAAGCTGGCCAGTCGGGCAATTTCCGGCGACGAACCTGGTCCTAGCGTTGCGGACAGACTGAAGTAATGAGCTTCGGGACGCTGAAACAATCGCGTCGGGTCAACGCAATTTTCGGCAACCTCTCGGTTCGGCGTGCAATCATCGGTGATGTTCAACGCGGCAATTGATGCCAGACGCGTTACCGACATCTTGACGTGGTTTCCAGCGTCCTTCGATTTTTCATCGAGGCCATGTCGCTTCGGCGACGAGATAACATACGCGAGTTTGTCGCGAAGTTGCTCGAAATTCTTGATCTCAGGAAAGTGGCTGACCGTTGCATAGAGAACCGATGCGTTCGCGGAACTGAAGTAGCCCTCGCCATAGTCGCTGCCGTAGTTGAGGCCCAGCGCTCCGCACAGAATATCGGTCTTTTGCAATTCGGTAAGACGGTTCCAACACGGGAGCCTGAATGGATTGAAACCGTAGGTTGCTTGGTCGTCCCGTTGCGTGAAGTAGCGAATCGGAACATCGGTGCCGTTGAGTGTTTTGGCCGTGCTCGCACCTTGCCGGAGAGACTGGAGAAGCTCGGGCGAGTCGCCTTTAAGGTCGAGCACCATCACGCTAGCGTTTCCTCCGCCCACGACCTGCTCGATGAACGGTGAGAGTCCGCGAGCCGTCTTGCCCGAACCACTGTCGCCAAGGAAGTGGGCATGCTCGCGAAACACTTCCGATGGCACGAGCAATGGTGATTGGTCGTACGAGACTCGGCCAAGATATAGGCTTGCACGTTCGACCGGGTTGTGTGATGAACGAATGCGGTTAGTGATTTGCTTCCACTCGCTGGCCGGAACAAAACTTGGCTTCGGAATGGAAAGCCGTCCGAAGACGGGTGTCCCGACTATCAAAACCGCCAGAAAGAAAAGAGTGACTGGCAGCAGTGCCATCGCTCCGCATTGCACGACAAACAGGCCAATATTGAACAGCATTCCAAACAAGCTTTCTGCGTTGGCAATGCGACCAAAGCCGATTACCGCCTCGGTTGCTTGAGAAATGGCGGTCACTCGAAAGAACGCGAAAGCGTTTACAACAACCGCAACGGTGAGAATCGCCAGTCGTCTTCGGCAATTTCCCGAGGGACTTACCAAAACACCTGCGAGCGGTTGGTCGTCTCGGTTGTAGCTGCACCAAGTCACGATGGCGGAAAGACAGCCGTGAACATATTGCTGAGGCGATTGGCAGTAGACCGCAGCCATTGCCAACCATCCGATAGCCGCAACCAACAGCAAGAGTGATGTGTGCTGTGGAATCAGCACGCAGAGCGCGATCGGCAGGAGCAAAACACAACTGGACAAAGTCTGCCAGCAAAGGTCATCCCGAGTATTCCATGATTCATCAACTGAGGTGGGCGACACGGTCGCGACAAAGGTGAAATGGCGAACAACTTCTCGCGCAACAAGTGCCGTTAGAGTCAACGCCACGTAGACATCAATCGCAATGGGCAACCGGAAAAGTTGGTAAATCCACGCTGCAACAATCACTGCGAGACTGATATCGCGAGTAATGGCGAGATGCGATCGCGTTTTACTCCACGCGAGAAAGGCCATGACTGCTACGATCAACAGAGCCAAAAGCGTGACATCGAGTAGCAGGAAAGGAATCCAGCAACAAAGCAAAGTCACAAAGCTGGTGAGCACTAGTTCCCGCAACACCTTGATGGTGAAGTTAGCGTCGTCGTTGTCGACGCCTCGGTGGTAGGCGAATTCCAGCTCCAACGGCTCAGATGGCACGAGATGGCGTTGTATAGGGTTGCCGGGCGATTGTCGGTATACACTTCTAGGCATGGGATTGATCCTTTTTTAGTTGGCTCGAAGTAAAAGGAATGAAAGACGTGGAATCACAGCGATGTGGACGCGAACTGCATCAGTGCAACCGCAAGCCACGAGAGCTTTGGAAATTGCTTTCGCCTTCTCTTCGCTGGTGGTCAAGACAACGACTTGAAATCGAGTTGCAGCGGCCAGTTCAGAAATTTGCGGAACATCAAGGCGGTCAAGAGAAGCCTGCGTCGTCTTTCGAGCAACGTGCTGCGGTGAACCACCAAGATCGACACGGATGAGTTCCAACTGGCCATTTTTGTCAACGCAATAGGGGGAGTGAGACAAGTCTCCGGGAAGCCAAGGCATGTATTGGTTGACTTCTTCACCCGTTAGTCGACGACGCGTGTTTCCACTCGTCGCATAGATCAATGTTGCGAAATCGGTTGGTAAAGCTTGCGGACCGAGCGATTCACCAAGACGTGACGACACTCCCAGCGTGCTGATGGCTTTGCCGCCAAGTCGAAAGTAGTTTTCTGGCGGAACGAGGACATAGCGATTCAGGATTTGAGCGGAACAGAGGCGTGCAGTAACTTTTGCAACTGCATTCATCGACCGTCCGGGCAACAATTGCGTGGCGACGACGTGGTTAGTCGCGAGACGGTAGCGCCGGACGAATTCAACGAAGGCGAGGTCTCTTGGTCGGAGTATTGATTTGTTCATTGAAGTCCTTACCAAATTTGATAGGGCAGGCCACGCAGGACTGCATCGTCGTGAAAGGCGGAGATCCGATCCGCTTGGTAGTCGCCACCAAACTCGATCAAAATTGCTGGTTCATCGTTGGAGTCGACGAGAATTGCATCAGGCATTGATTGGCCGGGTTCGCTGTCGGTAATCAGATTCTCACCACGCCACGCGGTGGCATAACTTGGATGGTTGCAATAGAACCAAAGCCAGACTTCGGAGACGCCAAGGTCATGTGATACCTGAGCCGACATCACTGCTTTGTTGCGTCCACCGAAGTGATTGACAGTTTGCTCGGTCGGCAGGAAAACAACCGTCGAACGAGGAGTTCGGTATCGCCATCGACTCTGCAACCGAAATGCAATTTGCGAGACATCCGGGTGTGGTTGCCCCGGCTGCCAGACGCACACTGGGCTTAGCAACTCTGGCAACGGCCTGGCCATCACCAGACTGCGTTGAAGTAGCCCCAACTCAGTGAAACGACTCAGGCGACGGCGAGCATTGGCGATGTCGCCAGCCCAGAGTGCATCGGCCAGTTGACGCTGGCCAAACAAGCGGACCTGCAAGCTCAAGGCTCGCAGGACGGTGACGTCGCGATCGGTAAATTGCGTCCGCTTGCTCATTCGCCCATTTCTCCGGCGTCTTCCGAAACGTCTATCCGAACCGGCTTTTTATTGCCTCGCTTTTTTTTGGGCGTCGTCGTGTCGGGCAAACCGACTGGCAACCCCATGTCCGCTTGACTGACACCCGTCAGCCGCTCACAGATTTCCGGTGCCGAGCTGAGCGGATCATTCAGCGACATTTCCTGAGCTTGATCGCGAATCAGTTTCGCCAAATGAGGTTTCCCGGCGGCTTCGTACCGTCGAGCTTGTTCTTCCAGTTGGTTATGATGATCAGCGTGACCGAGAATGAGCATGCGTTGCAGAGCGGAAGCCATGAAGCTTCCGATGCTTGGCAAGGCCCGCTCAACAAGCCGGTCTGTCATCCACTGCGTCGTTTTTTGGAGCATGGCTAATCCTGTCTTGGGGTTGAAAAGCAACTCTCCGGGAATGTCATCCGACCCGGAGTGACAGAATTATTGGCGACCTTCGGTTCACGCTAAATTCAAGCTGGTGCAATCTGCGAACAAGTTGGTTGCACCACAAACCAAGGTGGCCAATGACCAACGCAGGACCGAAACACGGACGGACGGTTTCAATCAACGTCTCGAAGCTGACAGCCGCGATGAATCATCGCGGTCTGAGCGTTGAACAATTGAAAGAGCTTGCTGACGTTTCGACGGGGACAGTCAACAATCTGCTCGCCGGAAAATCCGTTTACCGGACAACGGCGTCGCAGGTGGCCGCCGCACTTGGGACAACACTCGACGTGTTGATGAACGCGTCGACTCCCATTGGAGGCGCATCGACAGTTCACGAATATCTGGTGTCCGATGTTCTGTCGGATTGGATCACGGCGTCGAATGGATTGAAATTCCAGCTTTGCCGTCTTCGGCATTTGGAACTAGATCGTCAGGCACGCGGGAAACGTTTTGACTTGCGAGACATGACCACCGATGAGGAGCAACGATGTCGTACTTGGATCAAGCGACACCCGAACGTTTGTGGCACCCTGCAAGACCATCCGAATATCGTTCGCAACCTCACGGCGTTTCACGATCCGGTCGAGAGTTTCTATTGGGTCATCGACGAATGGATTGACGGTGAACCATTGCAACGAACCTTGGGGCGGCAACCTTTTGAACCACTCGTCGTGAAAGAATTGCTGCTTGATGTGGCTCGTGGCTTACACGGGCTGCATGAGAAAGGAATTGTTCGACGCGAACTCACACCGGCAACAATTACGATTCGGAACTCGGATGGGCGGGCGATACTCACGGAGTTTGAACTGGCCAAGCTGATTGATCGCGGACCAACGGTATCGACAGCGGAATGGCCGGTTGATCCATATCGTGCTGGGGAAGCGGATGCGGACGACGTTGATGTGCGGGCTGACATCTACAGTTGGGCGAGAATTGGCGTCCACGCCGCATTCGGCGAGTTGCCCGAAATCGGCTCAGAGAAGTCGGCATTGGAAGATACTTTGCTGCCAAGTTCGGTTCAGTCATGTCTCACGAAGGCAGCAAGTGTCTTCCGAAGCGAGCGTCATGAGTCGATGAATGAAGTCTTGCCGATCGTTGAGGTTTGGAAATGAGCGACATAAATCCAGAGGAAGCGAACCAACTAAGAGAGGAAATCTCCGAATACCGAGCAGCGATTCAACAATTTCGGGATCTGCCTGACCCGCTTGGAAAGTTCGCGCGGACTTCAAGGTTGGTTGAGAAGGTTATTAAGACACACTTCCCTCCGGTGGAACCTGAAGTTAGTTCACTCGGAGGATTACTTCATTCTCGAAAAGACTTTCTTGGTAAAAAGAAATTCCGAAAAGCTGCCTTCGCGATCGACATTCGCAATTTAGAACTCCACTACGATCCGGATCGGGAGGCCACGGAAGCGGACGCGAACAAGGCGACGCGCATTCTATTCGAGATCATCGAATTACATTGCAAGGAGTTGGAGAAAGGGCTACCCAGAACGACGGAAGCCATCGATCCGGCGGAAACGCGGCAATTCCCAACCACGACACGAGCCACGCTGCCGTTGCCGGAGCTAGTAGCGTACGCGACACGAATCGAACGCAAGTCACCACCGATGCTTGATGCGGATGAAGCCGATCCGCATGTGACGGCATCAACGCTTGCAGAGTACACGTTTTGTCCACGCGCCGGTGTGCTGACGCACGAGGGTAGTTTTTCTGATCCGGAAGAGGAACTCCCATCCCTTGCTCTGCTTCCTTGGTACGAGCAGGCAGCCATCGAAGAAGCTTACACGCATGCCCTCTATGTTCTGTTTGCCTTCCCGGTGGGGTTGGTGGCGGCGGTTGTCATTCTGTCATTGATGTTGCTTGGGAATCCAGTCTATCCCCTCCTGCTGATCGGATTGGTATTGGGATGGACGATCTTTGCATGGCGGGCATTCCGACGTTGGCGAGAGATTGGTAACCGAAGACTTGCCGCCCAGCTCGCAAACGAGTGTAACCCTGTTCCGGGAAAGAATACGTTCCAGCCGGTCGATTGGTGGGGGTTACTTCTCGCTGGCTATGAAGTGCGTCGCCCCCAAGCCGCATTGCATGATGAGCGCTGGAAACTCAGCGGAAAACCGAGAAGGATTCTGGATAAGGGAACGATGAGTATCCCCGTTCATCGAATCCGAAAACCCGAAGGACCAGTGCTTCCCCAACATATTGTTCGAGTGATGGCGCACTGTCATCTGATTGAAGCCACCGAAGGTGCGAACAGCCCTTTCGGGATCGTTTTATTTGGAAACACTTATCAGGGGATGACGGTGCCAAACACGAACGAGCACCGCGAGCGATTTTACACGGCTCTTGAACGAGTTCGGGCAATGATCATCGAGTCGGATGCGGGCGAGCGTCAACCTCCCGAGCCAGTCACCGGGAATGTATGCAGTTCCTGCCACTTCGGTCACCCTCGTTCAATTGCACACGAAGACAAAACGATGCGTTACGAGGAACCACTCGACCCCGTTCTATTCCACAACGGGAAGAAGGCCTTCCACTGCGACTGCGGAGACCGATTCAATTGGAAACCCAAGCATGACCGCAATCGGAAAATGCGTCGGCTTGAATAGTCTAATCACTTCATCCTGTGTTGAATCCAGTCAGTCAGTCGACTGACGAGACTCGGCGTCGGACCATGCCGAGTCGTATGCCGAATTTCAGCCATTACAGCGTTCCAAGTTTCTAGCCATTGACTAGATGTCTCAAAACGGTCGTCTGGTTTTATCGCCAACGAGCGGTCTAACAGGTCGTCGACCGTTTTCCAAATCCGTTTCGGAATTTTGTCGCGTTCGGGACTGATTTCGCTAGGTGGCACCAAGCGTGACCTGGACTGAACGGAGTCAGGCAACATTCCAACTTTGCCACCATAACCATCGTAAGGAATTCGACTGGTCAGCATTTCATACAGAACGACCCCCAGTGAAAAACAATCGGCGCGAAAGTCGACACGGCGTTGCCCCCCTAAAAGCTCCGGAGCCGAGTAAACACCGCTCGTGCCGTCTCCTTCCTCTCGTCTCGTTGTTCGCTCCACCGTCCATGCGTTACCGTAGTCAATCAGAACGAGACTGGTTCGTTTGGTGAGAATTAGGTTTGCTGGTTTGATGTCGCCGTGGACGATCTGTTTGTGGCGATGAAGGTGACGCAGTGCATGGGCCACACCTCTGACGAGACGAACGGCCTCAGGGGCAGCGATTCGGTGCCGGTTGTGATCACGGATACCGTTGAGCACAGACCTAAGATTGAAACCGTCAATCCACGGCACGACGACGTGAACAGAATCACCGTCTTGATGGCATTCGAGAATTTGGAGGATTTCGTTGTCGCCTCGCGTGAGCCGTTGAAGCGTGCGGACTCGGTCAACGCCGCCGGACGAAGTCGGCAGGATATGCAGTGCTCGCATCTGTTTTGCACTTGGGTCGAAGACCTGAAAAGCCCGCCGTCCGGACGAGCCGATTTTAGCGACGGCAAGGTACGTGCGACCGCCGATCCGAAAGCGTTCGATAACCGGAAGCTCCGCCCCTCGATAACGGATCGGGCGATTCGGCATAGGGTGAATTTCCTTCCTAGAAACGACGATGTCCAAATGACAGAGTGTAATGCAAAGTATTGCCAAACACCTGTAGCATACACCTGCCGGTCGCAAGCGACCCTAAGTCGCTTGCAGACATGGGATTCAAAGGAATCAGGAATGGAACGTCAGCGGGTCATTTGATGTTCCGGTGCAGGTGCCATTTTTCGGGGCGGCAAGCGGGCCGCGTCGCGGCCCGCCAACAACGGCGGCGAACGCCAGTGAGCCGCTGACCGCCGGAGCGTCCAGCGGAGGCGGAAGACGACCGCAGGCTGCCCCAGCAGGCTCGGTCGTGAGTCGAGCGTCCAAGCGAGACGGGCGGGCGTTCAAGCCCGCAGCGAACCGCCCCAGCGGTGAGCGTCACGGCCCGTTCAGGGCCGGTGAAGCGTTCAGCGGAACAAAGCCGAAAGGCTGGCCCCAGCCAGCCTGAGAGGCGCAGAAGAGAGGCCCGGCTGAGGGCGCGAGTTGTGACAACTCTTTCGGAAGATAGAGCGGGCGGGCCAGTCGTCGGTTGGCACATACAAGCCGTCAGTCGGATCGACTAGCAAGGTGAGTACGTCGACTCTTCCGCGACGCGGAAAGTCGCAAGCGAGCGGCGGGGTGGGCGAAGGGGGATCTCCTGATCGCGAACGCGGTCGGGAATCACTCGTAGCCAAAGTGACCGTCGAGGTGTTCCGCAAGACGAAGTCTGCGGAAACCGAGCGGGAACCCATCTACCAGATCGCCCACCGGGCGATTCGATGTTTCCCGGATTTTTTCGACATGAAAGGGGGTAATTGCGAGGTTGGCTTCGTAGGCAGCGATGAGTGGTGAAGGGGTAAACGCGAATTCCAATTGCAGGAAAAGCGACTACGGATCGGAGTCGAAGCCTGTTCCGTTCCGCAGTCGCCGTAAAGTATGCCGGCTAGGCAGCAAGGTTTACATTCGGCACGGGCCGACGTTGATCGGCAGTGTCGGAACTCACTACCAATCGTGTCTCGTCGTCGAACAGACTTTTCAGAATGTCGGACGAACACTTCTGAATGCGCTGCATCGAGTCGGCGAACACTTCACTGTTGCCGTTGTGCAGGTGAATGTATTCGGCAGAGTGTTCCAAGCCCTCAACTCCCAACGCTTGGCAAACGATGTGTGCAACAGATTGTGCCTCAGTTTCTTTGACGGTGTTGGTCAAACGTTTCCGAGTTTCTTTGTCGGGATGCAGTATTTCGTGAGCGAGTTCGTGAACGAGAACTTCCAGGCGCATCGGCGGTTTCAATCCGGAAAGGACAGTGATCTTTTTCAGCGAAGAGAAACCCAAAGTCGAGCCATCGAGAACGCCATACTTCAATGCGATTCCTTTAGAAGCAATCAATCGCTCAACTGAATCAATCCAGCGTTCCACATCTCCAGCCGGTTCCGAGAACTCAGGCAATTCATCACCCTCGGTTTGGCTGAGATCGAACACGTGAACGACCCGAAAGCCGAAAACCTTCCGTTCATCGGCAGGCGAGTCTTTCTTTCTGACGGCCAGCGGCGCTGTGATTCCGATTCCCTTTTCGCCCTTCTTGACCGACCGTCCGATTGCTTTCCAACCGTGGAAGCCCAGCACTTTGGTTGCATGCGGACATTGTTCCGCAATCAGTACGCAGTTGTTGAAACTGTATTTGTGAAATCGAGCCATCATTTTCATCACGTCTTTCAGACGGACAGTATGCCCCGCTGCCAGAGCGGTATTGAGCTGGTCGATTCCCGTTTGAACGAGCGTTTTTACTTCATCCTTTTTCATTGTCTTCTTCTCCATTTGCTGCATCCGACTTTGCAGCGGTTAAATCTCTACACGGCCTGTCGGCGGCCACCTTGAACTCAACACAGCAAGTCAAGGTGGAGTCTTTCGCGCAGCGAAAGCAGCAGAGAGGACCAGAGCGAAGCGGCGGGACGAACGGACCTTGATGCTGTGGCACAATCAGAAATGCAGCAGACAGGCCTCCTCCATCTCTCCAGCTACATAGATTCCGGTCGGAAGACGGTCTAAACTGTCGGCTTTCGATTCTTGAAACGGGGAGATACCGGACATGCTGCGAGTTGCTACGACGGCCATTTCGATATTGATGCTTACGGTTCCCTGCTGGTCGCAATCCAAGATCCCCCTGACCGAACCGACTAACCGTGCAATACCCACTAAAATCGCTACGGCGAATGTCTACTGCTTCTGCACAAAAGATCAGTTCATTGCTTTCGTGCCGGCAGAGAACCAGTCATCGGTGCATCAGATCGTTGCTTCCCGCGGTGCCACGCCGAAGCCAATCGAGTTTCCAGGTGCCGTAAAGCTTCTGTCATGTTCTCCCGATGGACAGACAATGGCGGCACTTGTGGAAAACACAATCTATTTCGCGAAAAGGGATTCGCAGCAGGCAGATCACGTCGCGGTGTCGATTTCACCAGAGCTTGAATCTCCCTCTGAGTTCAAGTGGAGTGCTGACTCGAAGGTTGTGTTCGCAGTACGACGTGGCCAGCCCGCGATTATTACGAGAATTGTTTTGGATCAGTCTGAACCTGAGCAAAATTTTACGATTGGTAATCGAATTTACGACAGCTTCCCCAGCTTGAACGGCAAGTTGTTTATCACGTTTACCTCTGAAAACGTCGAAATTTGGCGCAAGGGGGTAAGCGACAACAAAATTGTCGAGGGCCGGTCATCAGTTGTATCCGGGTCAGCGGATGGACGGTTCATCGCTTTCAGATCTGACCGCAAGCTTCAAGTTTGGACGCTTGATCCGCTTGGCAAGGGAGCAACGGTTGCAGCGGACGAAGCCAAGTTGATCCGTTTCTCCGACAATGGCAAAAGACTGGTGGTCGCCGAAATTGACGACAAGGTGAAGTGTTACTCGGTGAGTGACGATGGCCAACTTTCGCTGAATCAGGAATACGACGCCACCTCTGGATGCGGCTGGCTTTCGGCGAGCGGAACGATAGGAGCATGTCTTAGTTACAGCGACTCATCGAGGTTGATGCGCGTGTTCAACTGTGAAGCTGATGCGGAGATTGAAGTTCCAGTTGTGACAAAGGGCTCGTTCTTTGGATATGATCAACCAATTTTCCCTGAGCAATATATGCTCTCGAAGAATGGCGTTTGGGGTTTGGTCGAGTGGCCAGAGGGACGTTTAGAGTTGTTCGACGTCCGCTCACAGCTTTCCGTCTGGGGGTGCCGCGTGCCCGAACTTGAACACGTATGGTTGGTGGACAACGGAGCGAAGCTTCTGACGATAGATAAGTTCGGGAGCCTCCAGATTCATGACACGACTATTGGGAGAGTCCGCCGGCACAACGTAATCGCAGAATCGGCGCCGCAGCCAAAACGAAGAATGGGCGACACACGATTTCGACTTCAGATGCTGCCCGATGGGAGGCACTGCGTTGTTTGGTGCGGAGCGTCGCGGCGTGAATTTATCATCATCGAACTAGCAACCCAAAAGATCGTCAGTCGGGTGAAGGCTTTGGACAACGGAAAAGGTGTCGTTCAAGCTTGGCGTCCCTCAGATGATGGTTCGATCATTTGCGTCATAAAAGATGACGTTGAATTGTTGCGGACCGGGTTTCAAACGAGGGGAACCGGACAATCCGATAACTACGGTCGCTTCCACATGGCAGTCAAGCCGTTCAGAGCGAAAAAATACACCCATAATATCTACGACACAAAGTCCGGACAAAAACTCCGAACGATTCAGTGGGAATTTGTCGATCACGCCTCAGTTCGGAGTTGGGCACATGTTTCGCGAGATGGGAAACTGTGTGCGGCGGTAGCTCGTCAGTGGGACGGAGACGGGATAGGTGTTGAAGTCCGGTCGACAGATACCGGCGAACAAGTGCACGCGATTTCAATGCGTGACAGGCGATTCTCCTTCGCCGAGTTCACCCGCGACAACACTGGGATGTGGATTTTGACTAAGGATTCGTTGATGCGGCTCGACTTTGGTGCAAAGACACTCACACCGTTCCTCACGGACGAAGTAACCAACGACAAGCTCATAGAGCACGACCCGATGCGTCCGACGCCTTTGACGGATTCCAATTGGCAGACGTCAGAGTTCGCGTCGTTTGCTGAGTCTGACACAGGGTGGATAGCGACAGGACATCGCAAAGGTTTTGTGAACATTTGGAGCGCAAAGGATCGGCAGCGGTATGCTTTCCTTCGTTGCGGAACAGAACTTGTCAGGGCATTGGCTTTCTCTGCTGACGGCAAGTATCTGATGTCATGGTGCGCAGACCGTAATAAGTTGCAGGTCACTGAGATGTCATCCATCCTACCGCCAGCCCCACCAGAACCGATGGCCGACCAAGAAGTGAACCTCGATTTCTAACGTAGCAGCAGGTGAATTGCGTTAGAACAACTTAATGTTGTTGCGGATTCGATGGCGGACATCATCGAGTGCTTGGTTCAGTCCCAATTCGACCTCGTGATAGTTCATCTTGGTCGTAGCTGTCACGGTCACTTTGACGCCATTCTCCGCAGCAAAAACGAGATGGATGCCGCTGCGAGCTTTGGACACCTTTTTTCCTCGGCGGATCTTGACCTGACGAACCGCTTTGGCGTGCGGCAGTTCGCCTGAAGCGGCCTTCGCTGCCAATTCAGATATGGAGCGATCGTTGTCGAGCTTACTTAATTCGTACGCGGACGACTTGGACAGAATTCCGCTTTCTACCTGAGACTGAAGTTCCTCGGGCAGATCGAGCAACGCAAGTGCGCGGCTGACGCGGGACGTAGAAAGATGTAGCGATTCGGCGACCTGCTTCCCGTTCCAATCGTTTAGGGTCATGAGTGACTGGTACGCTCGGGCTTCTTCGATCGGTTTCAAGTCGCGTCTGTAAAGGTTTTCAACCAATTGTTGTTCACGGATTTCCGGCTCGGAAATTTCTCCTTCGACGAAAAAGCAATTGACGTTCGGCAGTCCTGCAGCTTTCGTCGCACGCCATCGACGCTCACCTGAAATGACGATCCACTTTTCATTTGCTTCGTTCCATCGGACCCGAATCGGATGCAGTTGTCCGTGGGACCGGATGCTCGCGGCAAGCTTGGCAATATCTCTTTCATCAAACTCAGTTCGTGGCTGCTCGGGATCTGGAATCACTCGATCAACCTCGATTTTGCCGAATGTTCGCAGCGGCACGCGGCCAACATCTTTTGCCGAAGAAACCGGAGCGAGTTGCGTACGCCGCTCCGCCGGCCGAAGCCCCATTGATTCGTTAACGTTCAGTTTGACTTCTTCAAGTGCGTTTCGTGTGCTTCCCATAACTATGCCACCTTGCGTGTTGATTCATTCGTACCAATTCGGTCGAGAATCTCACGCGCCAAGCAATTAGTCAATTTTGCGGCCTTTGATTTGGAATCGTGGAACTGAACCGGGCATCGTCTGGTGAGAGCGACTTTGAACGCCGATGCTTCCGGAATCACAGTCTCCATGACAGTTTCCCCATACATGTCGCGGAGTTTTTGCTCGTACATTCGATGAACTAATAGGCGGCAGTCTGAGCGAGTGACCAGATGTTTCAAGTCTTGGAGGTTCGGATTGAGTGACCGGACTTGCTCCACGCACTGATGCACAGCACGCAGACCTTGCGTTCCAAAGTCTTCCGGAGGAACCGGAATGAGAACCTGATCCGCAGCGACCATTGCAGTCCAACTGCATCGATACAGGTTCGGTGGGCAGTCAATCAGAACTATGTCGAAGCCAGATTGTTCGGCAACGAACTCGCGGATTGCGTACTGCAACATCCCAGTCTTCTCTGGCTCCGGTGCATTGAACGGAGCAAGCAATTGATTCGCTGGGCACAGCGTGATCCCCTCGAACTGGGTTGGACGCAGAATCTGGTCACGTTTAGCGAAGAACCTTGCTTCGTCGAACAACATCGCCAACGTCTGATCTGATTCCAAACTCTCAACGATTGACGAGCCGAGAAAGCCTTGGCTCAATGAACCTTGCGGGTCCATGTCGAGCAGCAAGACGTTCGCCCCCTGAGCCGCAAACGCTCCGGCTAAATGGAAACAAGTCGAGCTTTTGCCGCAGCCACCCTTCTGGTTGATTAAACAAAACGTTGTTGGCATGTTCCTCCAATAAGATTGCAACTTGCAATCTTGGGCAAGTGACTGAGATCGCTGGTCGAATGGTCGCAAAGCAGTGGGCTGGTCGTCAAGCAATTTCGTCATCGACCGAAACACGCAGACGCAATGGTTTGTTTTGTCACACTCCCCGGCTTCATGCTACGAAGCGGATGGGAGTTGGATTGCATGGCGAAACCAAAACGAAATGTGGCGAAAAGCCAGACAGGAATCGGTCAACTGAGTTTGGTGGAACACTCCCTGTGTCCGCTCGACCGCCAAGCGTCGCTTTCTGAAAACCTCGTTCATCAAGTCGAATACCGATACAGCGATGCAAATCGAAAACGACAAACGGCACGTGCAAGAATATTTTGCCCGCTCGGATTGTCGGCAAGTGATGAACTCTACCTATGGGGTTTGCTGGCCCTGACGCTCTCGCTACAAGACGATCGCAGTGATTTGGTAGCAACACCCCACTGGTGCCTCCGACAGCTTGGTGTCGTCGACACGCGTTCGGCCCGTGGTGGCGAGCAATACCGGCTTTTCCGCGACGCGATCCGACGGCTATCTGTCACGAGCTACCTTTGCGATGCGTTCTACGACCCGATCAAGGCTGAACATCGAGAAGTTAGCTTTCATTTCTTCAGCTACGACCTTCCGAGCGGTTCGTCCCATCGAGCTTGGCGATTCAACTGGGATCGAACTTTTTACGATCTGGCGAAGCATGGAGCAAGTCAACTTCGGTTCGACTTGGAACTGTATCGCAGCCTTGATCCAGCGTCGCGGCGGTTGTTCTTATTCGTTTCAAAGATTTTTCATCGGAGAAGTTCGCTTCCGTCCTTCGATCTTCGATACGTTGCAGTCGAGCTGATGGGTTTCTCGCCGACTGTCACGCTCCGTGACCTTCGCATAAAAGTCATTCGGTGTCTGAAGAAGTTGGATGCGTGCAACGTTGTCAGGGATGCAGAAATCTCACGAGTGTCGAAAGGCAAATATCTCCTTTCGGCAAATCGCGGCGTCTATTTTGACCAAAGAGCGGAGGACAAAGCATCAATGAAGAAGTTGCAGCCAATTATCGAGACACTCATCGGCCTGGGATTCGAGACCGGTGCGGCCTATTCGCTTTCGAGAAAGTACCCTGCTCGTTTGCTAGAGGAATGGGCGGACATCACCCAAGCCGCGTCGGAACGGTTTGGGAGACCGTTCTTCAAGAAGTCGCCAATGGCGTTTTTCGTTGACTCTGTCAGCAAGGCGTCGAAAGGTCAGCGGACGGCTCCCGATTGGTGGCACGAAGTCAGACGCGAGGAGCAGAATCAGGCTGAGCTATCAAACAACAGTCAGAAGTTATTCGCCGACCTTCGTGCCGAACTATTCGGCGATTCTCCGGCCAAGCAGTCTCAGCAGGACGTTTCGGTCGAAACAGCCGCAGACATTCTCAAGAGTTTTAACTAGCTCAACTCCACACCCAAGCAGCAGATATCTCAATAAGCAATCCTTTGATTAGAACAGTAGATCTTTGTACAAGTACTTTGGAGAATCGTTTCAGCCGGCGATGATTCCGGCATTTCCTCAATCATGTCAGGCAAGTAGCGAAAGCAGCGTCGACCGACTGAACAAGATTCTGCGACGCCAACTACACGTCGGCGCCACGAAAACGCGATGCAGACTACACGCAGTCTTGCTCCGCCGTTGCGACGCGAACTACACGTTAGGCAACGAGCTATCCACAGGTGTCGAACCCAAATTGCAAGTTGCAATCGTCACAGAGCTACGACTGAAAGTCGCTTTCCGAGCAACGCTGACTTCGGCTTTTGGTAGGCCTGATTCGCTGGACGCGAACGCTTGTAGATCGAAACACTCGCCTCCGACCACGTTTCGGCTTCACCAAGCCGAAAATTTGCAATCGTCTCTGGGTACGGTATTGAAATTCCATTGGTTGGAAATCGGATTTCCACCATTGCTGTAAAGGACGTCAAACGCATTGCTGCGAGTGACCCGCAATTTCGGTTCGCGAGTGGTGATACGCATGACAAACATCAGTAGGCAATCGCACCCGGTAAACTTGAATTCACCATTCAGGCTAAGGGAACAGAGTTAACCTCCTGTTACGCGGTTGGCCCGTAGAGCTGGATGCATCGAGAGGTGCTTGTCCAGTTCGACGGAGGCTTCGTCGAGTAATCCGGTTTTGTCCGCTGGCTTCGTATGCCAGTGATTTCAATTCCGAGTAATCCGACGATTCGATCCGATGCAAATCGGTCCCGCGAGGACACTGCCAGCGTCAATTGACGCTGGTGGAGAGATGCCTTGGGCGGGGGCGATGCGGAAGAACCTTGAGGCGTTCTCGTAGAACGCATTGAGGCCGCTATTTTTCAAAACAGGTGAGGTACTTTCTGATGAAGAGATTCATGAGAAGAGAGGTGCGTAATCCTGTGCAGGGGATTCGAGGTCATCGACCTCGCTCAACCTGCCCGGCGTGGGGAGTTTCGAGTCTGGCGACAGACCGAACCGCAGGCGACTTACTGCGGCGATCGTTGGCAAATCCAACGACGGCGAATAGCTCAACTACGAAAGGCCCGCGAGGGCTTGCCGGTAAACTTTGCGGAAGACGCTGCCGAGCAGCGAACGACTTTGGTTGGTGGGTAAGAGGGGGCTTCTACGTTCGCCCCTCAGAAATGATTGCAACTTGCAATCGAAACTATGCCGGTTCTGGCGAACTGGACATACAGCCAAATTCCCTCCCGGTCACACGGGATAGCGACGTGATCCGCAAGGTGAAGAGAATAGCTAACGCAGGAAGCTCTATGGCAGCCGGACGGTTACCGGTGCTTGGCAGTGGTTCGCTGAGTGATTCAAACGCCGTAGAGTGGGAGTGTGGTCTGATTAGAAGTCGAGAAGCCAGTCGGCGGGAGCTTTCTGTGCGACTTGAGCGATGGCTGTGCAAGGCAGTGCAGTCTCGTTGGCGTGATCGGGTGGTGCCGAGAACTTTGCCACGACGAAAGGACTGACGGGCAGCTTATGCGATTGGTGTTTGGCACTCGTACGGGAGCAGTCGCAATTGCGATTTGCTTCTGTGCGATGCCGGCACTTCGCTGAAATCTGCTGATGAATTTGTGTTGTCGACTGAAACGATTTCAGCCGGCTTTTCTTGGAAGGACGCAAGCGGTCACACAAGATCTGTGCGGGAGCACTGGTGTTTTGTGGCGATGACTTTACGGCAGTACCGGGAGTGCGTCTGCATTCCAGTGGTTCTGTCGGAAGGTTGTTTGTGTGAAGGGTTGTATGCATTGGCGTGGCACAATACATGAATGTAGTGCTGCGGCGGCGTTCGATTCTGCAACGGTGTTTCTGCTCTCTGTGCTTCGACCTGACTGGTTTCTGCGCAGAACAGACGCCTGAGCATGCATGCGAGTGTTTTTTGAATGAAACGGCTTCTGGAACCTGTGCCGACAAACAAACAGGTTCCAATTTTTGGCTTGCAAGCAATTTGGAGCAGGGACGCTCAATGAAGTATCGAGCAGTAACGACATCAGTGGAAGGATTCGTGCAGCAGATAGCGTGTTGCTATTTGCGCCACGGCTATTGGTTTCACGTGCAAGGAAAAGTGCCAGCCGGTAAGTCGCCTGAAGCCATCGACGAAAAGCTCATCAGCAAATACGGAATCGCAGTCAGTGAATCCACTCGCGCCCGCCGAAAGAAGGCAGGACGGTCAAACTTACAGTACATCCGTCATGAATCCAATTTCGTGATTCTCGCAACCAAAGGCGAGCATCGATTCTTTGAAGATGAAGCCAATCTCATTCGCGACATTCGCCGCGTTCCGATTCACTACGCCGGTTACTCCATCAGCTACAAACCCGGTGGACGAAAGAAAGACGGCAGCAACGACGATAGGTGGCACTCTCACGTCGCGTTAACGCGAAGCGTCTATCTGAACTTACGAGCAGCGTTTACTGAGCGGGCGAAACAGGATTCTGCGGACAACTTAGCTCGCGCAATTTACGAACTACCATTTGCTCCCTACGCTCCGATTCGCCGCCAACTGCTTATCTTGCTTCGAGACGTCAATCGAGTTCGCAAATTGGCTGGTCGCAAGCAATTGCCGACTGAAATACTGCCACTAAGGCGACGAGTAGTCAGACCTTTCGACTCGCAGGCCTGGCAATTTGAGTCTTCTCCGTGATACCGCCCGTACTCTTCATGGCAGTCGCATTCTGGCTGCTTTCCGTATTCGTAACCTACCCAGCCGAAGCGTCAGCATTCTTAGCTGCCGCGGTTCTCTCAAAATTTCTGAGGTAAATTGGGGCGGCGTTTCATAACAATCGGCAAGTGCTAGGAGTGTCGGCTCCTGTTAGTTGGCATGATACTGCGATTCTCGAGTCCGCATGTTAGAACCCAATTGCAGGCCGTAACTGCACGCATCAATTTTGCAGATATAGACAGAGAAGCCTTCTTCAAATCCAATTCTCAGGAGCGTTCAAGTCGAACACGTGACCATGTTTGCGACTTCGTTGCCAGCGTGAGAATAAGAGCGTTATCGAGCGATCATTAGACTTAGAAGCTCACTGGTCATTCGTCTGCCAAGAAGGATCAACCGTAGACCAGTTGGGATACCAAATGCAACGTTTCGTCAGTTTCCAAAATGCTTCGGTCGTGAAGGTGGCTGCATCCGCCCGGCGTATCTCGCAGTTTATAATCGGCGATGACGTCTGGTTGCGGACACCCTTTAAAAAGGTCCATCTGGGTTTAGTGTGGGTAAAGATCTAGTCCACCGCAGTAAAAGTAGATCGCGGTCTTGAAGTTCTCGCGATTGCGATAGCCGCCGACACGTCGCTTGATCGACATGATCTTGCTGTTCATTCCTTCGGCCACTGCGTTGGTGATGAAGTGCGTGCAGTAGCTCACGACGTTTGCTAAACGATCGCGGATTGTCTTGGCGACCTTCTTCAGTGGCGAAAGCTTGGTGTGGATCACTCGCTTGTACCAGTCTTTGAAGTAGACGGTGGCTGAAGTCGCATCGGCATGGTGCCACAGGTCGCGAAGCATCTCCTTGTAGGCCCAAGCCTTGCCGGTCTCCAATTCCTGCGTATAGACCGCATCAAATCGCTCTCGCTGTTGTTCGCTCAGGTTCTCTTGGCCGCTTAACCACAGGTAGCGAGTGCGTGTCAATCGTTTGTCACCTACAGCGCTCAGTTTGCGATGCTCACCGCGTCGGACTTTGTCGACTGCTTCGGTAGCAAGCTTCATCACATGGAAGCGGTCATGGACGATCTTGGTTTCGGCAAGTGGAATGTTCTCTTTGGCTGACTTCACGTAGGCAGCACTCATGTCCATCGCAATCGCTTCGATACCGTCGCGTTGAGCCTGGGAAAGTTGCGAAAAACAAGCGTTCCCTGCATCGGTGTCATTCCCATCCGAAATCGCTTCGACGGTGCTTCGATCCAGATCGTAGATGAGCGTGATGTAGTTCTGGCCTTTGCGAAAGGCTTTTTCATCAATGCCAATTCGAGGCATGACTGCATCTGTCTTCCGGGCTTTACCACGTGCCACCGCCTTCTTGAGAATGTGCCACGTTTCATCCCAACTCGTTCGAAGGATTCCAGCGGCACCTTGAACAGTCTGTGTCGCCAGCAAGACGTCGATGGAGAAACGTTCGAAGAACAATGTGAACCGACTGTTCTTCTCGGCCCAAGGGAGCTGGACTTGCTTCACACCGTGCTCAGGGCATTTCACACGTGGTGGCTTGGCGTGGAGAACCGTCCGATACTGCATCGTGTCCAGATGCCGCCAGCGTCGCTCAGAAACGTGGTCATAGCAAGCAAGTTGACGGTCGCACTCAGGGCAGCAAAACTTCGCGCCATCGGCGTGCTCAACATGAATGTCAACTTGGCCCGCTTCGGTATCAAGAGTTACATTGGCGACGATCCAAGGTGGTGTCAGGCCAAGGATCTGCTGGTAAAACTCGGTCTCGTGCATCTAGGCTCTCCTTTGTGGAGAATTTTAACCGACCCACAAAGTTCCCGGATGGACCCAAGAAAGCGGGGCATCCGGACACTGGGCGAGTCGCCGTGACTCCGGACAAGTACCATGCACTGATCCGTGGTCACTGTCCGGCGTACATCTCGGAAGAACAGTATGAACGCAACCAGCAGCGAATTCGCGAGAATCAGTTCGGTGGGAAGTCCAAAGGCGCCCCGCGTGACGGCGAAAGCCTGTTAGCTGGCATCGTTTACTGTGGCAAGTGCGGCCGCCGCATGGCAGTCGCCTACTCAGGCGACCGTCCAGTGATGCGATACTTTTGAACAACCGGCTTGATTGATTTCAGATCCGCTACCTGCCAAAGCTTGTCCGGCAAACAGCTCGATGCGATTGTTGCCGATAAGGTGTTAAAGGCACTTGAGCCAGCATCGTTAGAAGTCAGCGTTCTTGCCGCTGCGGATCTTGAACAGGCACAGCAATGTATGGACGACAATTGGCGGCAGCGACTGGAGCGTACACGGTTCGCCGTGGATCGCGCGCGCCGACAGTACGATGCAGTTGAACCCGAGAATCGACTCGTCGCGAGGGAACTTGAACGGCAATGGAATAAAGCACTCCAAGACGCCGAAGCACTTGAACAAGAGTATGCACGCTTTCGACAAACGAACGTAACCGAACTCTCGGACGATCAACGCGCGATGATTCAGTCGTAAGCGAACAGCGTGCCTACACTTTGGCAATTGCCGTCTACCACTAACTCTGATCGGCAACGCATTATCCGACTTCTAATTGAACGGGTCGATGTTGTTGTCGAAGGAACGACCGAACAAGTCGATGTCGCACTGAATTGGTCTGGAGGGTTTTCCAGTCACCACGGATTAATACGTCCGGTTCGTCGGTATGAACAGACGGCCGATTACGAGCGGCTAAAAAGTCGAATTGTCGAACTCGTAACAGCTGGAAGATCGTATGCGGAGATCGCACGCATTCTCAACGAGGACGGGTTTCATCCCACAAAGCAGACTAACCGTTTCAACAAGTCAATCGTCGGAAGGCTTGCGAAAAAGTTCCGGGGAGAAACTGAAGCAACCAGGAAACGCGCTCCGATAGAGCTCGGGCAACATGAATGGACCGTTGGAGATTTGTCTTCGGAGTTGCAGATTCCGCGAACCACCCTTCACTCGTGGAAGCAACGAGGGTGGCTGCATGTTGCTCGCCAGTTGCCTGGCTACCGGGGGCAACTAATCTACTGGGCAGACAATCGTGAGTTGAGCCGTCTCAGGCAATCGCGGGCGACCAAGTGGAACTACGGTGATCCACCGCTGCCCGCCGAACTGACGACGCCGCAGATCGAAAACCGCAAGAAGTCGTAGAGGAATGGCATCCAACAACGGCGCGGGCAAAGTCGTCGTTTAGCGTTACGCAAGGACTCAGTATGAATGACACTTCTCCAAGGGACGGTTCGTTGTCATCATCGTGCTCCGCACCTCGTGACGACGCATGATGATCTCGAAGAGATATTCACCGCTGCGCTTTGGCAACTGCTCATTACTACGGCGCGAAGACGGAACTGGTCGAGCCGGGTACCGAATCGGGAGTGATTGAACTCGCGCCGGGCGCATCCGTCGCAGGAAAAGTCGCCTACCTGGGTAGACCAGTGCCGAACATGAGTATTGCGGTTGTCCAAGTTGACCGAACAGCCGGCATTAGGGCGTTCGTGGCCGCAGTTGGCGACGTTACTGATGAGGACGGGTCGTTTGAGTTCAACTATCTGCCGCCAGACCAGGAATGCTGCATCTACTCGGTCGTTGGAGAGGCCCGTACCGGATCGATGTCACCGAATTGCGGGACTTGCTTCGGTTCGTTGTCTCGCTGAGAACCGATAACGGTGTCTCGGCGAATTACTGAACCACCTATCGGTACACGTACAGTCACACACGCATGGTCCGGCCGAGTTCCCCAAAATTACCGCGGGGCAACTTCGACGATCAAAGCAGAAAACAACGAGGACGGCGCTCAAGTCGACTTACCGAAGCGAGAGGTGTCCCTTGACGAAGCTTACGCTGTCGTATTCCGGCCAACCGGACCACGCCATCCAAAAGCCTTGACCATTATCGCTGAAAAATTTTGCAGGGATGAAGTAGCTAAATTTGACTAGGTCATCCTTGAAGTTGTCGCGGTAATGCAACGTCGTCCATGGTCCCCATGGCGTCGGAGAATCAAAAATACCTAGGCTCGCAACCCCGGACTCTTTTGCCAACGGTGTATCCCGGTTGTCATCAGCGCAAAAATGCGGCTTCGTCATGAGGTAGCGTTTAAGTTCTGCATTGTAGCAAACGCCGATGTGCCAGTAATAGCCGTTGGGATCATGGAATACCGCTGCGCGGTCGTGCATCGACTCGGACCAGATCGGCATATTTCCTTCAGCGGACAGCCCCTTAAACCACCGGTATTCATCAGGTTCGAACAAGTGTTCGCCCTGCACGCGCCCGAGATACAAATCGTTCTGCCGATTGAATCCGAAGTAAACGTAGACATAGTCATCGAGCGAGTCCTCGTTGCCGGGCCCGAATTGGCAGATACCGCGCACACGGAATCCGGCGGGTGCCTTTGGAAAGGCTTTTCCTTTGCCGTACGTCCAGCTTAGTCCTCCGTCGCGCGACAGTGCGGTTGCCGTGTCATCGTTGTCGTTGATGCTGTCGCCGCGTGTCCAAAACATGCGCAAATCATTGCCCAGAGCGATCAGTGCTTCGGGTTTTCCAAATCCGCTCCCCGGCCCGTCGCCCCAGAGATCGGTGCCGTTCAACGTCGGCGGTGTCCCGGAAATGCGAGTCACGCCGATGCTGCGTTTGTTGTCTTTTCCTTCGCCGTTCCATCCCCAACCGTCGCCCCAGGCGGCAACCAAATCGCCGTCGGCAGTCCATGTCATCGGCCATTGATCACTGCCCTTGCCGAACACTCGCTCGGAAGACCAATCAAACGTAACCGAATCAATCACCGGGCTTGGAGGATATGGAGCCATGGTAGAATCGCCCGGTGCGGAGGGATTCTTGCCCGCCGAGTTCGGGTCGGCGGCATCCTGTGCCCCGATCGGTGTAAGGGCGGTGACCATGCAAATGGTTGTGATGAAATAGAAGTTCTTTGACATTCCTGATCTCGAGTCCGACTGAGCAAAACGACTATTTGTGGGGCATCTGGCGGAACTGTGCGCGTCGTGTATTTGATTTAGATGATGGCGGGTGGATGTAAAAGTGTGGACATGTAATCTTCCAAGGGAGGTTTCTGAATTCTTCCGAGGAGAACGAACATGTGCATAAGCCTACTGTATCACGCTCTGCCGTAAGTGGCTACCAGCAAACGATAATTGAGTTTTCCGTTGGCCAAGTCAAGTTTCATATCACTCGGAGAAGCTCCCGGTGGCTTGACTGACGCTCGACGCGCCTCGTTGCCCGTCGACTACAACCACAGTGTGCTGGTGACGGTTTGGAACGAAAACTCGATAGAACGCTTCGACGTTGAGCCGAAAGGTGGCAGCATCACTTCATCTGGTCGAAAATTGTTTCTTACCGGTGGCAAGGACTTTCGGCCCGTCGCGATTGATTGTGATAGTCGTGGAAATATTTTCGTCACCGATTGGATGCTGGTTGACTACCCAAATCATGGACGGGGACGCATATGGCGAATCAGTACCAAACCGGATGCAGCGTCCACAGATCCGCAATCGTACTTTTCGGAGCCGATTGCAAGTGAGGATGTCACAGAGTTTCAGCTCGTCGAAAATGGCGATTCCGCGAAGTTGACCGAGGCTCTGGAAAGCGACTTCCCGTTCCTTCAGCACGCTGCTCAAATGCTGCTTGCGAAGGACGATTTGCGATCAGAACGCGACTCACTTATGCGACACAAATCCGCCAAAGTACGTCTCGGTGCTCTGCTGGCCAGCAAACGAAGCGATCTTCAATCACCAGATTCCTTGATCCGGCGTTTTCTCGCTGACAAAGACTCTGAAGTACGGCGAGCCGCGTTGATGTGGGCCGGAGAATCGATGCTCACCGAACTGCGTGATGACTTGGATGGTGCAATCAATCAAGGAGACGTCGATGCTACACTCTTTGAAACTTACCTCGCCGCCGTCGAAAATCTCAATGGTGATTTTTCCGAGAACGTTCGCCTGCAAACTGCGAGACGAGCCAACACACTTAGGCGACAACTGCCCGCAGGTTTGATCGCGAGCGTCGCTGAGGATTCGGCGTTCCCAAATGAAGTGCGCGTGCTCGCGATTGACAGACTTACCGATGCGGAAGTTGCCGGCGGTTCTGATTGGCTGAGTCCATTGCTGAGCGAAGGAGCTGACGCACTCTCGATTGCCGTCGCAAGACGCTTCGCGAGCATGAACGCAGATCGCTAGAGGTCACTGCGTGAACCACTCAGCCAACTTGCACTGGATGACTCGCGATCGGCGATTGCACGCAGCGAAGCTGTTTTCGCGCTCTGCAATTTTCGCCCCGCTGATCCATGGCGATTCGTGCCGCTGTTGACCAACGACGACCAAGATTTGGCTATTGAAACCTCACGCACGTTTCGGGCATGGTTGGATGTGGGAGTGGCCCGAGACTGCGTTGAGACCATTAAAAACTTGGATCTCACCGACGCAGTTAGTGACCGCCTTGCACCAGCATTGAACCGTGGCGTTTCACGTCCAGCGAATAGGGAAGAATCGCTCGCTGTACTCAGTGACGGCGGTGATGCCCAGCGGGGTCGCCGCGTGTTTGACACCAACCGTGTGGGTTGCAAGAAATGTCACACGGTTGGAAGTCGTGGAGGAACACTGGGTCCGGACCTTGGGCAGATTTCCAAATCCAAGAGCCGAGAACAGATCATTGACGCGATTTTGAATCCGTCTGCCGACTTCGCTCCACAGTATCAAGCGTGGATGGTTGTTACGGTCGATGGCAAAGTCCACCGAGGTCTGCAACTCGACCATAAGTCGGGCGGCAAGATCAACCTAACTCTCGAAACGGGCGAGACACGTACGTTCGCTGCCGATGAAATCGAAGACTACGTCGCCTCGCCAAACTCACTAATGCCCAATGGCTTGGCAGACACAATGACCGTCGCTGAATTTAGAGACCTGATCATGTATCTCGCCTCCGTCGACCGCTAGAAGAACATTACGGACGTCCACTCGCCGGATTCTTTGATTGATCCATGATGGGTTTGACCGGCATTTCGGACGACTTGGCTCAGGCAAAGCGATTTGAGACTGAGGTCCACTCGCCGCCCGCTCGCTTACACCAACGCGATGTCAGCAGGAACGAGAAGGCAGTTCGTGTCACTGAAGAGAGGAAGACGTAAAAACTCTCGACAACCGAATTGCGGCTGATCAAGGCACTTGCAAGTCTATAGATTTTGGGTACATTCCATTGAATGAATCGAAATCAGTCTGACATCGCATACGAATTCCTTCGCAGCAAATTGATTAGTCGAGAACTCTCGGCGGGATCTCGAGTCCGTTACGGACCGCTGGGAGATCAAATCGGAATGAGCGCCACTCCGGTGCGAGAAGCGATCGGCAGATTGGCCAGTGAGGGACTGGTTGATTTAGTTCCGCAGGCGGGCGCCGTCGTCAAGCGGTTATCGCGCAGCGATGCGGTTGAAGTGTTTGAAATGCGTGAAGCGATCGAGCCCTATGCTGCAGCGAAGGCGGCACAACTGATTGGACTGCATCAACTGAAGGTGCTGCAGGGAACGCTCGATCAAATTTTGCAGTTGCTGGAGCGCTCAAAGGCGAAGACGCTCAATGACAAGCACGCTCGCCAATTCGACGAGGCGGACCTTGAGTTTCATTTGACGATCCTTCGTTCCACTGAAAACCGCCGAATGTTGAAAGTCGTCAGCGATTATCACGTGCTGACGGAGATTATCGGCGTGGATAGACATTCTTACTCTCGCGATGTCGTCGCTTTGACTGTGGATGATCACGCAGCGATTCTGGATGGACTTAGACGACGGGACGGTGACGCGGCGCGCGAAGCCATGTTGACCCATATTCGCAATAGCCGCCAGCTGACATTAACCGGAATGGGCAAGGGCTAAGTCCATTTCTAGCCCGCCAACTTCGCAACTCGAAATGAAAAAATACACGAAATGATTCACGGAATTATCCCCCCTCTGGTAACACCGCTTGCCGATCGAGATCGACTGGATGTGTCGGGCGTCGAGCGTTTGCTGGGACAGCAACTCAGCGCTGGCGTCGACGGCGTGTTCATTCTGGGCACAACCGGCGAAGGGCCAAGCCTAAGTGATGATGTGCAACACGCCATGATTGATGAAACCAGCACCGTCGTCGATCAACAAGTCCCAATCTACGTCGGAATCACGGATACGTCACTTGTTCGAGCGATCAAGCTGGCCGAGTTCGCCGCTGATCAGGGTGCGGAAGCCGTCGTGGCGGCTCCGCCGTTCTACTTTCCCGCCGGTCAAACGGAACTGCAGAACTGGTTTCGCGAATTGGCGGATTCTTTGCCGTTGCCCCTGTTGCTCTACAACATGCCAAGCTGTGTGAAGATTTCAATTGAGGTCGATACGCTACGGGCATTGATCGAACACGAGAACATCGTTGGGCTGAAAGACAGTTCTGGCGACCTCAAATACTTCGCCCAAGCAGTCGAAGTTGCTGCCACCCGAGAGAGCTGGCCGGTGTTGATGGGGCCTGAAGCAAAGTTGGTTGAAGCGATGCGTCTCGGGGCTGCAGGCGGAGTGACAGGCGGTGCGAATCTCTTTCCGAAACTGTTTACTGATTTGTTTGCGGCCATCACAAACGGTGAACAGGCCGAAGTCGATCGGCTGCAGCAAATTGTCGTTGAACTGCAGGATTTGTACATGTTCGGCAAATATGGTTCGTCGTACTTAAAAGGCCTCAAGTGCGCGATGGAGTTGTCCGGTATCTGCAGTGGGCAACTCGCGGCTCCGTTCGATGCCTTTAAGGAACCCCAGCGCGAACAGGTACATCAGTGGTTGACGGAGTTTTCCAAGCGGACATTGCTGGACGAAACGATGACTCAGGGATAGCCAAATGTCGACGCTAGACTACGCCATTATTGTTGTCTACCTCGCCGGCACGCTGGGGCTTGGGTTTTGGTGCATGCGCCGCAGCCGAAATTCCGACTCGTTCATGGTCGCCAGAGGGCGGCTGGGAGGTTGGGTCGTCGGATTGTCCATTTTTGGTACCTACGTTAGCAGCATCAGCTTCCTTGCGATTCCCGGCAAAGCCTTGGTGGGTAATTGGAACTCGTTTGTGTTTTCGCTGTCTCTTCCGTTCATCGCATGGTTTGGAGCGAAACTGTTCGTGCCATTCTATCGCCGGCACGGGCATGTTTCGGCGTATGAACACATGGAGCAACGATTTGGTACGTGGGCACGGCTGTACATGTCAACGTGTTTTATGTTGCTTCAGGTCGCGCGGGTTGGCTCAGTGATGTATCTCATCGCCGTCGTGATGCAACAGCTTCTAATGTGGGACATGGTTACAATCATCATTGTGACAGGAGTCGTGACCACAGCTTACACCTGCATCGGCGGACTCGAAGGCGTCGTGTTGACCGACGCCTTGCAGTCGGCGGTCTTGATTGCCGGTGCGGTTCTGTGTGCCATCTGGATTCCGTTCTGTATGCCGGAAGGCCCCAAGCAACTAATTGAAATTGCAATGGCGGACGACAAGTTCAGTCTGGGAAGCTACTCGCTGGATGCGACAGAATCAACGGTGTGGGTGGTGATGCTGTATGCGCTCACGATCAATCTGCAGAATGTTGCCATCAATCAAAGTTACACGCAACGCTACCTTTCGGCTCAGTCTGTGTCCGAGGCGAAGAAGTCGGTTTGGTTCGGAAGCCTGCTTTATGTTCCGGTAAGTGCGTGCTTCTTTTTCATCGGCACAGCTTTGTATGCCTATTACACCGCGCAGCCAGAATTGCTTCCGGAGGATCTCGCGGCGGAATGGCAGGCCGGAAAAGGGGACTCAGTATTCCCTTTCTTCATCATGTCTGCGTTGCCGACAGGTGTCCGTGGAGTGATGCTGGCAGCGATTTTGGCGGCTGCCATGAGCACTGTTAGTTCCAGTTTGAACAGTTCCGCAGCTCTGACACTGACAGATTTTTATCAACGGCTGGTCGACCGAGAACCAACGGAGTCGCGCGCCATGAAGGTATTGTACGGCGGCACGATCATCTGGGGAGTCGCCGGAACTGCGTTAGCTCTCGCAATGATTCGCGTCAAAAGCGTACTGGATGTTTGGTGGGAAATGTCAGGAGTACTCAGCGGTGGCATGCTGGGGCTGTTCCTGTTGGGATTCCTTAGCCGGCGCATCTCGAACCAAGCAGCGCTGTTTGGCGTGATCGTGGGTGTGCCCGTTATCGGCTGGTTGACGTTCTCGAGTGGAGCGACGTCGGTTCCTGAAATCCTGCAGAATCCGCTACACCCTTTCCTTACCGTCTTTCTCGGAACGGTTGCGATCACTCTGACCGGATTTGTCGCGACGATGCTGTTCGTCAATCACAAACAGAAAGGGCAGGCAAATGAACAATAGTCGCTGCGACTGGATTCCAACTCTTCATTGGATTTCAACTCTTCATTGCATTCCAATGAACGGGTATCCGCTGGTGTTATTGCTCCTGCTGAGCTTCACCTTTGGACAATGCGTTTGCGCGGATGAAGCGACACCTGTTTCACCGGCTGAGCCGGTTCGCGGGACGACATCTGCACGTCCCAACATTGTGATCGTCTACACCGACGATCAGGCGGCGTGGGCCGTTGGAACGGCGGTTCAGCGTGGCTGGTTTGATGATGTGGCGAAGGCGGCGACGCCGAATATTGATCGTCTCGCCAGCGAAGGTGCGATCTTCCGAAATTTCTTTTGCACGACGCCGGTTTGCAGTCCCGCTCGCGCTGCATTCATGACCGGGCGATATGCCAGCGAGTTCGGCATCACGGACTTTATCCCACAGCCGGGGCACAAGTTATATGACGAGGACAATCAGGTCGCTCTCGACCCCGACAAGAGCATAACATTCGCGGAAGTACTACAGCAAAACGGCTACCAAACCGGATTGGTAGGCAAGTGGCACTTGGGTGATTGGACGGCCAAGGGTAGCGAACGATTGCATCCGACTCATCACGGATTCGATTACTTTATGGGGCTGACCGGAGGCGGGACGACACCCAGCAATCCGGAGCTCGAAGAAGAAGGTAAAGTTCGTAAGTTTACAGGACTGACGATCGACATTCTGGCTGACCGAGCGTTGAAGTTCATCGAGCGATCGAGGGACAAGCCGTTCCTGCTGTGCCTGAACACTCGGGCGCCACACGGAGCTTGGCTGCCTGTCGCCCCGGAGGATTGGCAGCCCTACGACGGACTTGACGCGAAGATCCCCAATCCCGATTACCCGGATTTGAACATCACGAAGATGAAAAAACAGATGCGTGAGTATCTGGCCAGTACGGGTGGTGTTGATCGCAACATCGGTCGGGTGCTCGGACTGCTCGATGAACTGCAGCTTGTTGAAAACACGGTTGTGATCTTCACGTCTGACCACGGCTACAACATGGGGCACAATGGGTTTTGGCACAAAGGCAACGGCATCTGGGCAACTCGTCAGCCGCCGAGGGAATCACATCGTGGAACACGAGCGATCTCGGCAAAATATCGACCGAATCTTGACGACCACTCTTTGCGAGTTCCAATGATCATTCGTTGGCCGGGCGTGGTCAAAGCAGGCACGGAAATCGAATCCACGGCGACGTCGCTCGATTTCTTTCCGACTGTATTAAACATGACGAGGCTTGCGCTGCCCGAGAATCTGCGTCTTCGCGGCCGCACTTTACTGCCGTTGCTGAAGGGAAAGGCGCCGCCAGACTGGGATCAGAATCTGTACGCTGAATACCACATGACTAACTACGCGCACGCCGACCTACGTTGTTATCGAACTCCACAGTTCAAACTGGTCGTTGATTCTCGCAACGCGGGCCGAAACGAGTTCTTTGATTTGAAGGCTGATCCCGGCGAAACTCGTAACCTGATCGCAGACCACAGTCCGGAAATTCAATCAGCAATCAAGAAACTGACTCAACGGCTCGAATCGACGCGATCCGAAATAGAAAATGCACACGTGCGGTGACCGGAATGTCGTCGGACGTCTGTCAAAGTTGTGCAACGCCTCACCACCTCACTCAAGTAAATCCCACCATGTTGAAACATCTCGCACTCCTGTATGCATTGACGTTCGCAATTCTCTTCGGTTCGTTCGACCACGCGATGGCTCAGGATGAATGGAAACTTAAGGAGTTGCGATACAACAATCCGGGTCTAGCCGTCGACTTGGGAGTCGGTCTGTGGGCGTGGCCGATGCCAATGGACTACGACGGAGACGGTGACATGGATCTGCTCGTCTCGTGCCCGGACAAACCATCCAACGGCGTCTACTACTTTGAAAACCCAAGTCAGGATCCGGCAGAAAAGTTCCCCGTGTTTCTGCCGGGAGTGCGTGTTGGCAAGACCAGCCAAAACATGCAAGTCAGCTATGTCGACGGGCAGCCACGCATCTTGCGTATGTGCTGGGAGCACCATCGGGACAAAGCAACAGGAGCGTTCGACTTCGACAATGGGAAACGGTTTTACCCAAACAACAACATCCACGAAAACAAGACCCGCGCGAACATGTGGCGATTCGTGGACTTCGATGGCGACTCAGATCAGGACATCATTGTCGGCGTCGGCGACTGGACGGACTATAGCTGGGACAACGCATACGACAATCACGGTCGATGGCGGAACGGTCCGCTTCACGGCTACATCTATCTGATTCGCAACGAAGGATCCGCGGCCGATCCAAAGTACTCTGAATCTCCCCTCAAGCTCGAAGCTGCTGGTGGTGAAATCGACGTTTACGGTTGGCCGTCACCAAACTTTGCCGATTTCGATAGTGACGGTGACCTCGATCTTCTGTGCGGCGAGTTTCTGGATGGATTCACGTATTTTGAAAACGTGGGCACTCGCGCCGAACCGGTTTACGCCGCCGGCAGTCGATTGAACGACGAATCGGGACAACCGCTTGTGATGGACCTGCAGATGATCACTCCGACGGCGTTTGACTGGGACGGCGATGGCGATATGGACCTAATCGTTGGCGATGAGGACGGACGCGTCGCATTGGTGGAAAACACGGGACGCCTGCGAAATCGTGAACCGATTTTTCACGCCCCGCAATACTTTCAACAGCAGGCCGACACGCTGAAGTTCGGTGCATTGGCGACGCCGTACGCTTACGACTGGGACGATGACGGCGACGAAGACATTTTATGCGGCAACACGGCGGGATACATTGGGCTTTTCGAGAACCTTGGCGCGGGTCAAAACGGTTTGCCAAAATGGTCGGCGCCGATCCTGTTGAATGTTCACGACAGTGCCGGCGACGAGGGCGCGAAACCGTTTCGGATTCTTGCCGGACCAAACGGTTCCATTCAGGGGCCAGCGGAAGCGAAGTGGGGATACACGACGCTTTCGGTCGCCGACTGGGATGGCGATCAAGATCCCGACATCATTTACAACTCGATCCTCTCGCGTGTCGGCATCCTTCGCAACGACAACGGGAGACTGACAGATACACCCCTGCAGAGCGGGCAGACAGAAGCGCCACCGCAGTGGTATTGGTGGCAGACACGGGCAAGCGATACTTTATCGCAGTGGCGGACGACTCCGGTTGCCGTCGATTTTGACGCCGACAACAAGCTTGATCTGGTGATGCTCGATCAGGAAGGCTTCTTGACGTTGCGACGATCGGCGGGTGCGGCAGAGCGGATCTTTGTCGACGAAAACAACCAACCGCTGCGAATGAACGCGAAGTCGTGCGGAGGATCAGGACGTATCAAGCTGGATGTCGTCGACTGGGACGGCGACGGCCGACTTGACCTGCTGGTCAATTCTGAGAACGCGACGTGGTATCGCAACTGTGAAGACCGCGATGGCCAAATCGTACTCAAGAAGATCGGCAACCTTGCCAAACGCAACGTGGCCGGGCACACATCCAGTCCCGCCGCGTGTGACTTCGACAAAGATGGCAAACCTGACCTGTTGGTCGGCGCGGAAAATGGCCGATTGTACTTCGCAGCTCATGACGACTGTATTTCCTTTCCAGCGGAAAGACTGTCGGCGGCACCGGCAAAGGAAACCGCCGCGCCGAAGTTTCCGGGATTCGTCAGCGAAGAGTTCATTTACACCAAGAGCAGTTTTCCCCAATGCCACGCATCAACGATTTGTCAGACAGATCGTGGGCTCGTGGCCGCGTGGTTTGGCGGTACGAAGGAGGGCAATAAGGATGTCGGAATCTGGAGTAGCTATCACGATGGCAACCGCTGGTCGAATCCCGTCCAATGGGCGGACGGCGTTCAGCACGAGGGGCTTCGGCATCCATGTTGGAATCCCGTGCTTTATCAAACGCCCGGCGACGGACCCACGTTGCTGTTCTTCAAGGTCGGCCCCAATCCTCGTGACTGGTGGGGCGAGTTCATGGTCAGCTATGACGATGGCCGCACGTTTCGCGATCGCGGCCGCCTGCCAGAAGGCATCGATGGGCCAGTTCGCAGCAAGCCGATTCTTCTTGGCGACGGCACGCTGCTGTGTCCGTCGTCCACGGAGCACGATCACGATTGGAGAATGCATTTCGAGATCCTCGTTGATTTCGATCATCCTGAACTGGGTGCGTCGTGGAAACGGTTCGAGCCGAAAGAGCAGCCGTTCCAAGTCATTCAGCCAACCCTGCTGACGACTGCCACGGGTGAGATCCAAGCACTGCTGCGTTCAAAGCATTCCAAGATCTTTCAGGCTTTATCCAGAGATCAAGGTCACACGTGGACCACGCTCGCTGACACTGGTCTTCCCAATCCCAACAGCGGCATCGAAGCACTGACACTGGCTGACGGTCGGCATCTGCTGCTGTACAACCCTGCGGGCGGCGAGCGAAAAGATGGCTGGGGGTCGCGACAGGTGCTGGATCTCGTCATCAGCGACGACGGACACAATTGGAATAAAGTCGCGACGGTGGAACGAGTCGACAAAGGGGAACTGTCGTATCCCGCCATGATTCAAACGCGAGATGGGAAGGTTCACTTGACCTACACTTGGAAACGGCAACGCGTTCGACACATGGTCGTCGATCCGGCTCGTCTGAAGACTGGCGAAAAGGTTAACGATCAGTAAGCCCGTACGCCGAAGTTCGATCGCCTTGCTCCCATGTTGCGGATAGATAGGACACAAGAAATGCGCGCTACCATCAAGATAACCATAACGTTGTGCCTCCTTTGGGCAGATTGCGCAGTTGCCAATCAAAACGTATTGTTCATCATTGCTGACGACTTGAATTGTGCGATTGGCCCTTACGGTGATGTAAATGCCAAGACCCCGAACCTTGATCGACTCGCCTCGCGCGGAATGACTTTCCAGCGGGCGTATTGCCAACAGGCGGTCTGCAATCCGTCGCGTTCATCCTTTCTGACCGGACTACGTCCGAGTACGGTTGGCGTCGATGACTTGCGAAAATACTTTCGCGACACGGCAGCCGGTGGCAGCACACTGGTGACATTACCGCAACACTTCAAGAACCACGGATACTTCTGCCAGAATATCGGCAAGCTGTTCCACAACATGGGCGACACTCAGGATCGCCGTTCGTGGTCGATTGACGAGGTCTTGCACAAGGGGACCCACGCAGACGACACTGTTTTTGCAAACGGTCCCGACCGAGGAACGAAGCGGCCCTATAAAGCGCCCGTGACCGAGGCTCATGATCTGCCTGATACGGTCTATCGCGACGGTCAAATCGCCAACTTGGCGGCGGCGATGTTGCGAGACCATCCCGCGGACAGCCAGCCATTTTTTCTGGCCGTTGGATTTTGGCGTCCGCATCTTCCCTTTGTTGCGCCGAAGAAGTACTGGGATCTTTATGACCAGCAAGCCATCACACTTCCCAACCCGGCGGAACCACCGACGAATGTTCCGTCGATCGCGATGCATTCATCGCGCGAAATCAAAGGTTATGGTCTGACCCCCGAAGACCGACCGTTCAACGAAGACGAAATTCGGCACTATCGTCACGGCTACTACGCTGCGATCAGTTTCCTTGATGCTCAAGTTGGCGAAGTGCTCGACGCGCTGGATCAAAGCGGTCACGCCGACGACACCATCGTGGTGTTCACGTCCGACCACGGTTTTCATATCGGCGAAAAGACACTGTGGGGCAAAACGTCCAACTTTGAGCTCGACGCCCGTGTCCCACTGATCATCGCCTCGCCCCGTCATTCGCAAACGCATGGGCAATCGACGAAGGCGCTTACCGAACTGATCGATCTGTACCCGACGCTTGGCGAATTGGCAGGCATCCGGGACGATCTTCCCGGTCGCCTTGAAGGCGTCAGTCAAGTGACCGTGTTGAGTGCACCGGCGTCATCGGTGAAAGCTTTCGCGCTGACTCAGCACGAACAGCCGTTCTATGGATCGGTCAAGAATCGTAAGGCCATCGGCTATTCGCTACGGACCGACCGCTGGCGTTACACCGAGTGGCGATCTTTGAAGGACAGTTCCGTGATCGATCGCGAGTTGTACGATCACGCAAATGATCCACTTGAAACCGCCAACATCGCCGGAGAACAGTCCGATACTGTTGCTGTTCTTACCAATCAGATTGCAGAAGTAATTGGCATTGCCCGGCAGAAGTCTGGCGACAAGAAGTGAGTTTGAAAGTACGCTGACACAGAGGTTCTTTCTGAGCCTAATCGACGGTTACAAATTCGTTGCAGTTGATCAGCGATAGGCAAAGATGATCGAGTTATTCGCTGTTGTCGGTGCCAGAGGCCGCGAAAAATTCTTGCACGTCCTTCAATTCGGCCTGCGATGGTGGACGACCAAGCGCCCTTAGAAATGCGGCTGCGTCGACTCCTGCGATTCAGCGATCGATTCGGCCATCGCCTTCGACATGCTTAACGTAAAGGCTGAATTCAACAGGTGCAGCGACTGGGGAGCCGTGGTCGAACTGCCGCGTGCCGAGCAACTTGTGTTGGCGCTTGGGCGATCAAAAACTTCAAAGATCGGATATCGCAGGTTTCGGCGAGCGAACACGTAAATGCTTCGGCGCGTGTGTTCGGATTTGTCTTTGGTCACGTTCCACTGATTTTTTAACAGCGTGGACACGAGTTCCTTCGGAAGGGGAGGTAGCACGCCGGGGCCACCTGATTTGAGATTGATTTTTCCCGACACCCGTAGGATCGCATCGCGGATCGCTTCGCCTTCCAGACGCCATCGCGGGAATCGTGAAAGCGACGTGGCATCGGGGTCATCTTTGATTGCTTTTTCCCAGTTCGTTCGTTCCGTCGGCGTTGCGTGTTCCAGCAGCCGGCTGCGCTGGCGGTACGTTGACGACATCACGATCAGACGATGCAGCGGTTTCAGTTTCCAATGGTTCTCGACAAAAGTCGCGGCAAGCCAATCGAGAAGTTCCGGGTGACTGGGCTCGTCACTCATCACGCCGAAGTCGCTGGGAGTTCCGACGAGTCCGCTGCCAAAGTGATGTTGCCAAACACGATTGACCATGACTCGGGCGGTCAGCGGGTTGTCGCGCGAAGTCAGCCAGTTGGCCAGAGCCGTTCGCAGGCCCGCTGACTTCTTCGACGGATTGGGTGCGTACGAATTCAGCTTGGTCGCAACCACACGAATTACTCCGGGGGTGACTTCCGGTCCCGGACTGCGAAAGTCGCCGCGCAACATTAGGTGACTGGGCTGCTTGAATGGAAACGATTCTTCAAGCGTTGAAAGTGACCGGTTTTTCTCAAGCGGAACCGCGGGCTCGAAGATCGCTCGCATGCGATAGAAATCAGCCTGACTGATCGCGTCATACTTATGATCGTGGCATTGGGCACAACCGACTTGCAAACCCAACAACACTTCGCCGACCGTCGACGTCAGTTCGTTCAGCACGGAGTGGCGACGCTCTTCGATCAGGTTAATGTCGGGCATGTCGGGGCCGCACAAACAAAACCGCGTTGCCGTCCGGGCCGAATCGTCGTCGGGGTACAGTTCATCACCAGCGATCTGTTGACAAATAAAGTCATCGTACGGCATGTCGTCATTAAGTGACTGGATGACCCAGTCGCGATACTTCCACGCTTCCTTGCGAAGCTTGTCATGCTCGAAGCCGTCAGTTTCGGCAAACCGCGCCAAATCCAGCCAATGCTGCGCCCAGCGTTCACCGTATCGAGGCGAATCCAGCAAACGGTCAACCAGTTTTTCGTAGGCGTTCGGGCGAGTGTCAGAAAGGAACGCGTCGACCTCCGTCGGCGTGGGCGGAAGTCCGATCAAATCGAAACTCAATCGCCGAATCAACGTGCGTCGTGATGCGGATGACTGTGGCATCAGCCCGTGAGCACTCAATTCATGCTCGACGAAATGATCGATGTCGTTCTGGCACCACTTGGTCGACGCCTTGGGCACTTCCGGTTTTCTAATTGGAAAAAACGACCAATGATCGCGATCGTATTCGTCGATCGGCGTTTCGATGTAACCCTTGGCGTGGTCGTCGGCGATCAACGCAGGGGCGAATGCGAACCAACCAACGACACACAGCGAAACAGCAAGTGCCATACGACAGTCGTACCATTTCAACGTTTGCAAGCGAATGAATGTGGCGTTCATCAGGCAATGATTCCTTCGACGACTTCCGCTTCATCGGGCCCGGTCAGACGTTTATCCAGCCCGTTGTGAAAGTAGGTCAGATCGTAGTGATCGATTCCCATTAAATGCAAAAGCGTTGCGTGGAAGTCCGTAACGGAAACCTTGTCGTCGACGGCGCGCAGGCCAATTTCGTCGGTTGCACCATAGGCTCGACCGCCGCGAATCCCGGCCCCGGCCAGCCACATGGGTTATGGTCGCGTCCTTTACCCTGTTCGCTCATCGGCATGCGTCCGAACTCGCCACCCCAAATCACCAGAGTGTCTTCCATCAACCCGCGCTGTTTCAAATCCTGCAGTAGCCCCGCGACCGGCTTGTCGGTACGGCGACAGTATTCTGTGTGGTTTTTGTCGACGTTGGAATGAGCGTCCCAGCCGTTTGTATCGCCCGAATACAGTTGGACAAATCGCACACCGTTTTCGATCATTCGCCGTGCCAGCAAACATCGTTCGCCAAAGTCACGGGTTTCTTTTTGGTCGATGCCATACATCCGTCGCGTCGCCTCGGTCTCCTGCTGGATATCCACAAGCGCCGGAGCCTCCGACTGCATCCGAAACGCAAGCTCGTAGGCTTTCACTCGTGCCGTCAATCGATCATCAAAATCACGTGATTCCAAATGGCGACGGTTGAGTGTATCGATCAGCCCAAGATCACGGCGTTGTTGCGCAGACGTGACGCCGGGTTGCGGCTGAAGATCCAGAATTGGCGATGCCCCGGGTCGCATCGTCACACCTTGATACGATGCGGGAAGATAACCGTTGCCCCAAGCAGGCGGCCCACCCTTCAAGCCGCCGCCGGGATCGGGCAGAACGACAAAGGCTGGCATGTTTTGGTTCTCGGTCCCCATTCCATAAGCAACCCAACTGCCCACACTCGGGTTGCCCATCAGAATGCTACCGGTGTTCATCTGATACACCGACTGCGGATGATTCACGCTGTCGCCGTGCATCGAGCGAACGACGCAAATGTCGTCGGCATGCTCGGCAATGTGTGGCAGAAAATCGCTGACCGGAAGTCCCGATTGACCTCGAGGTCGAAACTTTCGCACTGGCGCTAGCAACGGATTTTTCTTGACGTTACGACGCGTCATCACGTTGCCAAAACTCTCCGGCAACGGCTGGCCACTAAATTTTGTCAACGCTGGCTTCGGATCGAAAAGATCAACGTGACTCGGACCACCATGCATGAACAGCCAAATCACACGTTTGGCTCGAGGAACCGTGTGCGTTGGTGGTTGGGCAACCACCGCTTCACCATGCTCCAACGACGCATATGCGAGCATGCCCATCCCACCACCGGCACGGGCAAGAAACTTTCGGCGAGATTGCTGGTTCGACAAATTCATAAACGTTGTTTCGCGCTGATTCATTCAGCATTCTCCGCTTCGATTTTTCGAGTCATGCTGTATCGCAGGTGCGATTCCATTTCAACGCGGGCGCGATCAGCATCACGGTCACGAATTGCGTCGACGATCGATTCGTGAGCAAGAACTGCACGCTCGCCTCGCACTGCGTCATTGCGACAACTTTCTTTTTGTGCGAACGACACGAAACCCGCCAGCGCTTCCAGCAAAGTAGGAAACAACGGATTCGCCGACGCGCGAGCGATCTCTAAATGGAATTCCAAATCCACAACTTGAGCCGCCTTGTCACCCCCATTACTCATCGCCTTGCGAAACTGTGCCAGAAGTTCGTCGAGACGTGAAAGCTGCTCGGGGGTACGTCGCCGCGCAGCCAGCGTTGCAGTTTGGGACTCGAGCGCAAGCCGCACTTCAAACACCTGATCAAATGTCTGCTGGCCACCGATTAACATCAGCGGCAACAGATCGCTCAATGTTCCCGCATCGACCGATTTCACTCGAGTCCGCCGACCGTGACTGATCTCGACGACGCCGAGACCTCGAAGCATGGAAAGCGCCTCACGAATCGCAATCCGGCTGACACCGAATTCCTCGATCAGCGAACGCTCGCTGGGGATCTGAGCGCCCGTTTCCCAGACGCCCGACTGAACATTGCCGAGCATCCGCTGAAAAACGAACTGAGTGGATGTGGGGGCGTCGACCATTAATCAGAACAACGTGAGTAGTAATGGAAACAAGGCTGCACTTCCACAACTCATCATACCAGAGGACCACCAGAAGGCAAGCATTCTGCAGAAACACGCGATTTTGTGTTGTTCGCGCAACCGGCGATGGCTACGCTGGTATGACCATTTAACTGTCAAACCGGAGAGAGCAGTTGAGTCAAAGCCCCCTAAACGGTCACGTTGCCATCATCACGGGTGCCTCGAGTGGTATCGGAGTTGGAGTCGCACGAGAACTGCATTCCGCGGGGATGAGGCTCGTTCTGACAGCTCGCCGAGTGGAGAAGCTGGAGTCGCTCGCAAGCGAACTTGGGGATTGCGAAGTCGTTGCCATCGACATCGCCGATGAAGCGGCACCACAGCGACTTGTGGCTTGTGCGATGGAAAGATTCGGGCGGCTTGATGTCGTCTTTAACAGCGCCGGCATCATGCATGCGGGAAAAATCGAGGACGTTGATATTGATCAGATGTGCCGGATGGTGAAAGTCAACGTCGAAGCCGCCACACGGATGGCGTACACGGCCGTCAAGCATTTTAAACAAGCTGGCTCGGGACACCTGATCAACGTCTCAAGCATACTGGGTACCAAGGTGCGTCCCGGCACCGGCGTGTACGCGGGAACCAAGTACGCCATCGAAGCGCTCTCTGAAGCATTGCGAATGGAGGTTGCCAAGACGGGCGTTAAAGTAAGCGTGATCGAACCGGGAGTAGTTGAAACCGAATTGCAGAACCACTTTCCCGTGCATCCGAAAGAAGTGCTTGGCATCGCCAACCCATTGCTGCCGGCAGATATCGCGCGCTGTGTCCGCTTCGTGCTGGAGCAACCGGCACACGTTCGCATTCCCGTGATGATGGTGATTCCCGGTGAGCAGGCAATGTAGTGTGTGAACAAGGCGAGCAATGAGTTTCCTCGGAATCCACTTTAACGATTTGCTTGTGCTGGCTGGCTACTTCAGTCTGATCCTGTACCTCGGCGTGTTTCTTGGCGCAAAGAAGACGAAGAATCTTGGTGACTTCTTTGTTGCCGGTGGGCAATGGGGACCGCTCGTTTCATTTGTCTTCGTATTTGCTTCGGCGATCGCAGGAAACGAAGCGGTTGTTGTCAGTGGCCAGTCTTACACAAGCGGTTTATCAGGCGTTTGGTACTGGTGGAGCTTCCTGTTTGCAACGCCGGTCTACTATTTGTTCTCGATTTACTATCGCCGCGCTCGCGTCTACAACTTGGCTGAGTTCCTTGAGATGAGATACAGTCGAGGCGTGGCAGCGTTGTACGCCATCATTGCAACCGTTGTCTGCGTCCTGTTCATAGGAATGTTTGTTCTGGCGATTGCAAAGATTCTTGCCGGCTTCACCGAACTACCATTGTCGGTTTGTGTGTGGTCAATCTCGGGCGTCGTTGCGGCGTACGTCTTCTCCGGTGGCATGATGTCGGCACTGTTGACGGACTTGCTGCAGGGCGTGATGTGCCTGCTGATTCTTGGGTTCGTCATGTTGCCCTTTGTTTGGAACGCGAGCGGCGGTTACGAAACACTCCGGGCATTGCCCGCTTCGACTTGGGACTTCACCGGCGAAGGCATGACGATGTCGACGGTGATCGCCCTGAACGTGTCGGCATTGGCCGGAGGCATTGCCGCGCCGTGGATTTACAACTGGATTGCGGTTTCCAAAGACGAACGAACGGCCACACAGTGCGCTTGGGGCCATCTTTGGAAACGCATTGTCACACTGCTTTTTGCGATCTACGGCATCCTGTTCGCAACGCTCGTGCCCGAGATGTCCGACCCGGAACTTGCATGGGGGATCGTTATGAAGCAGGTGTTACCAATCGGCGTGGGCGTCGTTGGGATGATGATTGCCAGCTTCTTTGCTGCTGCCATGTCTTCGGCCGATACCTACGCGACGACGTCATCTGCGCTCTCCATTGACTACCTGTATCGCAAAGTCGTCTCACCGGGGAAGACTCCAGAGCACTATTTGATGGCTGCTCGTTGCTGGGCCGTGGCTTCCATATTCGTCGCCGCAATGTCGACGTTTTGGTTCGACAACATCAAAGACTACGTCAAGCTGTGCATGGCATTACTGTCGTTTCTTGGAATTCCGATCTACTTCGGTGTGGTGTGGCGGAGAGCAAATACGACCGGCATGTGGTTATCACTGATCCTCGGCATCGCATCACATCAGATCATTTACCGCCTGATGACTGGCAACGGACGCTACTTTGCTGACGCTGACGCCGCGTTTGCGACCAGCGTTTTTGTGCCGACAATTCTATCGCTGGCGGGCATGTACTTCGGCTGCCTGCTGGGAGCGACACAGCCAAAGCAGCAACTGGATCGGTTTTACGCGACAATGAACACACCCATTGGCGACGAACAGCGGCTTGTCGACGCAGGAATCAGGTTGCCGGCGTTTGTGGATGCCGGACTCGCCGACGACTTGCATGAACGAATTGACGAGACAGAATTAAATCGGATCACGGAAGTCTGTTCGCAGGATAAGTGGTTTGGCGCCGATAGTAACATCGAACTCTCTCGCTCGTCGTTCCCCGGTTGGTACCGTCGAGGATTTGTAATGGTAGCGGCTAGTTGTGTTGGCCTTGTAGTCGGAACATGGCTGCTGACGCGAATCCTGTTCGTCTGGAATACGTAAATCAAGTCGCTGACCGTTTTTTGTGTTAACTCACACTTCAACAACCTGTCTATTTCACCCAATCGACATCAATGTCCTCCCGAGATCTTTCCATGTTGCAACGAATACTCCTCATCGCCTTCCTGCTATCAAATTCGTCGTTGTTTGCCGACGAGCTTGCCGTTCACTCCTTTAAACGGCAGCAACTCTCCGATGTCTATTTCTCCGAAGGCGCGAACGCCGCTGATGTGAATGGCGATGGTGCCTCGGACGTGGTTTACGGACCGTATTGGTTTGAAGGCCCGGAATTCACCACGAAGCGTGAGATCTACAAGCCGGTCCCGCAGAATCGGGAAGGATATGCAGACAACTTCTTCTGTTGGTTGTACGACTTCAACGGAGATGGTCGCAATGATGTCTTCGTAGTTGGCTTTCCGGGAACGCCCGCGTGTGTCTATGAGAATCCGGGCAAAGATGGTTTCGACAAACATTGGCCCAAACATCAGGTGTTCGATTGGGTTTCTAACGAATCACCGCAGTTGATCAATATCGTTGGTGATGAAAAGCCGGAACTGGTTTGCACGCGCGACGGTTTCTTTGGGTTCGCTACGATCGACTGGGAGCATCCGTTTGAGTCGTGGGAATTTCATCCAATCTCGGAACAGATCACGGCGAAGAAGTTTGGGCACGGGCTGGGTGTCGGTGATGTCAACGGTGATGGTCGGATCGACCTGATTCACTCGAATGGCTGGTTTGAGCAACCGCTGACGCATCAATTGACGTCGCGCTGGATGCCGCACGAAGTTTCGTTCACTGAAGGTTACGGTGGTGCCGAAATGTACGCTTACGACGTCGACGGAGACGGCGACAGCGACATCATCACCAGCCATCGCGCCCATGAGTTTGGGCTTGGCTGGTACGAACAGGTCGATGGAGGCGATAACAACGAGCCAATATTCAAGCATCATTTGATCATGGGCGAGCATCCGTCGGAGAACATGTACGGCGTGGTGTTCAGCGAGTTACACTCGCTCGCGCTGGCCGACATGGATGGCGACGGACTGAAGGACATCGTCACCGGCAAGACGTACTGGTCGCATCACCGCCAGAGTCCTCAGTGGGATGCCGGCGCGGTCGTGTATTGGTTCAAACTGGTTCGCGGAGAAGACGGCGTGGACTGGATTCCTTACAAGGCCGACGGCGAAGCAGGCATCGGCCGGCAAGTGTCGATCGTTGACATTAACAATGATCAGCAGCCGGACATCGTGGTCGGCGGCATGCTGGGAACGCATGTGTTGACGCATCAGGTGAAATCCGTCAGCGAAAAAGAGTACATGGACGCTCAACCGAAGCTCTACACGGGGCCCAAGCTGCCAAAGATCGAAGGGGCCCAAGCATTGCGTGGACCGAAATCGATGATCGACGCAAAAACGGGGCACGTTGCCGGATCGATCGAAGGCGAAACGCTGGCTGGTAAAGCAACCGGAGGCAGCGCAAAAGCTCAGGACATGTCCAAGTTTGGCGGCGATCGGTGGAGCAACAAGTCGCAGCTTTGGTGGACTGGTGCGAAGCCAGCCGACACACTCGCGCTGCCGTTGCCGGATTTCACCGGCACAGTCGACGTGGAAGCTGTGCTCACGTGCGCCCGCGACTATGGCATTGTGCAGTTGTCGCTGGACGACAAACCGCTTGGCCCACCGATCGATCTTTATCACACCGACGTCGTCACCACCGGAGTCCTTTCGTTTCCGGGGATCGCTGTCGAGGGAAAAAAGCACACGTTGAATGTGCAGATAATTGGCGCGAATCCGAAAGCCGCAAAGGCCTATATGTTCGCGATCGATTACCTTCGGATCAAAAAGGCAGACTCTAGTTTTGTCGCTGGAAAAGCCGTCAAGGCAAAGCCGGTTGCCGCCATCGTTAATTTCAAACCCAAATCGACGGATGGTCGCGAGCTGAATCTGGATTTTGAAACCGGAACGTTGGCTGATTGGATTGCCGATGGGAACGCGTGGGAAGGTCAACCGGTCAAAGGTGACACCGTTTTTGCTCGACGCCAAGACATGCGCAGCAACCACGAAGGCGACTATTGGATCGGAGGTTATGAAAAACTGGGTGACAAGGGCACCGGAACGCTGACGTCCGCCCCGTTTGTCGTCAATCACCGCTACGCGACCTTCCTGACCAACGGCGGCGACGGCGAAAAAACTCGGGTCGAACTGGTCCGCAAAGATTCCGGCAAAGCGATCTACACAATGACCGGCACCAAGAGCGAAACGATGCGGCGGGTCACAGTCGACTTGCGACCGCACATGGGACAGGAAATCATGGTGCGACTGGTCGACTCTCATTCCGGCGGCTGGGGGCACCTGAACTTTGACCATTTCCGGTTCTATGATAAACGCCCATCGGAAATCACGCCGCTGAAGGTTGCTTTGAAGGTGGACGAGTACCCGCACGCGGGGCTTTCGGCACAGGATGCTGCGGCCGCGATGAAACTGCCCGATGGTTTTTCGGTCACCGTTGGCGCGGCGGAACCGCAGGTGCAGCAACCGATCGCGATGGCGATCGACGATCGAGGCCGCGTTTGGATCGCAGAAGCGTACGAGTATCCGATTCGCAAAAAAGGCGACACGGGACGCGATCGCATTTTGATCTTTGAAGACACCGACGGGGACGGTTCACTTGACAATCGCAAGGTGTTCGCCGAAGGATTGAATCTGGTCAGCGGACTGGAAGTTGGCTTTGGTGGCGTGTGGGTCGGAGCGGCACCGTACTTGATGTTCATTCCCGACCGCGACGGTGATGACAAGCCTGATTCAGCGCCAGAAATTTTGCTGGACGGTTGGGGTTATGAAGACACGCACGAAACTTTGAACGCATTCATCTGGGGACCAGACGGCTGGTTGTACGGTTGCCACGGCGTGTTCACTCATTCCAAAGTCGGCAAGCCGGGGACGCCGGATGCCGAGCGGGTTCCATTGAACTGTGCGGTTTGGCGATACCATCCGCTCCGGCACGAGTTCGACGTGTTTGCTCACGGCACAAGCAATCCGTGGGGCGTCGACTTTAATGATCACGGCCAAGCTTTCATCACAGCCTGTGTCATTCCGCACCTGTATCACATGATCGACGGAGCCCGTTATCAGCGTCAGGGAGGTCGGCATTTTAATCCGTACACTTATCGCGACATCCCGACGATCGCCGATCACTTGCACTACCTTGGCGCAACGCCACACGGGGGTAACAGCAAGTCCGATGCGGCCGGTGGCGGTCACGCTCATGCCGGTGCAATGATCTACTTGGGAGGAAAATGGCCCGAGAAGTATCGCAATCAGTTGTTCATGAACAACATTCACGGCCAGCGTTTGAACATGGACGTCTTGAAGCCAAACGGCTCCGGCTACGTCGGCAGCCACGGTCCGGATTTTTTGATGACGGGCGATCAGGCGTCGCAGATTCTGAACATTCGCTATGGCCCGGACGGAAACGCATGGATGATCGATTGGTACGACATGCAGGCGTGCCATCGTCGGGAAGCAGAAATCCATGACCGAACGAACGGGCGAATTTACAAGGTCAGCTACGGCAAGTCGGATAGCTCCGCACCAGCGACGTCGCTTGCTTCGATGAGCGATCTGGAGTTGGCCAAACTGGTCCTTCAAAAAAACGACTGGTATGTTCGCCACTCGCGCCGAAACCTGCAGGAACGATCCGCCGCGCGGTCGATTGATGCCGCTGCGACCGCTTACTTGCACGATGTTCTGGGCAACAGCGACGACGACACCCGTCGACTGCGGGCCGCTTGGTCGCTGCATGTCATCGGTGAATTGTCTAGCAAAAACATTGAATCGATGCTCGGTGATGCGAGTCTCTATGTTCGTGGCTGGGCCATTCAGTTGGCGATGGAGCAACAGGGCGACGCGGCGCCGTTTCTTAAGCGTTTTGTCGAACTTGCACGAGACGACGACTCGCAAGTCGTTCGACTTTACCTAGCATCTGCCGCACAAAACCTTCCGCTCAACGACCGATGGGAACTGCTCAGTGCACTCACCAGTCACGCCGCTGACGCCAGCGACCATAACCTGCCGCTGTTGTACTGGTATGCCGCCGAACCACTGGCCGACGAAGATACGGGCAAAGCGCTCGCGCTGGCAATGTCGGCGGGCGAGAACATTCCCCTCATAAGAGAATTCATGCTGCGTCGGATCGGCAGCGGTGGTGCTGATGCGGCGATGGCCGCTTTGGTGGACGGACTCGGCAGCGCGAAGACGCCGAATCTGCAGCTCACTTTTCTCGGCGCGATACGATCGGCACTGGCCGGACAACGACAGGTCAAAGCGCCGAATCAATGGTCTGCGGTTTCCGCTGGACTGTTGAAAAGCAACCATGCCGACGTACGGCTACAGGCAACCGCGCTGGGCGTGACGTTTGGTGACAAAGCAGCTTTCGCGGCGATGCGTTCGCAAATCGAAGACGGCTCCGGCGACACCAAAACGCGACTCGTTGCCCTGAATTCACTGCTGGATGCCGGCGACCCCGGACTCGTCCCAACGCTGCGTACTTTGTTGACCGCGGACGGACCACTGCGAGAAGCCGCGATCGGTGGACTCGCTCAGTACGATGATCCGACAGTCGCATCGGCGCTGCTGAAGTCGTATGCGGATTTCACCCCCGACCAGCGACGTATGACACTTGGCACCTTGTGTGCTCGCGCATCATCCGGCGTCACTTTGTTGAAAGCGATCGAATCGAAGCAGATTGCCGGCAGCGATTTGACGGCGGACCTCGTGCGTCAGTTGCAGTTTTTGAAAAACAAAAACATTGACACGTTGCTGCAAGATGTTTGGGGCACCGCTCGCGAGTCGGCAGCCGACAAACTGAAAATGATCGCGAAGATGAAAACACTCGTCACGTCCGATAAGCATCCACCGGCAGATACCGAACTCGGCCGCGCGATCTTTGCTAAGACCTGCATGAAGTGTCACGTCCTGTACGGAGCCGGTTTCAAGATCGGGCCAGACCTGACGGGATCGAATCGTTCCAACATCGACTACCTTTTAAGCAATATCGTCGACCCCAGCGCGGTGATGGCCAAGGAGTACCTGCCGACGACACTGCTGACCGCCGACGGACGCGTTGTCAGTGGACTGATTAAGGCAGAGGACGATACCAGTATCACGCTCCAGACGTCGGACCGAAAAGTCATCGTTCCGAAGGACGAAATCGATGAGCGGGTAGAAGGCACCAAATCCATGATGCCCGATGACCAGCTCAAGCAGTTCAGTCCCCACGAAGTTCGTTCGCTGATCGCGTACCTGCAAGGAAAACAGCAAACGCCGATGCTCGCGAATGCGGAAAATGCGGCCGCGATCTTCAACGGCCGTGACCTGACGGGTTGGAGCGGCACTGAAGGATTATGGTCGGTCGAAAATGGAGAACTTGTCGGCCGCACCGGTGGGTTGAAACGCAATGAGTGGATCGTCAGCGACCTGTCCGCGGAAAATTTCCATCTAACGCTGGAAGTCAAACTTGTCGACAACGCTGGCAATAGCGGCATCCAATTTCGTAGCAAGGCACACGATGGCGAAGTCAGTGGCTACCAAGCGGATGTGGGCAAGGGCTGGTGGGGTAAGCTCTATGAAGAACACGGACGCGCGTTGCTGTGGGACAAGTCCGGCGAACAGCACGTGCAGCTTGGCGACTGGAACAAGTACGAAGTCATTGCCACCGGTCATCACATCACCACAAAGATCAACGGCAAGATCTGTGTCGACTTGGAGGACGCCGAGGGCGCCCACCGAGGCATCATCGCTTTTCAACTTCACAGCGGCGGAAAAACCGAAGTCCGATTCCGCAACATTCAACTGGAAGTGCTCCCTATGGAACAACACGAGGAAAACGAATGAGGGTCATTTCTATTGTTATTGCAGCCTGCGCACTGTGCCAGCCATCGCTTCGCGGTGCGGAACCATTTCTGGATAAGACCGACCTCTTCACAGCGAAGCAGGCTGGATACGAAACATTTCGTATTCCCGGTGTCGTCGTAACAAAATCAGGAACGGTCCTTGCCTACTGCGAAGCACGACGCGGGAGCCGGTCCGACTGGGCTGACATCGAGATCCTGCTCACGCGGAGCACCAACGGTGGTCGCACTTGGTCGCCACCGCAGCGGGTCGCAGACTCCGGAAAAGACACGGTGAATAACGCCGTGGCGATCGTTGACCGCGAATCGGGCCGAATCCATTTCTTGTACTGTATCAACTATCACACCGTCTATTACATGTTTAGCGACGACGACGCGGTGACGTTTAGCAAGCCACGCGAAATCACGTCGGACCTTGAAACGCTGCGGAAGCATTACAATTGGAAGGTGATTGCAACGGGACCGGGGCACGGACTTCAACTGCGCAACGGACGATTGCTTGTGCCCATTTGGATGTCGACGGAGCTGAAGCATCATCGCCCGTCAGCGGTCTCCGTCATTTACAGCGACGACCACGGCAAGACATGGATGACCGGAGACATCGTCTGCGAGCATCCCGATCCGCTCATCAATCCCAGCGAAACCATTGCGGCGCAGCTTTCCGATGATCGCGTCTTGCTGAACATCCGCAGTGAGCACCGAAACTACCGCCGCGCTCTATCAATCAGCGACGATGGCGTGACCAATTGGTCCGTCATTAAATTCGATGAAGGGCTCTTTGAACCGATCTGCATGGCGGCGATCGCCCAGCTACCAAAACCATTCGCGACTAACGACGGAACGTTCATCTTCAGCAATCCGGACAGTTCGTCGAACCCCGCTTTTCACGGAAAGAATCGATTTCGTCACCGCGAAAATGTCACCATTCGGCTCAGCACAGACGATTGCCAAACGTGGCCGGTCTCACGTGTGCTACAGCCGGGAATTAGCGGATATTCTGATCTGGCTGTGGCCACGGACGGAACGATCTACTGCCTATACGAACGCGGCGGAGATGATGGTTTTGCCCACAAACATTTGACCATGGCGCGCTTCAATCGCGAATGGATAGAAGCAAAGCAATAGCGTTACGCCGACATACCACCACAGGACCAACCATGCAGCGGTTTTCGCCAACGACCTCCTCGATCGCATTGCTAACAATCTTCGTTTGCTTCAGCGTAGTCTGGTCCAGTGTTGACACCTTTGCGGAGGAACTGGCCATTCGCCGTTCCGTGATTGTCGAAGGTGACGCTGACTGGGACTGGACGCAAGCGCGGACCGCCACGATATCGCAACCCAGTGGATTGTCATTCCTGACCACAATGTCGCGCACCGCAAAGGTCGGAACGCACAGCTATCACGATGTGTTCGTCATCTTTGCCGATCCACCGGCGGACACGTGGACTGATCCAGTATCCATTCCGTCACTGCGTCGAATACGCAACGATGATGGATACGAAGTCGTTGCTGGTGACCTGTGTCCGATCTGGCACGCACAGTCCGGGAAAGTATTGATCACCGGAAAAACGTTTAATTTCGCCGATGGCTCGAAAGAAGACATTCTTCGCGAGAAGGTGTCGTATTGCGTTTTTGATCCGGAGTCGCGGGAGTTCGGCCCTCTGCAAGTCATGAACATGCCCAAGCAAGATCGCGGGGGGCATCCGATCTTCGCACCCAACGCAGGCTGCCATCAACAGGCTGTTCTGGATGACGGAATTGTGCTGTTGCCCGTTCGGTATCAGCGAAGCCAAAGCAAACGTAACTACACTTCGGTTGTGGCGAGGTGCAGTTTCGACGGCACGACGCTTCGATACATCGATCATGGTTCGGAACACTCGGTGCCAACTCGTCGTGGTTTGTACGAACCGTCGGTGGTTGAATTTGACGACGCGTATTATCTAACCATGCGGGCTGATGACGGCGCATGGGTTGCTCGCAGTTCGGATGGAATCAACTTCACCGATCACGTTCCGTGGAAATTCGACAGCGGCAGCGAACTGGGCAGCTACAACACCCAACAGCACTGGGCCACGATTGGCGGACGACTGTATCTCGTTTACACGCGCCGCGGAGCCGGAAACGACCACATCATGCGCCATCGAGCACCCTTGTTCATCGCCCAAATTGATCCAGAGCGGCTGGTTGCGTTAAAGGACACCGAACAGATCGTCGTGCCAGAGAATCACGCAACTCTTGGCAACTCCGGAATCTGCCAGATCAACGACAACGAAATATGGATCACCGTCGCAGAAGGACGCGTCGCCCATGGGCAGCGAAAAGGCGAGAACAACCAAGTGATTCTTGCCAAATTACGACCAGCCAAATAATCTCGTCTGCGCGAGCCCGGATGAGCCACCGGGCCCCAAAGACAGCTTTGCCTTCGAGGCGTTCAGGTTCGATCAGATCATCGACGCTAGACCGTCTTCCTAATTCTGGTGAAATGACTCTGAGACAAAGCTCAGCACGGTCGGAAGCGCGGAACGCCAGTAGCTCCAACGGTGACCGCCATCGCGAACTCGATATTCGTGGGGGATTTCGCGTTTCCGCATCGCGATGTGAACCAACGAATTGCCTTCGTACAAAAAGTCGTCGTCACCGCAGTCGATGTACCAGCGAACGCTCTTGATGTCGTCGGCGGGCAAATTCTCAACGAGTTTCAGTGCGCTGTGCTGCTGCAAATACTCATCGATCTTCTCGTCCGCGACAGGCTCAACCTTCACATCTGGCTCGTTGCGTCGAGGTCGATTATAGCGCCGCTTGGCGTCATCTAGATTCAGAGGGCCCGTGCTGGCACTGAGCGGGCAGGCGGACGAAAACACTTCGGGGTGATGCAGAGCGTACATGAACGACCCGCCTCCGCCCATCGATAGGCCCGCCACTGCGCGATAGCGTTTGTCGGATTTGACGCGATAGTTTTTTTCGATGTACGGAATGAATTCCTTGAAGAAAAAGTCCTCGTAGTTCCAGCCACCACGAATGTCATTGAAGTAACCTCGGCGACCCGTGTTCGCGTCCGGCATAACGATGACCATCGGCGTCGCTGTCCCATTAGCGATTGCTTTGTCCGCGATATGCTGAACTTCGCCGAATTGCACCCAGCCGGTTTGATCATCCCCGCCACCGTGCAACAAATACAGCACGGGATAACTTCGCTGCGACGTCTGATAGCTGGGCGGCAAATAGATCGCATAGTTTCGTTCACCGCCAAGGATTTCGCTGGGGAGCGTCTTGGTATCGTGAACAACGCTGTGATGCGACGCCTGAGCATAAGCGAGGCTCGGCGTAAGCCACGCGGTGGCAATGAATAGAGTAAAGAGTGCTTTCATCATGCTTGCCATTCACTTGTTCCTGCTCCACGACATGCGCAGTGCAAAGTCTTTTTGAAACTCGGACCGCCAGCGGCTGACAGTCTCACGGTGGTCCATTTTAGTCTGATCGTCACGATACGAACCATCCGCCGCCCGACCAAATTGTCCTCCCCAGCCGGCCTTTGACGGATCGGTCGGGTCGTTGTGGCCTCGAGGGAGAAAGAAGAACCACGACGGTGTATCGCCTTCTTTCATGCAGCCATGCGGATTGGGGCTGGTCCACGTTCTAGTTGGGTACAGTACTCCAAGTGGTCCGGTCGAGCGCACGTTCGCCTCGATCCACTCGCGTGACGTCAGCGCTTCGTCGCCGGTCAGGTACATACCGCGAAACGAAGCGTTTCTCTTGTCCGTTCCCGTCTTCGCCTTGCTGAGGATGTAGTACATCCCCGGAAACTCGGACAGCATCCAGTCGGCAATGCCGTCTTGATCAGCGATGTCGTACACTCGAAAACGCTTGACGAATTCAGCCAAGCCATCCGCGCCGCGGTCCTGTCGCACTCGCCAAAGCGCCTGCGCAAAATCGGTTTGACCGCCCCAGATCGTGATATTCAACGGTTGGTCGATTGACCCCGCGTCGATGCGCTCGATCAGAAATGTTGACCCCTCAGTGTCGTGTCCTTTTCCGATATATTCCAATCCACGTTGCGGATTGCCGGACCGGATAACATCGAGAAGCGACTTGGTTTCGGGCCAGCCTTTGGCATGCCGAGCAAGATTTTCGCGAACGTTTCCGTAGGCCGACACGATTTCGCGAATCAACTCGGGCTTTGTGGTCGCAACCTTTAACTCCCCGGGAGTCCCCGACGCGGAAGCGACGAGCCCTTCGACCTGAAACTCGTTGCAGTAAACCATCAACCGTATGAGCGACTGTTGGTCATCCGGGTCACCGCCGATATCCGTCAGCACGAACAAACGCGGGCGATCGTTTGCGCCAACCGAAACGGATTCAAAACAGATCACCAACATGAAAATCGAAGCAAATTGAAATCTCAAAACATTTACTCCGGAGCGAAGCTCTCACCGGCTTCAAAGTACTCGCCATATCGACAGGATTCGCCGGCGGCCGAACGTAGCTGACATCACAAACAGAATACTGATCATTGTTCAGAATTGGAAACCGCCTGCGATGATCCTTGGGGGGGTGGGGGTGCTTCAGTGCATCACGTGCGGTTTCGGATGCTGATTTGGCGAGTCGCTTGACGCTTTGGAGTGCGGTATCCCATGACTGGTGGACTCCGAAATGATTCCTCAGAATTCATTCCGGAGAGCTAAATGTCCAAGAAATCGAAACGATCGCGTCGTGTGTTTACGGTGGAGTTCAAGCAGAGTGCCGTGGATCTTGTTGTGAAGCAGGGCTATTCGTTCAAGGCGGCCGCTGAAGCTGTGAATGTGTCGCCACGAAGCCTTCGTGAGTGGCATGAGAAGCTGGCTCCTGAGCCCGAACCGTGCGGTGAGGAGGCATCTGTCTCGGAACTGCAGGCCGAAATTAAGCGGCTTCGCAAGCAGCTGCAAACGGCTGAGCTGGAACGCGAAATCCTAAAAAAAACGACGGCGTATTTTGCGAAAGAGTCGCAGTGAAGTACGCCTGGATCACAAAGCATCGCGACATGTTTCCCATCATAGCCATGTCCAAAAGTTTCAACGTCAGCACCAGCGGCTACTACAAATCGCTGCTGCAACGCGTGAGCAAACGCGCTCAACGCACCCAGACGATTCGACAGCAGGTGAAGAAACTTCACGACGAATCGAACCACATCTACGGCAGCTACAAGATCGCAAATCTAATGAATGAAGACGACGCCAGTGAATCCGCCTGCCGCAACACAGTTGCCAAAGCCATGAAGGAAATGGGCCTGAAAAGCAGAGTTTCGAAGAGCTTCACACCGACCACGACACGATCCGATGAATCAAAGAAACCTGCCGACAACATTCTTGACCAGGACTTCTATGCCGATGCTCCCAACAGAAAATGGGTCACCGACATCACGTACCTTGCAGTGGACGGTGGCTGGGTTTATCTGGCCGTCGTGCTGGATCTGTTCAGTCGAAAAGTGGTCGGCTGGGCGATCTCCGAAAGCCTCGCCACACCGCTGTTCAGCGAGGCTCTGCGGAAAGCCATTGAAGCTCGACAGCCAGAGACTGACAAGCTGCTTCATCACAGCGATCGTGGCTGCCAGTACACCAGCGACGAATACCAACACGTGCTGAAAACCATGAGCATCACGTGTTCCATGAGCCGTACGGGATGCTGTTACGACAACGCCGTGATGGAACGATTCTTCTGGTCCCTGAAGCACGAGTGGACAAACTTCGAAGACTTCGCCGATATTGAAGAAGCACGCCTGGGCGTCTTCGAATACATCGAAGGATTCTACAACTCAAAGAGAATCCACCAGACACTCAGATACAAATCACCAAACGAATTCGAAGAAAACTACTTCAACAAACTTATCGCCTAATTCATCATTCTGGAGTCCACCAATCATGGGCTACCGCAGAGCGACTATACTTAAGCTGTAACTATTCAGCCTGTTGGAATTGATCTTGGTTGAAATCGTAGTTTGCGTTCTGTTGTGTTGCCATGGATGGAACCGACCCCACCGCCGTTGTTGAGCCGCCGGTCAACGCCTCGCTGATCGACAAGCTGTTGAGTAATCAGCTTAGCGAAGCCGAAGCTCGTGACTTTGCTGGCCGTGACCCTGAATGTACCGCGTTTACGTTGCTCGCCTTGCAGCAGCGAATCGCTCAATCGAGTCAGGCGGGCGGGCCCAACACGCCATCGTCGACGATACCGCCGTACGAAAAGCCGGTTTCCAAACCGAAGACACCCAAAGGCAAGAAGCGAAAACGTGGTGGTCAGCCTGGCCATGCCGGACGCACCCGGCCTCCCTTGCCTGAGCCCGATCGCACTCGCGATCAACAGTGCGAGAGTTGCCCGGACTGTGGCGGCAAGCTCACGCGAACCGGTCAGACGCGAACACGCCGCAGCGAAGACATCCCAGAAGATCTCAAGCCGGTCATCACAGAAGATACGATCCACCGCGACTACTGCCCTGCGTGCGACAAGCGTGTCGAGCCAAAGCTGCCCGATGTCTTGCCGCGTTGCACGCTGGGCAATCGCACGCTGGTTCTCTCGGCGATGCTGCACTTTCTTCAAGGCTTGACGATCAGCCAGATCGCCGACACCTTCAACTTTCACCTGCGAATGAAGGTCACGCCCGGCGGTTTGGTCCAGATGTGGCATCGCCTGGCGGACCTGATGTTCGCTTGGTACGAGCAAATTCATCGCGAGAGCTTGGAAAGCAGTAAGTTGCACGCCGATGAGACGGGTTGGCGTGTGAGCGGCAAGACCCATTGGTTGTGGTGCTTCGCGGGGGACGAGAACGTCTTTTACATGATCGATCGAAGTCGTGGTTCGCCGGCATTGCAGAAGTTTTTCACCGAAGCGTTCGAAGGTACGCTGATCACCAATTTCTGGTCGCCGTACGATGCGGTCGTATGCGCCGACAAACAGAAATGCTGGCCGCATCTGCTGCGCGATGCCGCTGCGGTCAGCGAAAAGCATGGTGATCATCCGCAGTGGAAATCGTTCTCGCGTCGCTTGATTGGTGTGTACCGTGATGCCAAGAAGTTGCAGGCTCAAAAGTCATCGATGGTCGAGTCGGACTACGATCTGAGAGTTGGCCGGTTGGAGCAGCGTTTAGCAAAACTCGGCAGTGAACCATGGGATCACACTGATGCGAATCGACTGTCCAAGCGGATGGAAAAGTATGGCAGCGAGCTGCTGACGTTTTTGTGGTACGACGACATTCCATCGGACAACAACGCGGGAGAACGCGCGATCCGTCCGGCGGTGATGATTCGCAAGAATAGTTACTGCAATCACAGCGATCGTGGTGCGTTGACCCAGTCGGTCTTGATGAGTGTCCTTCGGACGCTCCGAATCCGCGGCCACCAACCGCTCGATACAATCTTGGAAGCCCTCGCCAGCTACGCAAAAACCGGCGTCATGCCACCGCTACCGCCGAAGGGTGAATAGTTACCTTAAGCTCATAGCATTAATACTCACCGCAGTCGCTACGGCCAACCGAACACAACAACGGTGGCGAAACGAACTCGTACGTTTTCCGTCCAAGTAGTCATCAAATATTCAGAGCGCTCTGTCAGCTCTATTTACAAGGCACATCCAGACCATGATTGTTCAACAGCTTAAAGCATGCATTGTCATTTTATTGATGGCGACTGTGGTGCCAGTGGCACAAGGAGCTAACAATGAGGTGAACAACTTCTCGCGAGATGGCAAATTCGCTAAGAAGCATGGCGTTTTCGAGATAGCTCTCAGGTCAGATTCCAAGCTGCCAAACCCCTTTGATGTTCCAGTCAAAGTAACCTTTACACCTCCGTCAGGTGCTGCCGCTGCAAAGACGGTTGATGGATTTTTTGTTGGGGAGGGAACTTGGCGCGCTCGCGTGTATGTGAATGAGGTTGGCAACTGGAGATGGTCTACCAAAAGTGAACATGATTCACAGCTTAATGCTCAGTCGGGCGAGTTTGACGTAGCTGATTCTGATCTCAGAGGGCGCCTGCTTGTTCATCCTCGGAACCAGCGACATTGGATGACAGAAGACGGACGGTGGTTTCTCAATCTCAATGACACGGCCTACTTTCTTTTGCTTGGCAAGGACCATGGAGGAAATGAGGTGCCGACGGATGATTTCCGAGACTATGTCCGTGACTTGTCAACAGTTGGCATCACTTCTGTGCGAACCAATTTATTGACACATCCGAATGGCCCCTGGGATAACCTTTTTGGCGAGAACATCGACGGGAAACACAATCGTTTGAATCTCAAGAATATGCGTCGCGCCGATGAGCGTCTGGAGTGGATGCTAAACGAACATCCCGAGATCTACGTGCAACTGATTCTGTTTCCGCTTGCGCAAACATGGGGACAGAAGAAGACTTCTGGCATCGACTGTCGGGCCAGGAAAAGCAACGAATCCTCCGCTATCTCGTCGCCCGTTACGCTGCCTACCCTCAAGTTTTTTGGTTGGTCGTCAACGATTGTCACTATGGAGAAAGGTTTCCTCGCAACACGGCCTTTGTACGCGAAGCAGGGAGCTACCTCTGGAAGCATGACCCATGGCAGCATCCGCGCTCGACGGGGCCGAACCGAAATGCAGGGTTTCTGTTTTCCGAAGAGGAATGGGCTACCTATATCCATTTGGAAGACGAACATGACTTGAGTGCGACAGAGTTCAAGAAATTCGAAAAGTTTGGAAAGCCAGTCTTCCTTGGTGAGGACCGCTACGAACAGGACCATGGTCGGGACCGCGACCCGAGCGACATGCGTTATTGGCAGCGCCGACTTTTCTGGTCCTGGCTCTTATCAGGAGGCTCGGCCAACTACGGAGGAAGGTGGCTCAGCGTACATCCATATCGACAGACCGGAAAACGGGAGTTTTTTGTCGATATACGAAAACTCCGATTCGGTCAGCAGCTTACGGGGCTTGACTCTGTGATTCACATTTCGAGATTCCTTGGTTCCAACAACATCGAATTGTGCAGTTTTCAGGCGGATGACTCACTTGTGCAGGATTCGAAAATTAAGCACGGCATCGACGCACCAAAGCTGGCTCGCCGGCAGTTCAAAGAATTTCTCGTCTATCATCCGAACGCCAAAGGAACCGGGCAGCATGCAACGAGAAATCGTGACTATACCGCTGCGGTAACAATCGACCTACGAAAGGCGTCCGGCGATTTGAGAGTGCAGTGGTTGCGGTGCCATGATGGAGCAATCCGCGAAGCCCCAGCGATATCGGGCAGAGGTGTTCGTGAATTCACCGCTCCATGGTCTGGCGAGGATGTTGTGTTACGGCTTATTGAGTCTCAATGACCTGCCGCGACCGTCCGGCAGTTTCATCGAAACTGCAACACAGTGTTTGGGCAACCAAGTGAACAAGCGCAAGCGAGAATCGTCGGGCTGCAATTGCGCCGGCGCCCACGCTTTCATCTTGATTGCTTCGCCGCCTACCAACACGCTCCGCATGGCATCGAGTGCTGTGTAGATTTGTTGATTCCGAGCTCAACATACTTCCCACATCGTTCGCTGAGATTCAACTCAGGATTCCACGTGTATGCGCAGTGCTTCGTATGAGACTGGGCAGATCTTCGGGCCTGCTTCTTTGCCCATGATCTCGAAGACTTCGTCCAGCGAAAGCTGCCTCTTCCGGTAGGGACGTTTTCGTCAACGAACATCCTCTGCTCTTCGGGTTCGCATTGAGCAAGGGCATCGCGAACGTCACGTTGATCCAACGTAGCCCAAAAGCTCTGGTCGTCTCGAAATGACAACAGGGCACTGACGGGGTCTGGGTCGAACCATTTGCCTGATCGCTCACGGGCGACATCAAGTGCAGCCGCTAAGCCGTAGCTATTAAAGTAGACTTCGACGGTTTGTGCGAGACAGGCAATGCGGCCAAGCAATGGGATCTCTTCACCCTTGAGTCCATAGGGTTCGCCGCGTCCGTCCCAATGTTCGTCCAGCGCACGGACTGCGGCAGCGGCCTGTTCACTGAACCCAAGTTTCCTTGCAATGTCGGCCCCGCGCGAACAACGTGTCTTGATCAACTCAGTTCCTGCAGAAGGCTGACCAATCAATGAGACGAGCTTCGCTGCTCGCGCAAGAGGAGTGCGATCAGGCGCGACATTTCGCACCATGTAGCTGAGCGCAGCACTCTTGTTCCGCAGATCATTGATCTTGAACGACTGCTTGATTTCGCGGTCGTCTGCTCCAAAGAGCGAACACACCTTGGCCGCATTGCTGCTACAGCCTGAGTCCTTCAAGAGCGCTCCGTAGAACAATGCTGAACGGTCTGTAGAGGGAAGATCGATAATTTCCGCGATCTTCATCGCTATCAAACAGCTCTTGGTCCAGTGGCCTTCCGGCTGGCCTTCGGTGATGTCCAGAGCGTAGGACAAGGCCGCGATCACATCAGCCAATGCCACAGACGGCGCCGAATCCACGACGGCTGCGGCATCAATTCCAAAGGATGAACGAGTCTGAATGGTCACGTTGAACGAATTATGACGACAAAACTGATGAAGTCCTGCATTGACTGCAGCGCTGCTCAACCTTAGGACATAATTTGACGCGCCGTTGCCCTTTTACATCACTTGGGCTTCATGTATTTCAAAAGGAATTCTCGTTGCATCTCGGCGATTTCCCGCTTGGCAAATTCTGGACCACCGTGCCCGGCACCTTTGATCATGTGCAGCGTCGATTCCACTTTGACTGATTTCAATGCCTTGTCCATCGCTTCGCTTTGATTTGGCGGCACGGTTCGGTCATCGGTTCCGTGAATGATCAGGAAGGGAGGGTCCGCTTTGTCGACATAAGTGATCGGGTTGACTCGCTTGATGCCGGCTTCGTTTTGAAGCACCACGCCACCGCCGAGCAATTTCGATTCGGGCGAGTTCGCTTTGTTGTGATGTTCATATCCGGCTGTCGTCACGAAGGCTTTGAAGTCTGTCGGCCCATAAAAATCAACGACAGCCTGAACATCGCTGGACTGATCCGCCCAACCTCCGTCGCCCTCAAACTCTTTCACGCCCCCCGATGTTCCCATCAGCGCGACGAGGTGCCCTCCTGCCGAACTGCCGCCAACTGCAATTCGTTTGGGATCGAGATCGTACTTTTTCGCGTGCGCTCGCAGGTAACGAATTGCGCACTTGCAGTCCTCGATTTGAGCCGGGAATGGAGCTTCCCCGGTAAGCCGATACTCAATCGTCGCTCCAACGAAACCTTCTCGAACCATCGGCACGACCTTCCCGACACCGCCATCCTTCGTACCGCCCTGCCAGCCACCACCGTGAATCCAAACATAAACAGGCATCGGCGAATCCGACTGTTCCTTGGGCAGCACAATGTGCATCGTCAGGTCTCGACCGCCGCCTTTGCCGAATACGACATCGCGTAGCACGGTGACATCAGCAGGAGCGTTTTGACCAGCGCCCTGTTGACCACGCCCCGCAGGTGCACCGGCGAAATCTTCCTTGGTAAGTAGGTCATCGCTATTGCGATCAAATCGCTTGAACAGTCGCTCGGGGCCCTTGAATTCCTCTTTCGTCACTTTTTCGTCCTTGTTCCCGTCTTCACGCCGGAGAACTTCGTTGAACGAAATTCGTGGACGCCGCTGCTGCTGTAAGTCCTGAGCCGTCGCGAAACCGAAAGACAATGCGACGATCGACATGGCAAAAAACACTTTGATGATTTTCATTGAAAACTCCCTGGATGTAAAATTGAAACGTCACTCGTATCAGCCAGCTAATTGTTCGCCATTGTTCTCAGGCCCGACAATTTCGACAATCAACGCAACCGACTACTGCACGGAAAGCGTTCATGTTGTCACCGATAGAGAACAAGTCCCTTCAACGGATTTTCGATTGGTCCCTCGTTAATGCCGCCTCCATCTCTGAGCGCAACTCGCTGGACGTCGTGCGAGTCGATCCTCACGGTGCCGTCCCTAGCGTTGGTGCTCAAGGAACTTTGCTCAAGGAAGGTCCATGCCATCGGGAACGCGGGAATTTCCGAATCGCGTTTAGTTCGCCCCTCGCAGGCAGACGGTTTGTATGCTGCAGCGAGTTTCAACCGGTGACACTAACCATCCGGCGCTTGCGAAAGCTGTACAGAACGCGATTACTCTCCGTGATTCATTGATTCTGGCTGATTAACAGTACCTACCGTTCTTACATGACTTGCATCAAGACTTGATGCAAATTTGCCCGCACGATCTAAGATACGAGAACCCGTTCATGACCACACGCAACCGGACGGCTCGTACCGCTTTTCGCACCAGATGCGTACGAGAAAAAATGAAAGCGGATCAATGGCTTCGACCGGTGCGACGGATCTGTTCCAATAGCGCTGTTAACTGCGCCACTCGATCTGGATGCAGCTTTGAGAGATTGTCTTTCTCGGCAATGTCTCGACCGAGATGATAGAGTTGCACAGCTGGTTGTTCTGCGTCCAAGTGAGGCAACTCACCGGCGCCTCCACCGTCTTGCCCCAAAATCAATTTCCATGGTCCTTGCCGAATCGAGAACAGCGACGAAAAGGAATCGTTCACAAGAACGTTGCGCCTCGGACGACTCGAAGGAACATCAAGCAATGCAGTCAATACACTGAAACTGTCTTCACCGGCGTCGTCCGGCAATTCAAACTCGAAATAGTCACTGAACGTGGCCAACATATCGGTGAGCGCAATCATCTCATCGCTGGTTGATCCGGCTTTGATCATCTTTGGCCAGCGGGCGATAAACGGTATGCGATGACCGCCTTCATAGACCGTCGTTTTCTGACCGCGCAAGGGGCCGTTTATTAGGTGGCCATGGTCCGCCGCATACTCAATTGGTTGGTACCTGACGACTCCGCCATTGTCGCTGGTCAAGAGTAACAGCGTGTTCTCCAACACTTGTTTACGTTGCAACGCATCAACGACCTGACCAACCGACCAATCCATTTCAGCAATGAAATCCCCACGCGGACCGATCTCACTGGTTTCACGAAATCGTTTGGCAGGGATAATTGGAGCGTGGATGTTGCGGTGAGCGACATAGAGAAAGAAGGGTTGGTCTGACTCGTACTCTTCAATCCAACGAACGGCCCGATCAGTCAGCATGTCGGACAGATCTTTGTGCTTGTAGAACATTTCGTCGGGACCAGACTGCCCCAAAGCAGCCGCCAGTCCGGATCGCGGACGGCGCAGGTAATCTTTCTCAAACCCCGCTCGTTTATCTGGCGTGATCTTCAGAGGATGATTCGGATCGAGATTCAGGACTCGGTCATTCTCAATGATGATGTGTGGGAATTGTCCGACGTGTGGGAAACCCCAAAAGTATTCAAAACCAACATCATTCGGCCCGGGCTTGAGCGGCAGGTTGTAATCGGGGCCAAGGATGTCATCCCATCCCGGCTGGTTGCGATCACCAAAACCCAAATGCCATTTCCCGATGCATGCCGTTGAGTAACCTTGAGTCTGAAAAAGGTCGGCGATCGTGAAGCGGTCCGGATCGATCAAAAGCGGGTCATTTGCCCACAGAGTTGAAGAACCGTTCCACGTTCTCCACGCATATCGTCCTGTCAACAAGTTGTAACGCGATGGCGTACAAACAGACGCAGGCGAGTGTGCATCGGTGAAGCGTCTGCCTGCCGCGGCAAGCTGATCGACATTGGGCGTCTTAACCTTCGTTGCGCCATAACAACTTAAGTCGCCATAACCGAGATCATCCATCAACAGCACGACCACGTTCGGTCGATCTTTCGCGCAGACCGATCCAATGACCAACAGTGACGCTGCGAGCGAAATCATGATTCGACTGGGATACTTCATTGTGCTCACTGTAAATCCGGGGCTGGAAGTATGAATCTGCCGTCAATCGTGTTCCACGAATCATTCGAGTTCTTGCCACTGAAGATCATCGTGAACTTGGCTCCATCCGCACTTATCCATTTCTGTGTAAAGTTCCAAAAGAAGGCAGAAGTCTCGATCTGTCCTTCACCCCATGAGTTTTCATAGGCGACAGTTGTCCACGGCCCCCAAGGCTCAGACGCATCGAACATGCCAAGCTGTCCCGCATGCGATTGCGAGTGTTCTGTACAGAGGATGTAGCGTCTCAGACCAGCATTGTAGGAGACGCTCACATTCCAGCCAACGCCGTTGGAGTCCTCGAAAACCGGTTGTTTGGCTTCGATGTTGCTCGACCATGTCGCCGATCCGTCTGTCGCGAAGCCAGCAAAGAACTGATGACGATCGCGTTGGAAGACCAATTCCTTCGGAACGCGCGTAAGATGAATGCGTCCTGGTTTGTGAACGTCGAAGCCATGCTCCGTCTGAGGTAACGTGCCTGGTCCCCATGTCGGTTCGATCAGATAGCTGTAGACATACTCGTCTCGAGCACCCGAGTTGTCCTGACCGAAATTCAAGAACGTCGGCACAGATAATTCGTCTTCAAACGTGTATTTCCAGTCTGCGAGCTTCCAGTGCATTCCATGGTCAGTGGACTGGGCGATCGCGCTCGACTCCATGTGTCTGGCCGGTTGTGCAGCAACCCACATGTAGAGCACACCGTCCACACTTATGATACCGTAGCTCTTACCGTCAAACTGAGGAGGTTTCTGCGGCTTGAATCCTCCCCAGATGTTGATGCCAGAGTAGCCTTCTACATTCCCGTCAATCCGAGCGACACCAAGCTTGACTCGTCCTTCACTATTCGTCCCGCCGAATCCGCCACCATCACCCCATGCTGTGTATAGATGTCCATCGTCCGCCCAAGTCACTGGCCAGTTGTCGCTGCCGGGCGCAAGTCTGCGGTGCGTCGCGAAGTCAAACTCGACACGTTTGATCACCGAACTTTGCGGATACGGTGGCTGCTGTCTCAGTGCCGCATGCGCGGTAAGCAATTCAAAGGCCAACAGTGTGATGACGGTGACGATTAAGCATCCGCTTCGATTCATTTTCATAGTCCGCAGCAATAGTTCGCGTACAAGCCGTTCGGTCTCAACCGCGATTCATCCTACCATCATTTAGTTCCTAGACGCGAGATGGTATTGGTCATTCCGCAAATCACGATCATTCGGACCTCGTCAACTGGTCACCATGGAAAATTGTGCGTGAAGCGAGAAAGGGAGGAAGCGGTGCCGCAGCAATTAAGTGAAGGGGCGGCGGCAGCGCGTCGCAGCCTTTTCCTGATGCTCTTTTTCCGAAATGCTACTCGCCAACGGGTGAATGTGCCGCATCATAGGCGGCGCGAATCCACTGACCGCGAGTCGTTTGGCGGTCGGCTGATGGTAGTTGTTCGAGCGGTAGGTGCTGGCCTCTTGCAATGTTTCGCCAGTGATCGGCGACTTCCGAACCCAAGACCTTTTCCAACTGAACGGCGTGTCCGGGAAAGGCTTCAAAATACTGGCTGACAATATGAGCTCCACGTTCGCCGGGATTCTTTGGTGCGGGCTCGATTCCGTGCAGACCGCGAACGCTCCCCCACCATTGCACGGCGACGAAGTCTTTGTGTTGCGGGGAAACATCGCTCACGTGGATTGTGGCTGCCCCCGTATCCCAGAGCTTTCGCTGCAAGGATAGGACATCAAGTTGCTGCACCGAGATGCGGCGTGCAATCGCCTGATTTGTGGCCAGACCGGCAGCTTCACCAAGCGACATCCAAATCGGTTCCAGTCGCAATGCGCAGAAACCAACATGACTTGAACTGCAGGCGCAGGGCACCAACAGATTGTTCATTGTTCGCGGAATCAAAACACCGTACGGAATTTGATAGGGCGCGACACCCTTGTAGAACTCGCCCATGTGTCGTCCTCCGATCATCGGACCTTCGTGATCCGTGCCGTGACAATTATGGCTGTATTCTCCCACCGCGATCGCATCGTCGTGACGCTTCGCGCGAGCATCATTTGCCGCGTATTCGGTGTCGTTCTCTGTGTAGACGTATTTGCCAACCATACGGCGAGCTTCTCGAACGTAAATTTGCTCAGGGATGTTTCCCGACTCAGTAAACTCATCGCGACACAATCCCCAAGTCGCGGCCTCGGCTCGAAATGCGTCCGGTAGCGAGCCATCCGTTTGAGCGAAATGGATCAGTCCCAGTTGCCAATCAAGGTGTTCCCGTTCGATGCGTCGGCGCGTCGCGAGATCACCATTGGGATAATCCAGATGCTTTCCGGGCCTTGAAAGTCGAACGGCACCTTTGGAAACATCGTTGATGTCATGTTTGCCGTTAGGCATCACCGGCAGATGGGCCTTCAACAGAAACGGCTGTCCGGGATAGCCGAAAGCTGACTTGATGACACCTGATTCGACCAGCGGAATTACCCCAACATAGTCATTGCGGTTATAGTTTTGGGGAACGGGAATGGGAACTCGGTTGTCTTCCTTTTGCGTCATGCACAATCGAAAGTTGTAGCCTTGCAATTGACCATCGGCCGATTCGGAAGCCAATGATTCGTGGTATTCCGATCGTGCCTCGCGACCGGTGCGGAATGGAATTCCTGCCGCTGCCATCATGTCGCCTTCGTATGTCGCGTCAATCACGATTTGCGGAGTCACTGTGAGCGTATCGCCGTTAGGATCTTCGCCGCGCCCGCGCCGAGACAGGCATACTGGTTCTCGCCCAGACGCTGATGCAGATCGACCGCCTTCAACAAAATTCCCTAAACGCAGACAAAACAAGCACTTAAAAGCCGCACGATCTCCTCGACCGTGAGGCTTCACGTCAATCATTTGGATTCTGCACTTGGCTTCTGATTCGATCGGTAGATTTGGTCGACAACGATGTGGCCCCACTCACCTGAATGCTGGTCGACGATCTGGATGCGAGCCGACATGCCTTCAAGTTCAGACACGTCCCAAATGACCCATCGCAGGATCTTCTGATTGGCTGCATTTTTGGTCGCGCTGCCGATCGCCGTTCGTACGGGCTTACCGTCAACCAGCAGATTCACGCACGTCTTGTCTGGTGTCTTTCCGCCGCCGATCAGAATGTTGATTTGCTTGCGATCGATTGTGAATTCCGGGGACGTCAGTGTGCCGGTTGGCCTGTCGCTGCCATTGGCAATGAATGTGTCCAGAACGCCGTGTCCCTGAAAGCCGACAATACGGCTCTTGGCCTCAGTCGGTCCAGACGTGAATGCGTCACCCGTTGCTTCCCAGTCGCCAAAGTCCTTTCCCTCGAAATCAGCCATAAGGATGTCGTCTTTGGCGAGCGTCACTGGTCTCGCCGGACTTGGATTCGGGAATGGTGATGCGGCGTGAGCAGTGTCTTTTGGTTTTCGAACTGACTCCGGAGTCAGTTCGACTTTTACCGAATCAGGCAGCCGGGTCAGCTTGACGTACATCGCGCTGCAAAGCGTCTGATCGCTCGCATCGAGCAAACGCGTACTCAATCGCTGTTGGCCGACCTTCAGGTTGACGCGAAAAGTTACGTGGGTCTCTTCGGCAATGCAGTCGAGGGTGTAGTTCGCGCCGCCAATCTGCAGATTGGCGGCCACAACGGGACGCTGCCCTTTTTGGCCCTGTTTGAAGTCCAGACCGTATCCGACATTCAGCGGCAATTTAGATTCCGCAGGCCAGCGACGAAATTCCAGTTCGTATATGCCAGCTTTGGCAGCATCGACATTCCAATATCCGACCGCTGTACCTTTCGTAAGTCCACTGCGGCTGTCGCAGTAATCGCCCACCCAGTCCTGCGCGTACAGCATCATTGGATTTTGCTGCTGAGTGCCAACTTTGATCCATCGAGGTATGTCGTGCAACAGCTTCGCTTCGGCGTGCCACCGGTCATAATGTTCCTCCATGGCTTTAGCGATTTCAGGATGCCGATCAGCAACGTTGTGGTCCTGATGTGGATCGGTGGCGATGTTGTAGAGCATTCCGGGGCCGACAAGTCTCCACTTGTCCCAGAGTGCAACGGCGGAGCCCCATTTTGCGCCAGAGACGCCGTATTGAATGACAATCTTGCGGTCAGGCAGTTCGTTCGACGTTCCTTTTAGCAAACCGGCAAGGCTGGATCCGTCAAAGTGGCATAAGCCTCGAGCTTGCGATTCCACACTGTCGTCAAACGGGAAGTTTACCTCCTGTAAACCACAAAGTTCGATCAGCGTCGGCAACAGGTCTTGCACCTGAGTCAGCTCATTCACGTCGCCACCTTGAATCAGCTTTCCGTTCGGCCAACGAACGAAGCAAGGCACGCGATGACCGCCTTCAAACACGCTCCTCTTCTTGTCCCTCATGCCAGCGTTGAATAATTCCTTCGCTTCGTTGCTCTGCGTACCGTTGTCCGACATGTAGATCAGCAGCGTGTCATCTCGCAGTCCGCGACCTTTTAGAAACTCTTCCAGCCGACCAAGGTTTTCGTCGAGGTTCGCAATCATCCCAAAGAACTTGCTGGGAATGTTCTTACCGTCGTGCTCGCCGACGTAGGGACCGGAATATTTGTCATCGCACACGTCTGGCACGTGCGGCGCATTCGTCGGTAGGTAGACAAAGAACGGCTTGTCGTCGTTAACTTTCGATTTGCGATCGATCCACTCCATTGCGTAATCGAAGAAGATGTCAGTGCAATAGCCTTCGATCTTCTTATCAACACCGTTGTGATTCAAAACCGGATCGAAGTAGCTGTTGCTCCAGTAATCAGCGAGTGACGTGATTCCCCACGCACGATGATGAAGCGTTTCCTGAAACCCTCGATCCTGCGGTCGATGCGGATTACTGTCGCCCATGTGCCACTTGCCGAAGTGCCCCGTGTCGTATCCCGATCCCGCAAAGAAGTCGGCCATGGTCGGAATATCGGCGCGCATCATTGATCGCCCCTGACACACGGCCGTGCATCCATTCTTCATCGCGTCGCGTCCGGTCATCAGTTGCCCACGAGTTGGCGAGCACATCGGCGCGACGTGAAAGTCAGTCAGTCGCACGCTCTTTATAAAGAGTCTGTCCATGTTAGGAGTTTTCAATATGGGATTGCCATGACACGACATGTCGCCATACCCCTGGTCATCCGCCACGATCAGAATCACGTTAGGCTTGTCCGCAGCGTTTGCAAGCGAACATGAAACAACAAGAAGGCTTGCCAATCCAGTTGCCGTCAGGACAAGTCGGGTAATGTCAATGAGATACATAAGTATCGATATTCACTTGAAGGGGCCGGAGCAAAAACGCATTTCACAGATTGTGGTTATTGAGCTGACACTCTGAAGGCAAAAGTCCATGTAGGGTCTTTGGCAATAATTTACTCGAGAGGTTGGGTTTCCATTCCCTCTTAGCCTCCAGTCAACCTTTCCATCGCAGCCGAGCACGTTATTTACGGCTCATCCGACTAGAGCGTACTTTGTCTGATGGAGCGAGTAGAGGAGCAGTTCGAAGTATTCGCGATCACGAATGCCATAGGATTGCCTTTGGACTGTCTTGATTTTGTTGTTGGTTCCCTCCATCGGCCCGGAAGAAATTCGGTGATCGAAATAGCTCAACAGTCCGTGCTCCAGTCGCGTCAGTGTTTTGGCCATCGTCTTCAGTGGCGACAGTCCTGTCGCGATCGCTCGCTGGCACCAAGACCGCAGGAACAACTGCGCGGGCCAACGAAATGTTTCCGCCCAAAACAAACGCAACTCCTCTTTGAGATAGTATCCCATGGCTAGCGGTTCGTTGAGTTCGAGCGCGGCGGCCAGGTGAGCCTTCTCGTCCCGATCCTCGCTCAGATTCTCGGGGTTCTTCAGCAGTAACCAACGGCTCCCCTTGAGCACGGATTTCTCGTCGACCGTTGCCTCGCGGTACAGTTGCCGACGCAATGTGGTCAACTTTTCGTTCATCAGCTTCACCACATGAAAGCGATCGAAGACGATGTCGGCTTTTGGAAGATTTCCTCTTACCGCAGAGATGTAGGCTGAGGACATGTCCATCGCCACCGCTTCGATTCGATGCCGCCGACGCCCCAGTCGTTTCCAAAAGGGGACCAACGATTCAGCCGATTTCCCGTCTCCCACGTAGATGATCGCACCGCTGTCCAGATTCATCACCAGTGTCACGTAGCGATGCCCTTTGCCGATGCAGATCTCGTCGATGGCGATCCGCTGAACGTCTTTCAAGGAAGGATTGGCGAAGCGCCGCCTGAGATCGTTCTTCTTGATTTCCTTGATCACGTCCCAGGTGACGCGCAGAAGATCAGCAACGTCCTTGATCGTCATGCTGCGAGTTAGTTGCAATGCGTACTTGGCCCAGTCTTTGGTGTAGCTTCGACGCGCATCGGCAAAGCGGACCTGGATCTGCCGAACGACCCCGCAATCGCGGCACTGCACCCGAGGCAAGGTGGCAACGACGACGGTCTGTTTCAAGCCGATCGGCGAGGCCCTGAATTCGCGTTGTTTGACGCCTCGTCGGATCACGTTGTTGCTCCCGCACGAAGGACAGCAGATCGACTTTTCATCAGGGGCGACATGGAACCGCGTGACGCCAGCGTTGAACTCGATTCGAATCTGCTGGTAGCCACGAATGCCGAAGGACTGATACAACAGGGTGGTGGACATGTGCGTTCTTTCAAAGTCGACGTGAGAAATCTCTTTGAAGGATGGCATGTCCACGCTTTTTCATCCATGCATCGCACTTTCGACGACATCAAGCTCCGCGCACACTTCCGTCGGATGAGCCTTATTTACTCGATCGCCACACTGCTGGCCGGGCCGTCTGGGTCGCGGTCGACAGAATCAAATCAGTCGAGCAGAAATCCTCGTGACACCAAGCATCAAAATTAGAAACCAACACTGCCTAGCCAGTTGAGCAGGTTGCTATCGCAGACCGGGCCAGCGAAGTGCCCAAGCTTCTCAGGCCGCAAGCGGCTTGTCAAGTTGGGCATCTGGCCTGTAAAGTGCATTGCGAATTCTTCGCAAACTTCAACGTCTGTTTGATTATTCTATCGATCTGCCAAAGTTTTAAGAATCCGAGTGAAATCGGTTGTGGCTTTTCATTTCTTTTCGGGATCCCTGATATGAGACTAGTGCTCGGCGTAATTGTTTCTCTCCTGTTTGCCGACCTCGCAGTCGCCGCAGACCGCCCGAACATTCTGTGGGTCGTCAGCGAGGATAATTCACCTGAATATCTAGGCGCTTATGGCAACACGCTCGCGCGCACTCCTAACATCGACCGACTTGCAAAAAAGGGCATCGTGTTCGATCACGTCTACACCGCGCCAATCTGCGCTCCTTCTCGCAGCACGATCATCACTGGCGTTTACGCCAGCAGCCTCGGCACGCAGCACATGCGTAGCGAACGCCCCTTGCCGCCAGATGTAAGATTCTTCCCCGCAGCACTCCGCGAGGCAGGCTACTACTGCACCAACAACGACAAAACCGATTACAACACATCCACGTCATGGAAAGATGTATGGGACGAGAGTAGTAAAACCGCACATTGGCGGAACCGCTCGTCCGACCAGCCGTTTTTCTCAGTGTTCAATATTTTTGAATCACACGAGTCTCGGATTTTTCAACATCTTCCACTTCAGACCGAACCTGAATTCGTTCGCGTACCGGCTTATCTCCCGGATACCGCCGTCGTCCGTGATGACATCGCCCGTTACCAGGACTGCGTCAACCGCGCCGATGCAGCCATCGGTAAGGTCCTCGCTGAACTCGAAGCAGACGGGCTCGCCGACGACACAATCATCTTCTACTACTCGGATCACGGTGGTGCCGTCGTCGGCAGCAAACGCTTCCTCAACGACGCTGGAACTCACGCTGCCATGGTCGCGTATTTCCCTCCGAAATATAGCCATCTCGCGCCTTCCGGTCCCGGCACGCACAACCCAGAGCTGATCCACTTCGCTGACCTCGCCCCCACAGTGTTCAGCCTCGTCGGAGTTGCACCGTTGCCACAATTCCAAGGCCGCGCCTTCGCTGGGCCCGCGCGTGCCCCCGCGCCAGAGTTCACGTACATGTTCGCCGATCGCATGGACGAACGTTACAACCTTGTTCGTGCCGTCACCGACGGGCGCTACCGATACGTCCGCAACTACCATCCCGATCGCCATTGGGGCCAGTGGTCCGACTTTCTCTGGCGCATGGCAAGCGCCCAAGAATGGGATCTCTACCACCGGCGCCACCTCACCACTGCCGAGCAATCACGGTTCTTTTCCCCGGCTTCCGCCGAAGCGATCTACGACTGCGAAGCCGATCCGGACAATGTCCACAATCTTGCCAACGATCCGAGCATGCACGAACAGGTTGCTCGCATGCGTGGCGCCCTGCGTGGCCACTTGTTGAGCATTCGGGACACTGGTTTCTTGCCGGAGCCCATGATGATCGCGCAAGCCAACGGCCACTCACCGCGCGCCGCCACAGCTGCAGACGAATTCTACCCACTTTCCACCATCATCGATTGGCTCGACGCGGTCCAGTTGGGCACCAACGCTCCCCGCCCGATCGATCCGGTCAGCGCGCCCGCTGTGATGCGTTACTGGCTCGCCGCTGCCTCTCCCACCGCTTCACCAACTGATCAGCTCCTCAGCTTGCTACACGACGAAGCATCCAGTGTCCGCATCGCAGCCGCCGAAGCCCTTTTGCGTCGTGGCGAATCAGCCGACGCCCTGGCCGCAATTGAAGCCAGCCTAGCACCTGAGGTCCAGCCCGAGGTCCAGGTCTTTGCCCTCGACGCCCTCGCCCGGATCCAGCCCGCGTTGACGGATTCCCTTGGCCAGCGTCTCGGCGATTTTGCGGCATCTCCCGCCTGGGGTGGCAGCGACTACTTTCTCGCGCGGCTATCCCGTCACCTGTTGGCCGACCACCGCAAGCCAGCCTTCATTCTCAACGTCGAAAGCTCCCCGTCCTCCTTCGACCTTCCCTACCCGAACAGTCAAACCATTGCTGGACTCACCTTCGATTGGACCACTCACAAACGGCACGCGCTCGGCAGCGACAACTTTCAGCTCACCTGGGCTGCAGACGACAATCTGTATGGAGCCTGGGGCGACGGGGGCGGTTTCGGCGGCACTAACAATCGCGGTCGAGCCAATCTCGGCTTTGCGCGTATCGAAGGTCCGGCCGCCGACTATCAAGGCTTTAATGTCTGGGGTGGGTTCGAATCCGAGCATCCCGCCACGTTCAGAGGCAAGAGCTGGGGCACGATCGCGCTCGATGACACTTTGTTCATGTGGACGGTGCCAGACGTGCCGCCGAACTTGCCGTATCGCAACCACTTCGAACATGCCGAACTCGCCCGCTCACTTGATCACGGCGCAACCTGGACAAAGGCCGAATGGAAATTCAACGAAGTAGAGAACCTGTCCGTCCCCACATTCCTCAACTTCGGGCGAGGAAATACTGGCGTTCCGCAACGGATGGACGGATACATCTACTCGTATTTCATTCGCCCCGAGAAGCCCGACCTAGAGCAAATGGGGCCCATGGGTCGCGGGCTTCGCACTCAGGTACCAGGAGACATCTACCTCGCACGTGCCGCCCCCGACAAACTGTTCGAGTCTCGCGAGTCCCAGGAGTTTTTCACCGGTGTCGACGACGGCGGGAAACCGACCTGGGGCGGGGTCGCTGACAAGCAACCGGTCTTCAGCGATGCAAACGGTGTCGGCTGGTGCGTCAGTGCCGCATATCACCCAGGACTCGATCGCATCCTGCTGACCACCGAACACGGCATCAGCCACCACGGCCAACTGGGCATCTTCGAAGCGCCCAACCCCTGGGGGCCCTGGGCCACCGTCAGCTATTTCCAGCCCACCGCCCCCTTTGGATCAGAACGTCTCGGTAGTAACCTTCCTTGGCGCAACAACGTGTTCTTCGCCTCTTTCCCAACGAAGTGGTTCGACGGCGACACGTTCACGCTGTCCTTCACTGGATCAGGCAGCGGTTCTGACAACGACTCCTTCAACACAGTGCGGGGAACCTTCCGACGACGATAGCTCTTATGTCAGGAATAATCTGCTATCGACCGCGAACTTCGGAAGACATCGGAACTGGGTCACCGGTCGATCTGACGATCGGCATAGGTGAATTGTGTGCACGCAAGAATCCTGTCAGCTCATCTGCAAGGTGATCTGCGATCTTCGGTTGGTCATCCACCAAATTTTCGGTCTCGCCGAGATCAGTCGCCAAGTTAAAGAGTTCGAATCGCTGATCGCTGTGATAGAAAATCAGCTTCCAATCGCCATGGCGAATCGTGCTGCCCGGTCCAAGTCCTGGACCGGGAACGGGTTCCGTTCGAGAGAGTGGTCCCCAGAAATTAGGGAAGTGCCATATGAGAGCGCGATCGGGAAATGAATCGGTTTGGCCTCGTAACAGAGGCGTCAGATTCAAGCTGTCGCTTGTTTTCGGCACTTCCACTTTGGCAATTTTCAGTAATGTCGAACGGGGGCAAACAGGGACACCCATTCTTATCAGCAATTGCATCTGACTTTGAGATTGACTTCAGGCACTTGTGGGTATCGCAGCCGTACCTAGGCTGTCCGGCTGTCACGCAAGTGTCGCTCAATGATAACTGCCGCAGTCGGATGATTCCCATTCTTCGGGGCTTGCAACACCTTTACTCACAGCCCAAACTCCGACAACAAGCACTCGACTTGATCACGCAAGATGTCGTCGGCGATGCCGATCCCAAACGCGGTCGACCGGGCATGACATTGTGGCAGATTCTCGTCCTCGCGTCAGTACGCCAGGGCTGCAATTGCACCTACGATCACTTGCAATATCTGGCTGAGAATCACAACAACTTACGAAACATCATGCAAGTCTTTCAGAACTGGAACGACGAACCTTTCGACTGGCGACGCATTCGCGACAACATCTGTCTCGTCCAACCCGAAACGATTGAGAAGATCAATCACTTGATCGTTACCGAGGGACATCGCTTGGTGCCCAATGCCGCCGAAACCATCCGAGGCGACTCGTTCGTCGCCGAGACCAACGTGCATTACCCCACCGAGTCGAGTTTGATGCTCGATGGCTTGCAAAAGATTCTCACGCTGGCTCCCGAGTTAGCCAGTCTGTTCGGCAAGCTCGGTTGGCGGCAAGCCAAATCGCTCCGCAAGAAAGCTAAGCGGGCGGCTCGCGAGATCGGGCGCGTCAAGAAGGGACGCAACTATCAAGCTCGCTTGCAAGCCGGCTAGGCGTTCGGCGGATGAGACATTACCTGCCGCGTGGCTTGAGTGGTTTGATAATGATGTGGTACTTGGCGAGCGTTTCGGATCTTTGCAGTCGAGCGTTGATCTGTTTCATTTCTGCGTTCGTGACGGGTTCTTCGTGGTCATAGGGGTTTTCGATGTGTTGGACGCTGGGGTGCTTTCCGTTCCAGGTCATTCGTAAGGCACAGACTCGGACTACATTCCAGCACTTCAGCAGAACGCCGTTCCATTTCCGTTGAAGCGACGACCGGCAGCGCTCGACCGGATTGTATTTGCTGTGATAAGGCGGATAGTACACCAGCCACACTTCGAGGCCCGACCAGTCCGCGAACTGCACCATACGGCGAAGAAACTTACGCGTGACTCCCGAGTTCCTCGGCCCGTTATCAAGGTACACCACCAAACGTCGAACGCCGCGACTGCGAACGCCTTCCCACCACAACGTCATGCAGTCACCCCAAAAGTCGCTGCACTCACGCGTGCCAAAGATGAGTGTCAGCAGTCCCGTGGTGAGTTCCAGAACGCCGAACGGAACCAGCTTGTCGGAACCGGGAGGATCATGATCCCACGCTTGGACGATGTTGCCCGCGCTGTCGGTTCTCGCTTTTTCCCCCCAAGGAGTATTCGCCCAACTTCACTTTCGCCTTGGTGTCGACGGAGATTTCCAGCGTTTGCGGATCGTCGGCGATCGAAGATCGACGGATTGTCGACTGACGCGGGTTTGTACTTCAGCGAGACATTTTCCGCGTTGCGAGAGGAATTACTCAAAAGCGACGCTACCAAAGTCGTAGTGAGAATAGGTGTGGGGCAAACAGCTGTTTGACACATTTTCCTGTGGGCAGAGTAAGGTTGCCGAGCCAAAAGGTGTCGCGTTGCGAGGAGTCAAACCGTGTCGCCGTTTCCTTTTTGTTAATCAATTCGGTTCGATGAGCATCAGTTGCAGAGCGTCCAGGATCACGAATCCGGCAGTGTCTGAATTCGCGATCTGAATTTCAGTTTCGACATCCGCGTTGAGATCCACCGTGCCGATCGAGCGAAAATGTCTGCCGTCGGGAAGTGGCAGGGTCTGATTCACCACGATTGTTTTGCTGTGAATCCCCGACGAAACGGTCACCGGAATATTCTTTGCTCGGGTTTCATGAGGCGAGTAAGCCATATTCACCTGATATCGACCGGACTTTGGCACCTTAAATCGGAAGGTCGCGGTGGAGTTCCCGTCGCCATTGCGTTCGTCGTGGATATAGCCGCGCCCCACAAAGGGTTTACCGTTAGTGGACGGTACCCAATTGCCGGTCACCGTTGCGGCCCCGTCGTCGAGTACGATGCCGGGCAACGTCTTTGGGTCGATGGAGGAACGAGGCGCATTTGCGGACGGCTCGTCAGACTCCTCGGGCAAGTCGAGAACCTGTTTCTGAGCCAGCAACCGCTCGCGCAGGTTTGCGTACCTAAGCTTCTGCACGGGTACGCTTTCTTTCGCAGCCAACGCCGCCGCGACGCCAGCGCCCTGGCCGATGACCATCCACGCGCCTTCGATCCTCAGTGAGGAGATGCCCACGTGAGTACACGACAGAGCGACCGGCACAAGCAAGTTGTCGCACTGCTCAGGTTTGGGCAGGATCGAGCGGTACGGCACATGGTATGGGTAGCCCCGTTTTGGATTCTCTCTGCGTACTGGAAAAATAGTCCCCTCGTTAATGACGCCTCCATCTTTGAGTGCAACTCGCTGGACGTCGTGGGAGTCGATCGGAAAGGACGAGATGGCGATGGGGTCATCTTTGATGGGCTCATCGAGGATGTCCCTCTGACTGATTACGTACATGCCCTTCATGCGACGCGACTCGCGAACATAAAGCGCAGGTGAAAAGTGGCCATAGCTAGCGAACTCGTCCTTACACAGGCCGAGCTTCGCATATCTGTTACGGATTTCAGCGGGAACGACCGGGTCGGTTTTCAGGAAGTGATAAAACTCAAGCGTGTACTGTTTATGTGCTTCCCAAATTTCTTTTCGCCCCGCTTCGTCCGCCGAGTGCCATTCGTTGGGGCCGCCTACCAGGCCTATGGAAAACTGTCCGCCGATGGAGTTGTTGCCGTCGAGTTTAGCGCCAGGCAATGGGTAAAGGTCGAAGCCAACCCGTACGCCTGTCTTCATCGCTCTGCGAACAACATCAAACCGAGCCGGATCGTAGCTGTCCGGTTTGGGTATAGGCACTCTGTTTTTCGGGTCCTCGGTCAGACACAGCCGGAAGCTGTAAGTCATGATTTTCTTGTCCCCTGCCTCATCAGGCCCGGCATCATCAGTGGTAACCAGTGGCAGTAGTTTTCCGTCATCATCGAAACCGCTTACTTTCATCAACTTCTTCGGGTACTGCTTACCCGCCAGCGACTCACCGTAGTCAGCCCGCCCTTCGCGCCCGATCGTCCAATCGACTCCTGCGGCTGCCATCAAGTCGCCTTCGTAGCTGCCGTCGACGAAGACCTTGGCAGTGAACGTGCCGTGCTTTGTGACAAGGGAATTGAGCCGCGGCCCTTCTGTTGAGACCGATTGAAGATAACGCTCGGTCAGCACCGTGACTCCAGCCTCGTCGAGCATCTTCATGGCCACGCGCATCGCAACATGCGGCTCGAAAGTCCACTTTGATTGATCCTTTCTTGCCGGGTCGTATGGCTCTTTGAGGCCACGATCGGTGTAGTCCTTCACCACGCGCATATGCCACTCGTCAAACAAACCCATTAGCGTGCTGCGGACCATCTGATTGGAGTCGCAATGGCTCAGCCCGCCCGTGTTCATCGCGCCGACATGGTCCGTCGGCTCGAGAAGAATGACCGATGCGCCTTCGCGAGCGGCAGCGATGGCGGCGCAGAAGCCACCCGGTGTGGAGCCATACACAATGACATCCGCATTGCGAGGTTCGTCTGCTGGCGACTCTACTCCGCCGCAGCAGATCAGCAAGGCAAAACTAAGGAGACGTGTTGTCGAATTCATTTGCGTGGTTTGCCAATTGTTGAAAAATCAATCGAGTGTGTGCTGACAACAGTATAACGAACAGTGTGACAGGAACGAATCGCACAGCGGTCGTTGGGCGAGATCGGTTGCGCATCCGTTATTTTTGCGGTGTTGAGGGTCGCATTTTGTCAAATTGAAATGGTATCGCAATTCCACATGGTCCGCTCTACCTATAAGATTCGCTCTAACGTTGGTGCTCAAGGAACTTTGGTCAAGGAAGGCCCATGCCATCGGGAACGCGGGAATTTCCGAATCGCGTTTAGTTCGCCCCTCGCAGGCAGACGGTTCGTATGCTGCAGCGAGTTTCAACCGGCTGACTCTAACAGCCGGCGCTTGCGAACGCTGTACAGAACGCGATTACTCTCCGTGATTCATTGATTCTGGCTGATTGACAATACCTACTGTTCTTATGATCTACAGTCGAAATGTTTTGCAGGAGTGCATCGTCTAGGGCGAGAATGATCTACAATTCCGAAACTACGCTGGCGCGCCATTGAGGGAGATGAGTTGGTGCCCCCCACATGATTTGCATCAAGACTTGATGTGAATTTGCCCGCACGATCTAAGATACGAGAACCCGCTCATGACCACGGACAAGATCCCCTCATCGAAGCAGTCATCGCCTCCGCATTTCGGCGGCGTGTTGTTATCCGTGCTTGTCGCGACAGGGCTCAGTGGTCCCGCTTGCTCCAACGAATACATGAATTCGGTCGTCGGAACAGACTTCGACCTTATTACAGCGGACGATCCGTCGACATTCAAGAGCCTTGTGTTTCTGAAGTCCGCACGCGTCGAGATGCCGGACAAGCGGTCAAAGGATGCTCCACTCTTCCAACGGGCGTTCATCTTCGAGGCAGCGTTCACCGATGAGACTAAGGTGAGTCTCTACATCGACGATAGGTTTAAGAATGAAGAGGCCGCCGAAGCCGAGGCTCGCCGTTATGTCGGTCCGTTGGGGAAACTCCCTGCGAGTTTGCGCCAGGGAGTCGCTCGCTTAGTGGTTCACGAAGGTGGCAAGGATACGACGGCGTTCAGTGATGCCGGTCTGATTGTCGTCTATTCCGCGAACGCGACTCAACGCATTAGCAAACACGACCTAGAGGAAACCATTTTTCTCGAGGCTGTCCATGCCGCATGGGACGCAAAACACGCGCGGTCCGAAGGATGGCAACGAGCTCAATTGATCGATGGTGACTTCGCGGTGCTTCATGCGAAGAGGAGGCCTCCGCGTGAAGACCTAGCGGAATCGGCACTGTTCGCGTACACGATCCAGCGTCACCCGGAACGCATTCCTGATGCGGACCGTACTAAACTGGGAAACATCATTCAGCACCGCATCGCATATGTCAGCGAACTATTGGAACCAATCGGTCACGATGATGTTGAGTCCACGGTTCAAAAACCACAATCAAGTGCCAAGTCGACCGTTGCCAAGCCCCCCAATGTCATTTTAATATTGGCGGACGACCTCGCAACGGGTGACCTGGGTGGCGGCGACAGCCATCCGACAAGAACGCCGAATCTGGATAGGCTGGCCAATGAGTCTGTGCGGTTTTCGCAGGCTTACAGTGGCTCTTGTGTGTGCGCACCAGCCCGAGCCGCCTTGCTGACCGGACGCTATCCGCATCGTACCGGCGTAGTGACGCTGAATATGAATAAGTATCCGAAGTTGACGCGAATTCGACGTGACGAAACAACCATCGCGGACGTCTTGAAAGACGCCGGTTACGCGACGGGGCTGATCGGCAAGTGGCATACTGGACGGGGCGACGGGTTTCATCCAATGGATCGTGGCTTCGACGAATTCCAAGGCTTTGATGGTTCCGATGATGTGGGATACTTTCAATATTCGTTCTCGGAGCAGCGAGAAGTCAGTAGAGTCAAGGATAAATATCTAACCGATGACTTGACTCATCGAGCGATTGGGTTTGTCCGCAGCCATCAAGATCATCCGTTCTTTCTGCACTTGGCACACTACGCGCCGCATCGACCCTTGGAGGCGCCTGCTGAAATCATTTCGAGCTATCGCAATCAAGGGTTCGGCGAATCTGTCGCGACGATCTATGCCATGATTGAAGTGATGGATCGCGGCATTGGGGAGTTACTCTCGGAACTTGAAAAGCTGCAATTGGCGGACAACACAATTGTCATTTTCGCCAGCGACAACGGTCCCGACCCAGTGACGGGCGAGCGTTTCAATAATGAGCTGCGCGGAACCAAGTACCAAGTCAATGAAGGCGGCATCCGTGTGCCACTGTTCGTTCGCTGGCCGCATCGGTTCACGCCGGGCCAGCGAGATCATGTGGTCTCGTTTGTTGATCTGTTGCCGACGATTCTCGATCTATGTAATGTCAAATTGCCGACGAACAATCGTCTCGACGGTCAGAGCTTTACCCCCGTGCTAAGCGACTCATCGGCCAGATTTTCACTGACGCGTTTCTGGCAATGGAATCGTGCTTGGCCGAACTACACACACAACGCCGCAATTCGCAAGGGACAGTTCAAGCTCGTTCGACCGTACGTTACTCGGAGCACCAAGCCGAAGGATTCGACACGGCCCACGATTCTCTACGATCTGAAAAACGATCCCACCGAATCACACGATGTGACTGACAAGCATCCCAGCGTTGCTCGGCAAATGAGTCGGGAACTAGAGCAGTGGTGTGAAAGCATTGAACAGGATCGAATCCGTCCTGAAACCATGCCAACGCATACTCATTAACCGAGCCGCAATTCCAGACAGCACCTAAGTCATGTTCCGATCCAGTTTGGGATTCAGTGGTGCCTGCTGAACACTGTTCGTCTTGTCCGTCGACGTGACTTCGAGAAAGAACGGTTGTGGCCTTTCCGGTCTCCGTAACTGACACGCCCTTCGGCTACCGTAATCCAATTTTCGTTGTCGCTGACCTGACATACCCCGAATTTCCAAACTCGGCGCAGCCTTTTCCTGATGCTCTTTTTCCGAAATGCTACTCGCCAACAGGTGAATGTGCCGCATCATAGGCGGCGCGAATCCACTGACCGCGAGTCGTGTGGCGGTCGGCTGATGGTAGTTGTTCGAGCGGTAGGTGCTGGCCTCTTGCAATGTTTCGCCAGTGATCGGCGACTTCCGAACCCAAGACCTTTTCCAACTGAACGGCGTGTCCGGGAAAGGCTTCAAAATACTGGCTGACAATATGAGCTCCACGTTCGCCGGGATTCTTTGGTGCGGGCTCGATTCCGTGCAGACCGCCAACGCTCCCCCACCATTGCACGGCGACGAAGTCTTTGTGTTGCGGGGAAACATCGCTCACGTGGATTGTGGCTGCCCCCGTGTCCCAGAGCTTTCGCTGCAAGGATAGGACATTAAGTTGCTGCACCGAGATGCGGCGTGATCAGTCCGTTGCTTGCCAACATCGTGCTCAATAAGCTCGATTGGCGATTGGAGCAGGCGGGGTATCGCTTCGTGCGGTACGCCGACGACTTCGTCGTCGTGTGCAAGACGAAGACACAGGCACAAGCAGCCTTGGAATTAGTCGCAGAAGTAATGACCGAACTCGGACTTTCATTGAGTCCCGAGAAGACGAAGATTGCGAGCTATGGGAAGGGTTATGACTTCCTTGGCTTTCGGCTTTCGAGCAAGTCACGAACAATGCGTGCGAAGTCCTTGGAGAAATTCAAGACGAAGATCCGGGAGATAACTCGCCGGTGTAACAACCTGGACGCACGGGTGATCGAGAAACTGAACCAAGTGATTCGAGGAACGGCGAACTATTTCGCTCCGGAGTTCTCAACGTGCATCAAGCTTTTCCAAAAGCTGGACAAGTGGATTCGGATGCGAGTCCGCTGCATGAAATTCAAACGGAAGTTGACGTACGATAACTACCGACTGAAGATGAGACACTTCGACAAGAAACTTGGACTGCTGAAGCTTCTTGATTTCACAGGAACGTCCATGAGCAAGACGCAGGCGTGACTCCTCATTGGCGAGGCCGGTCCTTGGCGGACCAGCGTTGCCCGAGGCAATGAACCGGGGGTAGCCCGGTGCGGGAAAGCCGCACGCCGGTAAATACAGGGAATTGACCCTGTCGCTACAACGGGGAGGTGGTGGCTAGGATAACCTAGCCACTGCTTTACCCACTCAATCTCCCAATGACCCTGCAAAGTTCGATAGGCGTAACCAAAACGTTTTCGATAGCCGCCCACGTCCTCCACCCTGCGTTCATCAAGAACTTGCGAAACGCGAACGCCAAATACGAAGCTCATCCAAAGAAACTTGGCCTGCAGCAACATTGTTTGACCATTCAATTCCGAGCTGGCGTCGAAGTATCCGACAACACGGCCTGGATCGGGAAACTTGTAAGCAACCAAAATCTCTTTCGCTCGTGCAAATGAGCCGTCCGGCAGCGGCGGACCTGGATCTTCGGCCGGGAGAGAGTATTCGTAGTAGTCAACATTCCATCCCGGTTGTCCCTTGACATACCCGGCAGTTGAGTCTTGGCGATTGAGAAGACGTCGGCCTTCATCGAGCTGTTGAGGACAATTGTTGCCCCGCGGTTGACGGTCGTCGAAAGCGACGTCGTTTGCCTGGAACGAATTCTAATGATCAACGAATGTGAATCACCCAGCATCATCGCCTCACGAATTCCGTTTTCTTCAGTGGATCGAGACACGGCCAAAGTAATCGTTAAGGCAAGTCATCGAACGCTGGCCGACAACGGTACCTTCATCGTTTATCAACTAACAAGAGATGTCACGGATTTTGCGAATCCATACTTCGGTGCGCCAACCGTCGAGTACATTCCAGTGGATCTCCCGCCACAAAGGGTGCTCAGCCGGCGAAAAGCGTTTCGTAGACGGTCGCGAAGGATCGCCGTTTCTCACGAGGGGGACAACAATCTCCGCATATTTTTCCACTTGTCGATTTCTCTTACAAAAATCCCGTCTATTCGAGCTTGCATGACTATCGACGCTAACCGTCGATAACTCAATCCGCGATCCTGCAACTGGCCCCGGCCTTCAGATTGAAATTCGCTCGACAAGGTTCCGAGTAACTCGTCGCTGCCGCCGATCGTAGAGCCGGGTCGTTCTCGGGTCGGCATGGCCAGCCAGGTTCTGAACGTCCTCAAGTGGAACGCCTTGGCTAAGAAGGTCCGTGATCGTGGTCACGCGAAACGAATGCGGGGAGAGGCGGGGCGGCAGACCAGCGTCTTTCATGCGCCGCTTTACCATCCGAGCCATGTCGCCTGCGGACATTGGATTCTGCGTGAGCTTCTTGGTTTTTCGGATTGTCGTGCGAAACAGGGGCTTGGACTTGTCCGCGTATTCTGTTCCACCAGCTACGAGATAATCTCCGATGAAATGCTGTAAGTCATGACGAACTGGAATCTCACGTGACTTTCCGCCTTTCTCGCTGAACCTCAAGCAGTGCTGATCGCCAAGGTCGTAGAAGCTGTCGCGACGAAGTGAGGCAACCGCTCCGACACGGGCTGCCGTGTAGATCATGATGGCGATGATAGCACGATCCCGAAGCCCCACAACGTGGCTGGTGTCGAGTGATTGCATCAGCTTTCGAGCCTGTGCAACTGTAATTTCGGGTGTTTTGCCTTCGACAACCTGCAAGCGTACGCCACGAACCGAGTGTGCGGGGTTCAATAAGATGACGTGCCTTGTCACCAGCGTATCGAAGAAGTGACGGATGGCAGACAGATGCAGCTTCTTCGTCGCCGGTGCGTAGTCCTGTTCATCCAAGTAGCAGCCCACATCACGTGGCGACACGGTGGGAAGCTCTTTATTCAACGCCTCGCAGTGCGACAAGAACTTCCGTATCGCGTGCTCGTAGGCAGCTCGTGTGTGACGATTGCGAATCTTACCGTAGATGAACTCTTCCCAAGCAAACCGGGCTGATGACCCGGCTTTCGCGATAAGAATCGGAAGAGAGCGGTCACTTGCCGCAACGACCATCGGCGTCTGACGGGCCTGCGGCATTCGTTCGGCTTTGAGAGCAATCGCTTTGCCAAGTAGTTTCTTCACTGTTCCTCCATGCTGACGCTGGCTATGCCCAGCGACTCATTCATGCACACCGCTCATCAGCAATGCAGCCTCAGATGTGTTTTTGCCTCGTCAGACATTAACGCACAATAACGTCCTTTGTCATGCACTAAATGTTTTTAGTATGTCAGCGAAGGAAATGGGCTAGGCAACACATTGAAAGGCTCGCTCCATCACATTCGCCGCATGATTGGACACGAGAGATTTCGGTGTCGATATTCGGATGACTCCTTGGGGGTAGCTACTGAACGCAACGCCTCGCTCCCGGAACCGGTCTCCGAGTGCTAGGCAATCCGCTTCTCGATGCAGCGGGTCTTGCGATTGGAGCAACATAATCCCGCTGCGAAGTGACTCATCAATGTCCAGCAAGTTCCAAGGCGTGCCGTCGACGCATTGCTCAACGGTATCGAGGTTCCGTTGCTGACGCTCGAGTTGTTCTCGCAGATGCTTGCGTTTCGTTCGTTCTTCGCGGATTGCCGCATTCACTGTGAAGAGTGGGGTGACATTTACGGTCTCCAAATACCGACTAACGGAGTTTCCGCCGATCTGCTGGCTGAATCTCAGCAAGGGATCTTCGAGTTCAGGACAATGTCCTGATTGAAGGATTTGGCGAAACTGCTCAGCGACGATAGGACGTCCGCAGATCGCTACGCCAAGTGGATTCCCGCCTCCGAGCCACTTATGACATCCTGTAATCGTCATATCAACGTGTTTCGTGGGTGATGGTTCAGGTAGCTGGCAAAAACTTTGAGCCGCATCAACGAGAACGAAACGGAGTCGACCGCTCGGTTTTAATCGTGAAAGGAGGTCGGAAATTGGCAGGCGAATTCCTAGATTGGTCACTGCCGGGAGGAAAATGCCATCGCAGTCTCGATCAAGAAATGCGGCGGCAAGCGTTTCTACGAGTGATTTAGCCGAGAGTCCTTTATCGAAAACCGCCGAATGGATTTCCGCGACCGACACTGCCTGACCACTTCGGGCAGCTTCATCGGCGACGACATGTTGCCAGTGTGGCCAATTCATGTCGCAGGTCAGCACGTTACGGCACGCTCGAAACATGGTGCGAGAAGCTAGCCTCACAAGTTGAACTGATCGGCTCGCAAGAAAGACGTTCTCCGGATCGGAAACCGAAAAGTGTTTGGCGAATTCACGTTGAAGCGACTGGAGCCCATGCCAATGCTGAAACGAAGGATATTGAGCAAGGCGTTCCTCTGGCCAGGCATCAGCGCCATTTCTGAAGAGATTCTCGCAGTACAGCGACGGATCGTCGACCAGAAGCCGATTGACGTCGAGCTGAGCCTGAGATGCGGCCGCACACGTCCTGCCCAGCCTCGCGGTGTCTAAGTAAAGAACTGACACAGAGAGTACCCTTGCGTTGCGTTCTTAAGATCCTACTCGCCCAGGCTGAAACGATCCAGTATTTCCGCGTAAGGGGTCGCGTAGACGTTCAATTTGTTCCAGTTCGCCTCCGCAGCGCGAACAGAATCGAAATCGAAGTCCAGCGTGAACTTGCTCGTTCGACGATCGGAATCGTCGAATTCCTGGGTTCCAGTGGCCGTGAAACCATAGATGCCGATGTCGCGTAGTAACTCCGGCTCGTCTAGCAAATCAGACTTCCGCACCAGTCGAATATAGACTCCGTTGACCGATTGCTCGTGAATCCATTGCCTGAGCGTTTCCGTTGGCAGATCATCATCAGGTGGCCAAAGCTCATTCGTCACGATGACGGTTCGCTCGATCGTGACGACGGAGCCGGCAATGAGGTCGAAGTTCAGTTGCATGCTCTGCAATCCAGCTCCGTCTTGCCAGTACGACGTGTTCTTTACCAGAGCAACCGACCGATAGACGAGCACGCTCGGATCACGCAGCAATTGTTCGTAAACAAGTCGCCAAGCCTCAGTGCCCTGGAAAACGATTTTGCCGTCGCCTATCTCGGTGAGTTTTTCCACAGCGACATCCAATTCACGCAGCGCCGACTTTCGGTAGTTGGGCTCAACCCGTCCGCTGACACGAAGCATCTGGCGCAATATCGCACGATAACGTTTGAACACTTCTGCGTCATGCGCGAGGAAAAACGGAGTCTCAAGCAGCGTGGGATCGCGAGATCTGTCTTCTCGTGACCGTATAAGCAGCAGGCCCAAACAGAGGCTTGCAATTGTTCCAAAAAATGTCAGCGTTAGCACCCGTGAGTCCAACCACGCAATGCCCACCGACACCAGGCAGCCTGCAATGGCCACACCGGTGGGCAACCACCATTGAGAAGGTTTGATTTGAGCGGGTTTTTCCATGTGGCCAACCGTACGACAGTTTGCCACCGATGACAAGCGTCGAAAGTAGCTGTGACCGGAAGCGCTCCGGAAACATGTGTCGTGGCTAGCGATGCCGGGTGGCATGGTGATTTCGACCGGACAGCCAGTCTGAACCCACTCGTTAGATTCCAGTCGGTGAACCGGCTCAGATGATCAGGAATGCCTTCACGCCCACGGGTCACGATAGTCTGTCTCGACCGCCGCAGGCTTGTATCAAGGATCATTCCTGCTCTTGAAGGCTGGTTTGATGTTCGCCGATATCAGGTACCGACCTCGAATCATCGTTGCTTGAACCATTCCAAAACCAACTGATTGCATTTCTTAACGTGAATTTGATCTTGTTCACGATCAGGTTGTCGTTGCTCCCATTCGCCTGGTGTTTTGGTACTACGCATCCAGCAGAAGTAGCTCGTTCTGGTCCAGCGAAAGCCGATTTCGGGACCGTGCACGGTTGCTCGGACCGGGCCGCTTTTGCACTGAAAAAGTAGAATTGGTTTTCCTGAGCTTGTATTTGCCACGAGATCCTTCACCGGCGATTGGTTTGCAAGTTGATGAGCATTCCACGGTTGCACGTAGACCGGAAGCGATGCGGTATGACAAACCTGTGGCTGATGATGCCGGAGTGCAGGATGATCGCTTCCGGCCAACACATTTCAACCCGTTCGTTAGATTTCAGTGGGTGAATCGGCTCACAATGTCAAGAATGTCAGTAGGCCCACTATTCCCCGTTGGCCTTCCGGGCCGTCTCGTCCAGCAGTCGTCAATTGCGACGCGGGACAGTCAGGTTCGCGAGGCGAATAGGAGTCGAAAACAAAAGAAAACCTTTCGGCATCGCATCGCTTCCGTGTGACAAGAAATGTCAAACTGAAACGAGCGAGGTACGTGTGCGAAATAATATGCGAAAGAACAACGTGAAACTTGTGGTGGCCAGCGGTCTTGAAAACCTGAGTTTGAACCGTAGTCACCATCCGTTCTTTCAGCTTACGCTTTTGGAACGCGGTTTACCTTCTGGCTTCGTGCAATGCGAAGTCAACTAGAAGGGCGTGTTGCCGTCACCTTCTTCGTTGGACTCACCGCTGCTCTGGGTAAAAATCCAAGTGTGGCAACGGTCAACGATTTTCGCGACCAATGGCAAGTCGTCTCGTCCGAACGAACTGGAGTCCTTCCAAGTGTCATCGTCCTTGTACAGCCGACTGACGGTCACGTTGTAGAGTGTTCCGTTCGTCGTTTCGTTTTCCCAAATCGCCGCCCGAATTCGTCCCAGACGAAATTCTTGAACGGGGCGAGTGGGGGACTTCTTCGATTGCTTACGCTGTGTGGCAGTAGCCATGACAGACTTCTCCTAAAGGGAACCAAGTGATTCGCTGACGAACGTCGTCAGACAGGTCAAATTTCCAAATCTGTCTTGCGACAAATTGGGCAGTAACCAAGAAAGTTTTCAGACATTCCCGCAGGAACGTAATAAAAGTGCGACCAACCTGCGTTGATTGCCTGACCGACCGTTGACGGACCTTCGTTGTTGCAGGTTGCGCACGAAAGGGTGAAGGGAACCGTGCTAGGAATCCCGGCAGGATTGTCGAGCACTTCGTTGGACCGCTGCAAAGCAAATGTTGCCATTGCAGTAGCCAGGGTTCTATTCCAGTCAGCTCCAAGTCGGAGCGTGCCCATCGTCTCGGGTGCAAAGCCATCTTTTTTGAGCCAACCAAGAAGAGCTTCGGCTAGGTCAATTACTTCCAGCCAATTTCCGGCTGTCCATTCGGATAGCAGAGAATCCCAAGTTGCTTGCGAATCCATGACTAGGCCGCCAATGCGAGCAACTGACCAACTCTGGCATCCAACTCCGTACGGTCGCCCGCGTAGTTGACCTTCTGGCTCAGTTTTGTCAGAGCATCAACCATTGCGAAGATCGTGAATCCGCCTCGCTGCCGGGCAATCTCCATCGCGTCTTTGATCAGACCACGAGGTATCTTTTCGGCAGACAGCACCTTCGTCACTTCTTCGTCATCACTGCCAAGTCGTTCGTTCATCGCCTTTTTCATTACCGTGGCGAACGAGTCGCGGCGTTCATCGCGGCTTGCGACCAGCCGTTCAAGGATACAGCGAATTTCATCAAGTCCGTCGCGGACGTTGGCTGTGTGCTTGCGGCTGAAGTCAACAACTTCGGTCGCATCCCAGACAATGTGGTTCTGGCAGACCTTCTGAAACCAGAAAGTCTGAATACCGAGCGAGCGTTTACCGACTTCGCTGTTCCAGACGAAAAAGCCTGGAGCGAATGCCTGGCCGTCGATTTCAGCCCAACCGGTCGGGTCGATCATAAACGCGAACAAATCCTGTTCGCCACAGTAGAGCCCGGTACTTGTTCCATCCATCGCGGTTTGCGGCGGAGCGAAATCAGAAGCGAACTCGTTAACAACATCCAGCAGATCCGCATTCCACAGTCGCGTGTAAGCGACGCCGTGCATGCTGCGAACGTCGCTACCCGTTGTCAGAACCTGCAACGGCTTTTCAGCACGCGGCAGAGTTTCTTCAAACACCTTGCTGGCGGTTCGATGGGAAAGCTGATTGACGGTTTCCTTGCTAACACCGGCCATGCGGCACATCTGCGAGAATGACCAGTCATTTAAGTGCAGTTCGTTTCCATCGCCGGTACACACCGTCATATCGTGTGTCAGCGTCAGATTCTGCGGACGTTCCCACAGATCCTCCGATTGCAACCGCTGTTTCGAGCAGTGTTCGTACAATTTGTCAAACGAATCGTAGGATTCATCTGGGGATCGTCGGAACAGTTCGTTGTGAGCCTTTGTCAGTGTGGCCATCTTGCAACTCCTCTCAGTATTGAAACGTGAATGCTCAACCAACGCAGCCAAGCGATCGTGTGCCTCAGTAAGACAAACGAACGCCTGGCTGGCTGTTCATGAAACGAGTCGCAGTAAAATTGTCAAAAACCTGTAAGACCACCGACCTCTCTCGACAACGCAAAAACGCTTTTGTCGCCATCGAGCGAGAGGTGGTATCGGATTACCCATTTTGCAAATTGAAGGAACGTTTGAAACTAGTAGTTCCATTCCCTATCACGGTTGTCGGGAATTGTCACATCAACCGGAAGTTGCGGTGGAACAGTGGAATCATCCAGAGACATTCGACCGACATCGGTTGCCAGATAATCCACCCATCGAAGCGCCGAAGTGGCGTTGCCTGAGCGTCGCAAACGCTCAATGAAAATCACGTGTTGAGGTTCGAGAACTGCCCAGAAACACTCAACATCTTCCCGAGATGCCCGGCGGATCAAGAACGGCAGGGCATGACTGGTTTCCAGGACTAGTTGCCTGAGTCCTTTTCTGTCAACGATGGCAATCCATGAATCATTCATCGTCCATAGGTACCACGTTTCCGATCATCGAAGCAAACCGTTCGAGCCGAAAATTTCGACCGTCTGCCGGCGAGAGTCGAGCCGCGTAACGCAGTGCTTACCTTCGACTCACGGCCCCAAGCCTCTGTTGCGTTCACAACCGAAATTGTTTCTCGGAAACAGAACATTCGATATTGAGGCCGCTTTCCTCGGAGCCGGTCATCGTTGGGTTCACGCGGCCCCGCCCCAACGATGACCGGCGCAGAGGCAAGCGGCTATCGCGACAACAACGTTCCGAGATCAGCTTTCAACCGTTTTCCTTGGAGAGTGTCAGAAGTTTGGGTTCGTCGACGATGGCTATCGACTGGCTGCTGCCACAGCCAAACCGCAGAAAACTGCCGCTCGGTCGACCTGCGACCCCATTGAATCAGTCCATTCAAGGAGTTCCTGCACGGACTCGGAACTGCCTTTCCGGCGGGCTTCAGCGATGGCAGCCCACGCCTTAGTGCGATAAAAGGATTGTGATGACGAAATTCTCTGAGCGTGACCGATGGCCTTTTCCAATTGCCCGTTAGCAGCCAGCGAGACGGCAAGTTGGCTGCGAGGACGGCTGGCATCGCCGAACCAAAGAAGCGTTCCGCGAACAAGATTAGATTCCGCGAGTGCGAACTCGCCTGCCAAAGCATCGGAAGTCGCTAATGCAAGTTTCATTTCCGGGCCAGCACTTCCTCGGGCGATCAGACTTTGTGCTGACCTTCTGGCATCGCGGTACGACTCGATATTGCCGCGTTCGGCGTGGAGAATGGCGAGTTCCGAAAACGCCCGAGCGGGATACATTCGATCCGAAGACGAATTGCCTCGCTTTTGCGACTTTTCAGTCAGCTCAGCAATTAGCTGTTCAAGATTGGGGATATCCTTTGACCACGCGGCAACCATTGCGCGGCTGTATCGGTAGAAATGATGGTTCGCCAACGGGAGTGACTCCGATCCCACACCTGTGGCACCTTGAAGCCTGTTGAGCAAGGCTTTCATTCGCAGAAAGTTATCGTCGTTGAATGTTGCGGTTGAAGATCGAAAGCCTGCCGCGTTAGCCCAATTGAGTAGTGTCTCCATTGCACCACGCGAGTCGCCAAAATCTGTTTGCATCTCCGCTAGATGACGATAGCAGTCAATGATTCCTGCAATCATGCGTTCTTCCTGTTTGCGATGTCGGTCGCTGGTGTCAATGTAACCACCATTGTACGACCTCTTTACCGGCGGACGCTGGCTCCAAACCTCAGTCCAAGCATCAAATAGATTGTCGTTCAAATTGCTGACTGCTTGCTCGTAGCGACCTGTCTTATCGAGCAATTGCGATGTGCGGGCGATCACCAGCCAAGCAGACGCAGCATCTAAGGATTGTTGTACTCGATATGCCGATTGCTCGGCTTCGTCCAACAGAGAATTGACATCTTCGACGTCAATGGTTGAGGAAAGCGGCAGGCGATTGCCGAAGTCATTAGCGACAATCTTCGTGCCCGCTGTGCGTGCAATCCCGGCAAACGCGGCGGCTCGCATCGAGGCAGATGGAAGCAAGGTTGACCACTCAGCGATAGATAAAAGGCTCTCACCTGTACGAACTCGGTGTTCTGCGTAGGAAGCACACGCGGGGGACGCCCACCGCTGTTCGGAAAATTGTTCAAACAGCTTCTGAAGATTTTCTAACGGGACATCCTGTGGAGCGTGCCTCATGACGCGAAACAGGTACGACGCTCGGAGATACGGATCGGGGACGTTGTTGGCAACAACTATCGCCGCCCTCCATCGCCGTTGGAGGATATTGGCTTCGGCGAGGCGAGTCGTATACAAGTATTCCGGGAAATCATAAATTCGCCGTGGTGCGAAAGTGTTCTCGGTCAGCAACATTGCCTTAAAGAATTGGGGCTGATCGTTACGCCTTGCTGCCGCAATCGCCGCATGACCATAGGCGTTCGCAGTGATGAGAGGTTTCGGATAGCGCAGTTTTTCCATCTTCGCACAAATGGCAAAGACTGCCTCTGGCGGTTCAGTCCACGAGGCAGTCCGGGCTTCCTGTGTTAGCGTTTCTTTCTGCCAGACGCTGCCCATCTCAGTTCTGTCGACCGATGCAACCGAACGACGAAAAAGGCTTGCTGCTTCAGTATCCAGACCAAATGTTTTTGACAGTCCCGAGAGGTTGGCGAGGTAGTTGCTGCTCACTCGTTTGTTTGACACCTGCTCACACATTTCAGCCGCATCAGCGATTAACTCTCGCGATAGTGAACGATCAAACGACGGGTGTTGGCAGATTTCAAAAATTGATTCAACGACTCGTTCCGGCTTGGTCATGCGAGGAAGAGCTTCGATGGCCTGTCGCATAGCCTCGCGAGCTTCGGGGCCGTTGCCGACTAGTTGCCAAGCCGATGCGATCGGCAACCACCCCTCAGAGAATCCAGAATCATCTGGAGCTGCCGCCTTTAATTCACCTGACGCCATCGACAGCCAATTGTCGTGAGTCAATCTTTTTAGAGACCGTTCCAAATCGCTGAGCCGTGGATGTTCCGGATGAGAAACAGAAAAGTCGACGAGGGCGGACAGGATTTCACTCGCATCCTTGCCTCGAATTTCTTCACGGAAATTCGCATAGGTGAAGTCGGATTCGATGGTGACAAGCAGGTCAATCGCTTGCTGTGCATCCTTTGAGGCAATGCTTGGATTGTTCGTTTTAAACGCTGATGCAGCGAGCGTTTGAATTCGTTTCCAGGTTTGATCTCCTTCCTTCGCGAGGCTGGCTCTGTTGTCTTTGAGCTTCTCTATTAGTGCTCTGAGGATTGATCGCTTTCGTTCCAGGGCACGAAGAACCGCCGGGTTGTACTGCTTAGCCTTGGGGGTGACCATGGAAAACACATTGGGAGCCGGCTCATTTGGTTTTTCTTGCTCTTCCAAATCTGTCGTTGCCGTATTTTGATCGTTGTCCGAATTCTCTGTATGAGGCGGCATTGCAAAGACAGACGTTTTGTCTAAAAGTGTTTGTGTGCCGACCACGGGTTCCTTCGGCTCATCAGCAAAAGCGGCGTTACCGACTAAACCAGCTCCGTTGAAAAGGAAGGTTCGAGGAGAGCCGTATGCGACCAGTAAAATCATGACGATGACGTAGACTCGCCATCGGCTCCAAAGGCGTTGTCGTTCATTCGATTTCACAGCACCGTTGCTTCTATTTGTCATGTTGCATTTCGAATTGATCTAAGGAGATAGCAATTGTTGTTCGACCATCGCTTGACCATGATCGCGAAGGAGCTGCTGGGCGCGTTCAAGAGGCTGTCTTACCTCAGGACGATTCAGTCTTTGGGACGCGTATTCGGGAAACGAACCAAGTGGTCTTGTATTGTTAGTTCCGCGAGCCTTAATGCCGCCGAATATGTAAAGGTTTTCAAGCCCTTTCAAATTGTAATCCAATGCTCCCAAGCGTTTCAAACGAGATAGCGAAACCGGTTTGGCTTCAGCGGTACGCGTGTTGTCCCACGGATTGCTGTCGCTATTGGGCTGCCGATAACCGGGCGAGGTGAATGGAACCAAATATTTCTGCACGTCAGGCATCTCGCGACGCAGTGCTTCCGCCCTCGCTGTTTTTGCTTTGAACTTTTCTTGTTCCCGTTGCGTTTGTTCTATTTCAACCCTCAGACGCTTGGCGTGGTCTTGCTGGTCTCGCAATCCGAGTCGAACTGGGCGGATTGCCTTGTCTTTCTCCCGCCGCACGTTTTGTTCAGTTTGTGTGCGTGTCCGTCGAATCGCTTCAATCTCAGCCATTCGACGCGATTGGGCTTTGGAATTCATGGCTTCGCCGACTCCATCAACATTGATGGTAGGCGGCTTCGACAAACGACTCAGAATCGCCGCTTTCCCAGCAAGTTCATTGAGCAGCATTTGAATCTCGGCTTCAGCGTCGGGAGACAATTCCTCGCCGTCGAGCGTTTGAACAACGGAGTTCAAACGCTGGCGTATTCTCGCGACTTCACGTGACTCAGCTTGCGGAAGTGACTCTGTGACCGCATCGACACTCGGCCCCCAGTCTTTTGGACCATCATCAGTTCGCTGCTTTGAGTTATCGACAACGGTTGTCTCGTCTCGCTTAACTGGATCAATCGGTTTCGGCTGGAACGGAAATATGTCTGGATTCGCAATCCATGCTGTACCAACGAAGGCTGACGCAGCGACGACTAAAAACACTGCCGTGGAAAGCAAGTGTCGACCAAGTTCGGCGTCTGATCTTTGGTACGGTGATAGGTTTGCCATAAGAAATTAGGGGGCGAGCAAGCCATCTTCGATTAGAAATGAACCGTACTTGCAAAGCAGCTCTTGTGCTTCCTCAACGCGAGCGGCAATATTTGGGTTGCCAAGTTCGGAGATTGAGTTCATCCGCGGAAATGTTCCAAGTGGACGGTCATTTTGCTGAGTCGCTGACTTTGAACCGCCGACACGGAATAATATCGGAAGCCCTTTTTTAGCCTCCAGTGCGCCGATACGTTCAAGTGCTGAGTACGAAACTGGCTGTTTGGTGTCGTGAAAGACAAGTTTGTCAGCCGTCTCTGGTTGGACGTATCCGGGAGTCGTAAAGGCGGTGAGAACAGCGCGAATGCGATCAAACTCATCACGGTACTCCTGCCGCGTTGCCAGCGGGATCGCTGGTTCGTCGCTATCCGTTGTAGCCAAAGCTTCGCCACTCTGAACACTTTTTAGTTGTGCAGTTAGCTGTTCAACCAAATCAACCGCTTTCTCGTGCTGCGTTTCGAGTCGCTCGAGTTCTTCATTGAGCATGGTTTCAGTATCACGTTTCACCTTCTCGGCAATCGCTTCCAGCTTGCTGCTGACCGTGGCAGGACGTCTTGAGATTGCCATAGACAGTTTGTATGGACTTGGAACCAGTGATTGTGCAGAGTCACGAAGTATTTTCAGTTGATCGGTACGGGCCTGCCGCAAGTTAAAGAGCAACACGGCGCGTTCGCTCGCTTTCTCAAAGGCTTCCGCTACGGACCTCAGCGAATCCGCATCCTCCATATTCACATTTTTTGCGAGGTCATCGACCGCGAAAGCGAGATCCGAGGCAGTCATCTTTGACTCAATTGGCAACGGCATCTCGCGCAGTGCAATGAAACGCAACAGCAGTTCATCACTACCAGCAATCTGTCTTCCCGCTGAATCGTGGAGGGTTGCGTCAAGAAGCGTCGACCACTCTTGCTCCGCAGACTCAAGGTGACGCAAACTCTGTTTTGCTTGAGCGAGACCGATGTCGAAGGACGCCTTCTGCAATTGAAGTCTGATACCCACAACGTTCGCATCGACTTCCCCTGCAATCAGTTCAGTCTCATCTGGAGGTGGAACCGGATCGGGCGGAGGCATTTGCCGCCCGTGCAAGAGAAGAGCAACGGCACCGATACCGACAGGAATCACTAGCAACAGAATTGGAACGAGTGCAGTCGAAAGCCACCAGTGATGCTTTTCCCGCTGGCGTCGCTGCTCAACCGAAAGCGTAGGGGTTGAGGATTCATTCGTGGCACTGACATCAGCCGACACTTGACTCGTCCAACTCCGTAGCTGCACGGTGAGCTTTCAATGCCGTTGCTGCGACGATAGCGGCGATTGCACCGATGACGAATGCAGGAAGAGACCAATACAAGATACTGAAGACAAATCCTTGGATGGCAAACACCGAGGCACCAATCAAAGCGGAATGAAGCAAGACCGATTTTGCCGAAACCACGCTATTTGCGATCGACGCCAAGTGGGCGGCGTTTCCGGCGAAACCCATCGCAGCCAAACCAAGCAGAATTCCAAGCGAGGTTAGCGTTGCGATTGCAGGGGCAGAAACTGCAACGACTGCAACTGCTAGCGTGGCCAAGCCGTAAGAAAGAATGTGATTGATTAATGCGGCACTTGCAGCTTTCTTCCGAGCTGCTGCAATCCGTGTGTCCAGTTGCCGATTCTCTTCAGCCTTGATGGTGTCTTCGCCCCAACCCGCAAGGACGTAGGGGCCAATTAAAACCGCTGGGTCACGACGGACGCGTTCGATGACCTTTTCAGCACTCCGTGTTTCGGTGAGCAAATCCCATTCGATGCATTCGTGGCGGAACAGTTCGCCTTCAAGAACACGTAGTTGCCCATGAAGCCAGTCAGGGCAGGATTCGATTAACTCGTTGTATTTCGTCGGAAGTGGATGAACGGTAGCACTCGGCTCATTCAAAGTTGGTTGGCGAACGTGATGCACGTGCTGGGCTTGTCGGTGCTGAATTTCGTAGTCAGAAACTTGGAGCGTCTCAACGAGGTAACTATCTTGGAACATTCGCCGGCCCGACTCATCTACGACCCGTTCACGGGTTCTCGTTTCTGCCAGCTCGACAACGGCAACGCGACGAAAGTAGGTGAAGCGGCAAGTTGTCGATGCCTCTTGAATCTGACCAATTAAATGCTCTTGCTGAAGAGAGTCGAAGAGTGCCAACACATCGTTCGCAAACCTCAAGCAGGCTTCTTCGAGACGAAGTCGCCCCTCAGCCCACGCTTCGGCGGGCGATAAATCTGCGTACTTGAAGTCAACGAACGAGCGACTGGGAGTTGGGTAGCGAACCTGCTCAACCATCTGCCTTTCGATTTCAGCAGCTAACTCGCCATGCAATTCAGCCGTCAACTCATCGCCACGAAACTCGATCGCCGCTTTTGCAATTGCCGGGACGAAGTCGTTTAGCTCGCGATACCATTCCTGAATCTGCGAGGTGCTCGTCGTGACGATCCGAATCGTGTGTTCGATACCACGGTCACCCGAAGCTGCACCGGCTCGGGAGAATGGGAGTCGAGACCACAATTCACTGGCCAAATCAATCGCCTGACGTGGCTTCGACAATTCGTCGAACGTGAGGGTCGCACGGTCAAAACGCGAAACGTCAGTTTTCGCGTGATCCAATTCCGAAGCAACACGATTGACTGTCGGCGACGACTGCTCGCCAGCAAGTTTGACCATGTTTGAGCCTCAGCGCGTATGGGATTTTCGGGGGTGTTACCGCCACAGCTTACCAATTCGGCACCTGCTTTGACAGCAAACCAGCAGTACACCGAAAGGTTTCGACCCTCATCGCTGGCCATACTATTCGGCACTACGCATCGGTGGCGACGAACTGCTTTCAGCTTTCCCCTCGCCGGTCGAGCCGCCGAAGGTCGGGCGAGCCTGGACTCCCAAGTACTCGCACTCGGAAAACAGGCACGTCCGAGAACTGTCCGAGAACTACTGATACTCGTCCGAAAACATTGTAAAATCTGGACTGTCGGCGACGGAAGACTTCGTTTTCCCATCATCCACAAGTCTATTTGTAGAAATAAGTTACGGCGTATTCTTTGGCCAATCGGTCCGGTTGCACTACCGGACTGTCGATCCGGAGGTTGCGGGTTCGAGTCCCGTCCGCGTCGCTTTTAAGAGCCCAGCTGTTTCAGCTGGGCTTTTTTTGTGCGCCGACCACTATCCGGCCGGGAATTTTTTGAGCGCGCGCCGCCACCGCTTCCAGTCTGCGATGTTGGAAACACGACCGGCCCGCGTAGCCGGATTCGCCAAGAATTCGGATTGTGAACAACCGGCTCTGAACCGATTGGATGGGGACGCTTCCTACAAAATCGGGGTGGCCACGCTGGCATGCGGTCGCTTCAACGATCCACTGTTGCGACCGGATTGGAAAGGAATTCCTCGGGGACGGACTCGGGCCAATCGCCCTTCATCACGACGTTTTGAACCGTCGCTGGTGAACTGCGACGGGATCGGTACAGTCCGAACTGAGTTCCGGCGTTGGATTCGAGATCTCGTTCGTAGACGAGTTCCTCATTGAGGTGCACAAGAACCTTTCCATCGGCCAGTCCAACACGGACGTCGTTCAACTCATTGCGTTTCAATGGGATAGATCGCGGGCCTCGGCGACTGAGTGGTTCCAGTGCAGTATTGTCCATTGGCAACGTCGTCCAGTCATTGCTTCCGGTGGTCAGCCAGCGAACTCGCATGCCGGTTGGCTCCAGCAAAAATGCCATGCGTCCAATTGCGGGATGCACGATCGAGTCGTCTTCGCCAAGCTGAAATTGATACGAGATTGACTCCCCGTCTAACAATGGTCGTTGATACTGCAACAGGCCGGGATGTTCGGCCTCGGTTGGATCCGACTTTGCACTGCCGATGAGCGTGCCTGACTGGACCTTCCAGTCGATCTCGGCCGATTCAGGTTCGATGTCCGCGGCCCCAAATGCAACCGCCCCGTCGGGTAGAGTTTTGCGGAACGGCGGCTGGGACTCATCGTAAAAACTGGATTGCCACCCGCGAAGCTCATTCCCGGCAATCAAGTCGACCTGTTTGGGAATGATGGGCTCACCAGTGAGTGTTAGGTTGCGGAACACGGGCCGCTTGGTGCCGGAACTGCGAAGACCAATCCATGGACTCATTCGCGCCGCTTCGCGGTCAAACCAGATCGGATGCAAATTGGATTCGAATTGGCTGGAGTCCTTCGTCGAGCGAATGGAAACGCGATTAAAAACCGGTTGGGCGGCAGTTCGCGCGAACGGTGACATTTGATCGGATCGATGCTGCGCGTCGGCGTCCCAGACCGAAAGCGTGGTGTTGCGGCCTGTGGCTTGGAATTGAATCCCGCCGTAAACCAGCCCGCCATCGGTGCCGATTGAACCACCAGATTGAGTCTCGCAAACAAAATCAAACTGACCAACCAACGGGAATCGACACAACAAAACGTCCGCGGTCCCTCCTGCCATGTGCAACACATGTCGCTCGTGCGTCAGCCACATGCCTCGCGAGTGCCCGCGCTGAATGTCCTTCGATGTTCGAACCGTTGCCGGGACCCAGAACTTCATTTGATTCTGAAACAAAACGTCGGGCGGCGACTCCCCGCGATGACACTGAACGGCAATTGCGTGTGCAATTCGAAGAAATGGACGCATTCCAATCGACCGATCGTCCACCGCTCGATCAACCAAGGTCGCCAAGTAGGCTTCCGCCGCCGCTTGAGTGGAATCGTGCTGCATCGCAGCGGCAGCGATCGCGGCGACGGTGATATCACGAGACGTCAGTGGCGTGGCTTCGGTTGGCAGGTCAGCTTGGGCGTTCAAGAACGACGTTGCCATCTCCAGGTTTCCGCGGGCTCCCAACAATTGTGACAGCACCAACAACTCCTCCGCACCGGAAACGTTTTGCTCCCGAAGCTCTTCCAACGCGATTCGCAATCTTGGCAAGCGTCCGAGGTCATTCGCAGCTTGCAACAGCATCCATCCACTGCAAAAGAAGCCTTTGACGGGACCGACCGAAGCAACCGCAAATGTATTGTCTCGCGGCCGTTCGCCAATCGATCGAGCAAAGACTTTAGGCGGAGCGTCCGTTGGTAACGGCGTCGATAGAACTCGCACTCGTTTGCGTTGCTCCGTCGGGAGTGTCCACTCCTCCAGCAGTTCGTACTGCTGATCACTACTCAACTGGCCCATCGAACGATTCAAAGCGGCCGCGGCCGATGGCAAGTCGCTGTAGATCAGATCGGAGATCGCCAAACCACCCACTGCGTCCAGCTCTCGTAGTGCCGTCTCCGGATCGCGGTCTCGCAGCGCGGGCAACACGAGTGCAGTGTAAGACGGCTTTGCCTTCGCAACCGTCGTCGCCCCAAAGGCATCCGACAAACGTGTCAGGCTGTCTTGCGCCGCACAGTTGGATGCGTTTTGAGTCAACCAAAGCGTCGCCAAGCTAACGAGCGTGATTGCAATCGATCGACATGGAATCTTGCTTTGCAGAAGAAGCTTTTTCGAATTCATTTTGAGATCGTGATGCGAGTCATGAATCATGGCGTGAAGTTTCAACGGAAGAGATTGCGAAAAGATTCAAAGATGCTGGTGGGCTGCGGTTTTGGTTTGGCAGGTGTCGGGACAACGATCACCCGGTCATTGCGATTGGTCGCTGGGAGAGGAACATCGAGTGTCGCCGCATCCGCTCTCACGTGAATCGACTTCAGCAACACTTCTGACGTTCGGCCTTCCCCTCCAGTGTGCAATACAACGCGGACTCTCCTTGGGTCGATCGGTTCATCAGAAACCGGAATGGCGCCCAGCATCAAAGGTTGGCCGCCCGCTTGTCGACCCGTGATGCAAAAGCACATGTTGCCACGCCGCGTGATTCGGAAGTAATCGGGATTGTCATAGGGGTGATTCCCTATGATCTTGTAAGTCGATTTCCCGTTCTCCAGGGTCCGCGTCATTGCTCGACTGACGATTGCCCCCGAGTCGGACTTGCTCAGCATCGCATCCACCTGCGTGCTTTCGTCGTTGCTCCATTCGATCTGCAAATACAGCTGGGTCTGAAGGTTTTGTGTTGGAGTCGGCAATTGCAACGGATCAAAGAAAAATGCGATGTCAAAATCGCCTTCGATGCGATGCCGTAGGGAGATACCCGCGCTTGACCATTCATCCGTTCCCGGGGCGGTGACTTTCAGCCCCGAGGCTGTCTGCTGCACATTTCCCCATCGGTAGATTTCCGCTGGACTGACGGGCGACCGCGTGAAATCACGGACCATCGAGACGGGCAGCAATTCGCGATACTTGTTCAACGACGCGAATGTCTCGCTGGCATCAACTTCGTTCGCACCTTCGAGACGTTCAGCTCGGACCTGCAACTCAGTGAACCGCGTGCTCACCCGACCATTGGGGCCTTGGATCTGGACTCCGAATTGAATTCCCAGCGGCTGCAAATCGTCTGTGACGAATTGTTCTTCACCAAGCAAATAGAAGTAGTCCGAATCTCCATCTGCCGCCAAATAAAACACTTTGTCGCCGCGACGTGAAAGCCTCAGTCGCCCGGCGTCGTTGTCACAAGGGATCCTGCCAAAGTAGTTGCGTCGTTGTTCCCCATTGACCGTCGCCATTCTCAAGCACTGCATCAATTGGTCGTTGCTGCGATCTTCCACTCGCTGGATCAATGCCATGTCCTCCTCCGCCGTGTCGGCAACCAAGTGCAAACGCACACTGCCGATCTTTTCCTTCAACGACTCACATTGCATTTGATCGTAGGCGACGATGACGTCGAAGTCCCCTCCGACTTGAATGTCGGGTGCCACCAATGTTCCACGGTAGCCAGTTTCGCTGAACTGGCTGATCACCATTCCTTCGTTGGATGCGACCACCGTCTTGGCCGGATCACCTTCGACCTGAACAAACTTGCCTCTGGCGAATGAGTCACGGTTGATCCGGTAGTTCAACTTCTTGCCCGGTTCGCTCGCCGTCCAATCCAAGCTTCCGTCAAAATCATCCGCCAGAAGTTGCTTTTCGATGGGTGGCAACTCAGTCGGCCAATCCCCGATCCATCGAACATTTCGGACTCGCAGTGACGATTGGTCTGCGAAGTGGAACAAACCAAAGCATGGATTCACACCGTCGGTTTCAACCTCCGAGTTGTGGATCACCTCACCGTTCAATCGCAATATGACCTCGTCCCCCCGCCGCTGAAGCTGCATTTGATTCCAATCATTCAATCGCAAGGAATCAAGCCGATCTTGCTTGCTGCCCCTGCCGCGTTCATTGTCAGCACGCAATCCACGTCGGTCATAGCGTCCGTCGGTCAACCGATGTTCGGTCACCCCCGTTTCGCGAATCAGGTAGCACGTTCTCCCGAGTGCGGGGTGAGCCATCCACTGCTCTCCGTCGTACCAAAATTCATATTCGATCACCCCGTCTTCAACCATCGGCCGGATGTATCGCAGGAGATGCTCCACATGGCTGCCGCGAGGCAGGTAACCCAATCGCGGGTCAGTGATTTCGGTGGTCGAATCGCCCTGAGAATCTTCCACTCGATTGCCCGACCAATTCGCCAGTTGGTTCGGACGGTTTCCGGGGTCTTGGTAATAGTCATACCAACCCAGCAGATCGGAAGATTCGACCATCTCGATGCTTTTCGGGATGACAGGATTGCCAGTGATCCGCAGATTGTCGACGCCGCCTTGCACTCGGTAATTGGTGCGAACGCCGAGCCACGGATACACGGAGTCACCAACATCTTGCCGATGGATTTCACGGCCGTTGACCGATGTCGTCACCACTCCATCTCGCACTCTCACTCGCGTGCGCAAAACACCGTATCGATGGGTGTCCGTCAGTGGCTCACCGATGCTCGTGCGTCCTAATTCCTGACGCACATTTCCCAGCATGCTTTGCGTGTGGTTGTAGACCAGCCCCGCGTAGTAACCGCCGACCAAAAGATGCGCTTCGCGGTAGCCAAACCCGGTTGCCATCGCGTCAACGGAGTAGTCACCCTGCACTGGCGACTGAAAGAACACGAAGTCGTCTCCGTAGTTGGACGGATTGCGATAGCTGCCTCGCTCAATCACGGGAAGTGGATGGGGAAACGCATTGCCGTGCTCAAAGGCCCTTTCGAGACTTCCCGTGTACCACTGTGAAGCCTCCCGGGCCGATCGCTCGTCCGCTTTGACTGGATCGTTCAGTTTGGCTTGGGCGGCGACCAAATGACGAATCCATGCTGGACGATCGTATTCCTTGCGATAAGCCAGCGTCGTGAACAAGACCAGTTCGCGAATCGCTGTCGTCAAAGTTGGCGTCTTGGTCGCTTGCTGAGCGAGTAAAACAATTCCATCCCGCGAATGTTCCAAAAGCGATTCATCGGAGCGGATGAGCTTCAACAACTCATCCACGTGTTTCTCCACCAGCGGAGCATCGCCCATTTCAAACGCCACAAGAATGACGAGCACCAATTGATCGCAACGATCGCTCGGTGATTTGGCTTGATAACCAAGGACAGCCTCCGAAAGCGATGAAAGCAGATCCAATTGTTTGGCGACGTGAACCAATTTCAGCGCCGGAGAATCAACCTCCGGTCGTTGCCGCTGCTGATCATCGACGATCCCATAGTCGGCCGTGATGCGAAGCCCCGGATAGCTCGGACCGGGCAGCACCCAGGAACGAAGAAATAGAAAATGTTCATCGGGAGCGAGATCCTCCGCACGAGCGTCAATGGTTGCACCGGAGTCCGAGGCATGCTGGTCATTCATTATCCAAGCTGCGGCCACTTCATCCGACCGCCCCGTCCGATCGTCAGCAAGCAACGAACGTTGCCCGACTCCATGCCAAACGACCAACGCTAAGACAATCGCGAAGCAATTCAAAACAATTTGAACCCTTGAGGTTTTTATCATGCCAGCTTCAACGAAACACATTGCGAATGGAATTGTAGATCTGCGAAGGTACCGAATCTTCAGGTGGGTTCGCCGTTGACGGAGCGTTCGCCGGCATTGCCTGAAAAGGAGCAGTCCACGAATCTGTCGTCGGCGTGCTTGGATCGGTGTGGATCGACATCCGCTTCAGCACAGCCCGCATCTCACCGTTGTTCAACCCACCAATGAACCAAGTCTCCGCTTTGGTCGCGACCGTCTTACGCTTCAGTTTATGGACAGCAACCAACGTTTCATTCTCTGAACCATCGACCTGATACAGGAAGTGCAGAGCCTGGTCTCTCAAAGCGATTCGCAACTGACCAGGCGACTCGACGATTAGGCTGCGCAACGGTTGATAGATCGTCTTTCCATCCTGGTTACGTGCCACAATTCGCGGTCTCAATTCGATCCTTCCGTCGGGCTCGTATCGAGTGATCAAAGTCGCTTCCGTAACGGTCAGGTGCAAGGGATCGAACTCCACCGTTCCAATCTCGGAAAGATGCATTCCAATCACCGCCTCCGTTGTCATGCCGCTCTCACGATTCCCAACCGCTTTGATAATTGAGAATTCGGCTTGAATATCAGCCGCCACCGTGTGCTGCAATGGCTTGAGGATCGCGACCCTTTCTGCCGTTTCGGCACCACCCAACGCAGTGAACAGAAGCCCATCGCTTGTGTCATTAATGCTTTCAGCCGGACCATCAGCAACGATCCACTCCCCATTCAGCATTGCCTGCTTGGTCAGGTTGAGATCCAACGCATGCATCTCATCGCGTGCTCGATTCAAGTTTTCGAGGGTAAAGGGTGATTCGGCCGACTGCAAATCAATCGTGTCCGCTCGAATGGTCAGATCGGTCCAGGTACCGCGGACGCTCATGCCTTTGCCGCCCACGCTGTAGTTGTAAAAACCGAGTGGAGGCACCGGCCCCAGTGGAATCTCCGTCGAACCGATCAGCCGAAACTGCGACGAGTCACCTTGAGCGAACAAGCCATAAATCGTGCCTCCTCGCCTTACCAAACGCAGTCGCCCCGATGTCGAAAGTTCTCGTCGAGTCCAGCCACGAACCCATTTGTAACCTCCGCCCGGGTTCTTTGTGTTGTGGACAAAGGCAACATCAGGCAGACCACTCAAACGGTCTCGACGAATACAAACATCCAAGCAACTGCGATGTCCGTTGTCGAGCTGAACCGTCATCCCGAGCCCACAATGCCACGTCGGTTCTTCATCACCGATTTGCAAGTCTTTGAAACCGAACGTGATCTCGAAATCACCATCGACGATGCCACTCAAGCGGATGGCTGTTTTGTCGGACGGCGTCGCACGCACCATGTGAATGCCATCAGGCAATTGCGACAAACGATCCGCCCGTCCATCCACGATGAACGAATCCTCTGGGATTCCGTTTCGAAAATCATGCGTCCATTTTTCCGGCAATGCCTCGGCAGCAGCTTCCAAGTCCTTGACCATTTCGGAAGCGAGTGACTGTTCCTGCAAATCGGGCAACGACTTCGTCCAATCACCGCTCAAATGCAGGTTGCGAACCACAGCTCGAGTCTGATCACGAAAATGGAAGAAACCAAACGTGCGTGATTCATCAACATCAATTTGCCTCTCCGCAATTCGTTTCCCATTCAGCAGTACCGCGACACGGTTGCCTCTGAACTGCACCTCCGCTCGGTTCCATCCCTTGACGAGGCCGGGTGTTGTGCCGCCTGCCGTTGCCTTCATATTGTCAGGTCGAAGAGGTGTCTTCTGAAACAATCCATCTGTGATCTCATGTAGAGACACACCGCTGGAAGTGATCAGAAAAGCCGTCCGACCAATGCATGGATGCACCGCGTAAGAATCTTCGTCGCATAAGAATTCATAGTTGATGCGTGCATCCCAAACGATTGGACGCACGTAATACAAGAGGTCCTCGTCGTGAGAGCCGAGACATCCACCGGTTCGCTCACTGGTCAGGTGCAGCACGTCACCTAGTTCTTTGGCCTTCCAAATCCCTAACCCGTTGTTCTCATCCGCGTCGTAGTAGCTCGCCCAACCTCTTAGTGATGGATCACTTAGCAGATCAATCGCCCCCGGATCACCGGGTTGTCCCGTGATTCGCAAATCGGAGATGTGCCCCTTCGAGCGACGCCAACCGCGAATGCCAACCCACGGTGCCGAAGCGTTGCGCGACGAGTCAACGAGAACACGCCGCCCATTGAAAAAGTGTTCGAGCTTGCCAGCAGAACTGGTCACCCGAACAAAGCTTTCGCCACTGAGCGGCTCAATCGGCTCGTCGACTGGAACTTCCCAATTCCCTTTGGCAAAGCTGCCAACCGACGAGATTGGGCGAGAGTCCGATGGGTTGGCCGCTAATCCACCAGCCATAATTTCGCTGAACGCACCATTGAGAGTTGAGACCTCCGCGACAGCTTCGTAGTCACCTACCAATGGATTACGATACACGAGGTAGTCCAGCTCGTGCCCGGAAACTTTCACCACCCCTTGGTCATGCATGGCAAAGCGTGGCAAGACGCTTCCGCGTCCATGGGAAGCAGCATCGACTCGGCTGAACACATCAAACGAATCAGGAACACTCGCCAACGAGTCATGCGTTCGAGCGGAACAGTACCCAAACAACAAACACAGGTAATCCGCAGTCAGGTCGAACTCTGAGTCAGGAATGTAGTCTCGAAGCCCGGAGAACGCGCCGAACAATTCTTCGATCACTAAATCGGTCGTCGCGGGATTCTCCACGGCGGCCCACAGAATGATCAAGTCCGACCACCACAATTCGGCCGCGTTCAGATCTTGCCAGTGTCGATTTTTCGCAAATCGTTCCGTCAGACGCTGCAACACATCTTCGCGATCAGATGCGGCAATCGCCAATAGGGTCGACAGCGTTTCCTTCGCCTGAATTTGTTGTTCGCCGACCGGTTGCAGTTCCGCGATCTGACTCTTCAACTCCGACTGAAAATTCAACTGCGTCGCCAAAGCGACCATTTCTCGAGCGGGACAATGAATCCATCCGCTCTCCGGATACTCTGACAATGTCGTCCAATGTCGATCCGCCACATCAGATGTTTTTCCAGCGGGTCGAGCAATCGAACCTCCGACTCGGATCTCATGGCCCTTGCCCGGCAATACCCACTGACGCAGTTCTTGATATTGCTGCGCAGGAGTCAACTCTCGAATCCGCGAAAGGAATTCAACCGCGTTTTCTTGAATCACGCCTTCGCCAAACAAGTGATTCAGCGACGCCGCATCCGACACACGCTCGCCACTCTTCACTGGATCCGCGGACCGACCGTCGCTGGGCAAGAACAGCACAGCAACGCATGCGCTCATTCGAACGACCATCCAAACCGCGTTTCTCGATTCAACAAAGAGTGTTTCAAATCGCATTGGATTCCGTGTACCCAGGCTCAACAGATTTCCGGCATACAAGATGTCGCTGCAAACACTCGGATCACACGCACCAATTTCGGAATTCCAGGTTTCTTATGGCGTTTTGATTCGAAGCGGCAGAGTCTTTCCTTCGATTTATAGCGGAAGGAAACAAGGGCGAGTGTGAACAACGACGCTCGCACGAAGTGAGCGTTGAAGTTTCAATGGTTCAAATGATCCGCTGCATTGGTCTCCGCTATGATAAAGCCTTCTCGGGAGCCGTTTCGATTTTTTTCGATTGATTCCGCGTGTGATTCCGCGACCAGGTTCGACTTACCTCTGAATGCTGGTGGACCGCGGGTCCGTGATCCTGCCGAATGGCGAGACCAATTTTGAATAATGCTGAACTCATTGCCGGATTGCGAAATCGTGAGCCAAGTGCTGCTCAGTATTTGAACGATTGCTTTGTTCCATCGATCTGGCGGTTCGTTTTTTATCGTGTGGATCGGAACGCTCACCTGGCAGAAGACATTGTTGCCGAGGCCGTCTTGGCTCTCATGTCAGCGGCGATTGCCGAGACTGAGATCGAGAACCCTGGCGGATGGCTGCGAACCGTTGCTCACCGACGCATTCAAGATCATTTCCGAGCCGCCGCTCGCGTTCGACATTTGATGGAAGACGCTCAGCACCAAGGTGAGCCCACTGATGACAACGACCCGGCGACTCAACACGACCAAGAACTGCGCCGCGAAAGTGTTCGCGAAGCGATCGACACTTTGCCGGAACACTACCGGCAAACACTTGAATGGAAATACGTGGATCAGGTCAGCGTCAAGGTGATCGCCGAGCGATTGGACACGACCGAGAAAAGCGTTCAAGGAACACTGTTCCGAGCACGCCAAGCTTTGCGTGACCAACTGAAACCGGAACAGATTCCGGCGGCGAAGGCGAAGTGTTCCAAGTGTGAAAAAGAAGTTCCACGTCCAATTCAATCCGAAGATCCCCCATCCCAAAAATCGCCGTCACCTCCCAAACAGGTTTCGGCTTGGTTCTTTTTGTAAGACGAAGCCAGGTAGCACAGGTTCGCTTCCATGACATCCGAACGTCCACTCAATCCGTCGTCGATCGACAACGATCCGCCCGAGTTGCATTGCAACGAAGAGGATGAATCGTCGATCGCAACGCTGCTGTCTGACGCACTCGATGCGCCACCGGTACCGCGGTCGCTGGTCAAACGGTTGGACGCCGAGATCACGGAGCAGTGGGGCCACTCCCCACGGCTGACACATTCTCACTCAACCGGAACAGTCACGCTCGCCAATGCAAAACGCGTGATCACGACGTCTTGGTGGTTGGCCGGTACCGTTGCCGCTTCTTTGATGCTGGTTGTCTTTCTGATTGGCGGCAGCAACACGTACGCTTGGGCCACGGTGATGGAAGCCATGCAGCAGCATGGATTGATCCAAATCGCCGACGCTGACGGAAACCGCTGGTTGGATCTTTCGGATCAAGTCGCTTGCCAGCAAACACAGCAGGAGACTCGTTGGATCGACATCGCCCGTCGGACCGTTGTGGTTCGTCCTCACAGCTCCGAAGCACAAAGCTCGTCTCTCCTTCTTCCAGGCAACGCGTCACCGACCAAGGAAGAATTGCTAGCCATGGTCCTGCTCGACCAGCCTCTGACAGCGGAATCAATCGAGCAATTTCGCGGTGTTCGCATCGTTCATCAGGATTGGCAGGAAAGATCGGATCAGGAACGAGCGATTGTCGATTTGCACGTTGAGTTCGCCACCAAAGACAACCAGCAATACAAGCTGTCGATGGAGTTGGACCCTGACTCGAAACTACCACTGGCGATCAACATCAAGGACGCTTCACAGGATCATCCAATCGCGTCGTCGTTGTCCTACCTCAATGAGTCAACAACGGAGCTTCAATCACGATTGATGCTGGCGGCAGCGGATGTCGATGCGGGGACCAACACGGAATCAACCAATCGCATCGCGGCGAGAGATCGTGCGGCCAAGGCCGGATTGCCAAACAAACTCGACGTATCTCCGAGCGAAGACCGAGTCGCCGACGGAGCTCAAACCACGGATAGTGCTGCTGAGTCGATTGTTTCGCTGCCGATCGGCCCCGCCAACAAGTGGCAGCCCGTCGCGGTGGTCTCGCGAAACAACGATCAAGTCATCGCACGTGCCGATTCCATTTTGGATGACCTTTGGGCCGAACAGGAAATTCAGCCAGTGGATCGAGCGACTGACCTGCAGTTGCTTCGACGTGTCTACCTAGATCTTGCTGGACGCACTCCAACGGTCACGGAAGTCCGCCGCTTCCTCGAAAACAAATCCGAGGACCGCTATCGAGAGCTGGTTGATCATTTGCTCGACACCCCCGACTACACGTCCCAGATGGCCGCGGTTTGGCGATCGTTTTTGATCCCAGAAGGCGTCGACTTGGATGCATTCGGAGGCCGGGAAGCGTTTGAGAAGTGGCTGGCCGAACAATTTGCTGACGACGAACCCTACGACAAGATCGTCCGTCGACTGCTGCTGGCGGAAGGCCGCTTGGCTCAGTCCGGCCCCTTGCTGTTTTACAGTGCGTTGAAGTTGGACGCGGACCAGCTGGCTGCTCGCACGTCACGTGTTTTCTTGGGCATGCGTCTGGAGTGTGCTCAGTGCCACGACCATCCGTTTGAACCATGGTCGCAAGAAGATTTCTGGAGCTACGCCGCGTTCTTCGCTCAAATCTCCCGTCCCAAAGCGATGCTGGAAAACGTCTCGACAGTCATGCAAGTGCGTGATGTTGATCGAGGCGAAGTCATGCTGCCCGAGTCGGAAGAAGTCATCCCGCCGCGTTTCCTGGGTGAGGAATGGCAACCCGCCGATGAGACGCAACCTTTGCCTCCCCGTCGTCAACGATTGGCGAATTGGTTGACCGGACCGGATAACCCGTACTTCGCTCGTGCGACGGTCAACCGAGTTTGGAGTCACATGTTTGGACGCGGCATCGTCGATCCCGTCGATGACTTCGGAGAGAACAACCTTCCCGTGTCGGCTGACTTGATTGACACCTTGGCCAGCCAGTTCATCGAGAACGACTTTGACTTGAAGCGATTGGTCCGAAGCATTGCACTGACACGTGCCTACCAGCTTTCCAGCAGCTCCAATCGTGCGGAAGACTCATCCGATGGGATTGAAGAACGACTGACAACGTTCGCCCAGATGAACGTCAAAACCCTGACTCCCGAGCAGGTGTATGACTGCATCGCAGTCGCAACAATGCTGGATCAACAGAACGCGACATCGGACTACACGCTCGCCAGGTTTGGCAACAGTCAACGTGACACGTTTCTGCAGCAATTTGCCGCTCCAGCGATCAGCCGATCGGAATACCTCGCGGGTATCCCGCAGGCGTTGATGTTGATGAATGGATCGTTGATCGGCCAAGCCACCCATGAACAGAGCAGCGGCTTGATTCGTTCGCTCGACGCCCCGTTCTTCACTGACGAACAGAGGATCGAAGTGCTGTTCATGTCGACCCTATCTCGACCGCCACGACCCAATGAACGCGAATTGGTTGCGGAGTTCATCCCTGCCGAAGCCAGCCGAGAACAACGTCACACCGGAATGGCTGACTTGTTGTGGGCGTTGATCAACAGTTCCGAATTCACCCTGAACCATTGACGGAGCGTTTCCATGTCATTTTCAAACATGAATCATTCATCACGTCGTCGCTTCATGCAATCGATGGCGGCTGGAATCGGCGGCGTCAGTGCGAGTGGATGGTTCCCGGCATTAGCGGAAGCTGCCGCCAACGATCCGAAACGACGCAGACACTGCATTTTGCTTTGGATGAGCGGTGGCCCAACCCAAACGGACACCTTTGACATGAAACCCAACCATGAAAATGGTGGGGAATTCAAAGAGGTGCAGACGTCGGCTCCAGGCCTACGATTCAGCGAGCACTTGCCCAAGCTCGGCGCGATGGCGGACAAGCTGGCCGTTCTGCGCGGGCTGTCGACCAAAGAAGGCGACCACGGCCGCGGCTCGTATCTGATGCGTACCGGACAAAAACCAATGGGCCCGGTTCAGTACCCTTGCATCGGATCCGCGATCGGCAAGCAATTGGCGGAGGACACGATGAGTCTTCCCAGCAACGTGAGCATCGGGACCTACCGAGCATTCAACCAAGAAGCCTTCAGCCCGGGCTTCCTCGGGCCGCGTTTTGGTCCGTTGTTCGTGGGAGCGACCGATGTGCCCGGCGCCATGTCCAATGGAGACGACGGCTATCCCAATCTCAAAGTTCAGTACTTGGATCGAGCTAAGGGGATCGACGCCGAACGGATGGACCAACGGTTGAAGATTTGGCGGCGATTGCAATCGCAATTTGTGACCTCACGGCAAGCCGGCGCGGCGGGAATGCACAACGAAGTGTACGAAGGCGCCGTTCGGTTGATGAACAGCGATGACGCGAAAGCGTTTGACCTGTCGGGCGAACCCGAAAAACTTCGCGAGGCTTATGGCAAGAATGTGTTTGGCCAAGGTTGCTTGATGGCGCGTCGTTTGATTGAACGAGGTGTCCCGTTTGTGGAAGTCTCCCTGGGAACAGGCAGCACATCCGTTGGATGGGACACGCACACGGACAACTTCAATGCGGTGCAAAACCTATCGACCATGCTGGACAATGGTTGGGGAACCTTGATGCAGGACTTGGAAGACCGAGGCCTGCTGGAATCAACGACGATTCTGTGGATGGGTGAATTCGGCCGAACGCCGTCGATCAACCCCAACGCCGGACGCGACCACTTTCCTAACGCGTGGTCCAGCGTTCTGGCGGGCGGTGGCATCGCCGGTGGACAAGCCTACGGTGCGACGAGCGAGGATGGCAACGAGGTCGTCGACGGAAAGATTGGCGTCCAAGACTTGATCAGCACGCTCTGCCGAGCCTTGGGACTGGGCAGTTCTCCCAGCAACATGTCTCCCGGTGGCCGGCCCATCCCCATCGCCGAAGGTCGTGCGATCAAGGAAGTGCTGGCATGAGTCACTCAGGCAAACGAATTGTCTCTGCGATTCCCATCGTTGTGTCGCTCCTGATTTTGGTGTCTGTGCAGAGCAAGGCCGTTGGCGAAGACGCACCGAAATCGAATGACACGGCTCCCCTGGCGACGTCCTCCGTGAAAGTGCTGGCCCCCGCTCCTTCGAGTCGCCCGATGGACGCAAGCATGATAATGAGAGCCCCGATCGCTCCACCAGCGACGTTGCCCGCGGAGAAGCTACCTCAATATCGAATGGAACTTCCCCAACAAAGTTCCGCCGAGCCAACCTTCGTCGACGGCCAGATTCGGTTTGCGATCACGCACCCAGACCTGACGGATCGAATCGGTCGCCCTTTGCGAATCGATGCTTCGATCAAAATCGATGGCAAACCTTTCGACGAAGTTCGTTCCTCCTACACAACGTCCACGCGAACATCCGCATTGGCTCCGCCTGCGAAACAAGAGATCGAACCAGCCGAAGAAGTCACACCAGTGGATCCGCTCATTGCCGACGCACCTGAAACGGAAGATCCTTCTGACGACGACCAAGAAGCGGAAGAAGAAAACGATAATGAAGACGCTGAAGAGAAACCGCCGGTCACGCCAGCCACAGTTGCTCCGTACACGATGACCACTGATACGGAAGAAGCGATGCGACGATTCGCGGAGGCCATCGGCGATGAACCATCGGATGTTGATGCCAAGTGGTTGCTGGACCATTGGACCCTAGGTCCGCCGCTGTTGGTGGTGCATCCGTACTTCCAAAGCTTTCGATCCGACCAGCGCCCCGCCTTTGCGGTGCTGGATCGAAATCGCGATGGAACGGTATCACAAGAAGAACTGGCCGAAGCCGTCGAGTCGTTCCGCAAGTGCGATGCGAATCGCGATGAAGTGGTGGACGCATTGGAAATTGCAAAAGCGGCAGACTCGCTCCGAGATCCGGCGTCCGTCCCCGCTTCCAATGGTCCGTTGCTTTGGCTGACCAGTGACATGATAGGCATCAACGAGAGCGATCCGCTGCTGTACGAATCCGTTCGGTCACTCGATGAAGACCAAGACGGAACCATTTCTGACTCGGAAGTCAAATACTGGACTGACCAGCCCGCTGACATCGCATGCTCGATCGATTTCTCCACAACGTCACCTGAGTCCGCTCATGTCGATGTTATTGGATTGGCCGAAGACATCTCAGCCAAGATCATTCCGTCGGAAGACTCCGCTGGGATCGATGTCGAACTCGGGTCAGTCACAATTCGGTTGTGCGGCGTTCAACACTCCTCCTCGCCAGCACTCGCCCAAAGCGACTCTGGACAAGTTTCTCTTGGGGCGATCGTGGACGGATATCCATTGCTGCCAAATCTGGACCCAAACGACGATGGTCGATTCACCATTCGCGAATTGCGGGAACTCAACCATCTCTTGCAGGTCTTCGACCGCGATGGTGACCAAGCAATCACCCGTGCTGAGTCTTTGCCACCGATTCGTGTCTGCATCGGGCTCGGCCCAACCGCTCACTTGGAACTGGCGGACGTACGAGCGACAACACGCCCCGTGCCCGCCCCTAGTGTGACCGCGCCGGAATGGTTTCGTCGCATGGATCGCAACCAAGACAGCGACCTGTCACGCAGCGAGTTCCCCGGCACCGACGAACAGTTCCGTTCACTCGACGCGGATGGCGACGAGCTGATTGACGCCAATGAAGCAGAGACTTTCGAACAATCGGCAGAATAACAGCCCCACGCGAACATCATTCTGGCCATTGAGTTGGCGAACAACACAACTGACTTCCATTGGAAAATCCATCGGAGAACAACATGCCCAACCGACTCGACACGATCAAAGCCATCAACTCAAACCACACCAACAACCACGTGAGCCAACCAGAAATGGATGCCGCGTTGGTTGTCGATCAAATGCACGAAAAATTGTGCGAGTTGCGGGAACAATTGGCCGGTGTGATCGTCGGCCAAGAAGAAATCGCGGAGCAACTGCTGATTGGAATCCTTTGTCGCGGTCACTGCATTCTGCAGGGCATGCCAGGACTGGCAAAAACGATGATGGTTTCAACCTTGGCGTCGCTGACCGATCTGACGTTCCGTCGCGTTCAGTTCACTCCCGATTTGATGCCAGGTGACATCACCGGCACCGAGGTTTTAGAAGAGGATCACACCACCGGCAAACGGATTTTTCGCTTCGTCGAAGGCCCGTTGTTCGGCAATGTGATCTTGGCGGACGAGATCAACCGCACGCCGCCTAAAACACAAAGTGCGTTGCTCGAGGCGATGCAGGAACACCAACTGACGGTTTGCGGGAAGACTTACAAATTGCCCGATCCGTTTTTTGTCTTGGCAACTCAGAACCCGGTCGAAACGGAAGGCACCTATCCGTTGCCGGAGGCCCAGCTCGATCGTTTCCTTCTCAAGATCCACGTTCGCTATCCCACCCGCGAAGAAGAACGCGAAATCGCTCGGCGTCAAACGACCGACTATTCATTCGAAACCAAGACCGTGCTGGACGTCGAGCAGATCTCGCAAATGCAGTCGCTCGTTCGCAGCGTCGTCGTTTCGGATCACGTTTACGACGCTGCATTGGACCTGGTTCGCGGAACACGACCGGACGAAGGAACGATGTCGGCTGAACTGAAGAACATGGTTCAGTTCGGTGCGGGTCCTCGAGCCACGATCGCTTTGTTGATGGCAGCGAAAGCTCGTGCTTTGATCAATCGTCGTTGTCACGCGACGGTCGCGGACTTGATCGCCGTCGCAACACCGGTGCTGCGTCACCGAGTCATCCTGACATTCAACGCGGAAGCCGCCGGAGTGGATGCCGATTCAGTGCTCGGAAAGATCATCGAACAAACGCCATCGCTCAAGAAGAACTCGCCGGTCATCAGCTAACGACGTTTTTTCCACCACCCATTATTCCCACTCACAATAGCCACCGGTTCATGCTCGGACTGTTTCGACGTCAATCCAAACACGACCTCCACGCCCCGACGAACAAGTCAGGGGCGGGGTTGGGTGACTTGGTTGATCCAGTCGTGATGGACCAAATTGGGCACTTGGAACTGCTGTCGCGAACGGTCGTCGATGGGTTGTTGGCCGGCAAACATCGCTCGACCACCAAGGGTGGGTGCTGCGAATTCGCTCAGCATCGCCAATACGCTCCGGGGGATGAAATTCGACAAATCGATTGGCAAGTCTACGCCCGTAATGATCGCTACTTCGTACGGCAATTCGAAGAGGAAACCAATCTCCACGCGATGCTGGCGGTGGACTCGAGCGGTTCGATGAACTTCGGGCTGTCGACGGTCAGCAAACTTGATTACGCCCGACGCGCGGCGGCTTGCTTGTCTAGATTGCTGCTGCATCAGCGTGACTCGGTTGGTTTGACGGTGTTGCATGAAACCAACTCGCAATTCATTCCCGCCAAACAACACGCCGCTCACTTGAGAACCCTCATGGCGGCACTCCAATCCGCCAATGCGAGCGGCGAAGGCAACCTCAGCCATCAAGTGCAGCATTGCATCGCAAGGCAACGCCGCCGAGGACTGTTGGTGCTGCTATCGGATTGTTTTGGCGATCTCGAAGATCTTGCCACGGCGCTGCGGATCGCCCGAGCCCGAGGCCACGATGTCGTGGTCATGCACATCATGGCCCCGGAAGAACTGACGTTCAACTTCCGCCGCTGGTCCGCTTTCCAATCGCTCGAAGTGGCCTCGCAGCGGCTTCATTTGGATCCACCAGCGGTTCGTGAACAGTATCTGCAACGTGTGCGGTTATTCCTTGCCAATCTGGAAGACATGGTGATTGGATTGGGCGGCGACTACGTTCGAATGACGACCGCCACCGATCTCGCGGACACGCTAGGTTGGTTTTTGCGCAATCGAATGGCACGCAGGGGACTCATGACGAACCGGGGGGCGGTGGCGAAATGAGTTTCCTAAGCGTTGCATTCTTGTTTGCGTTGCCTCTGGTCGCCGCACCATTGCTATTGCACCTGTTCGATCGTCGCCGCAACGAGACCGTGCAGTGGGGGGCGATGCAGTTTTTGATGGAAGCCTCCGCTCGGAAAACCAGTTCACGCAAATTGAAACAGTGGTTGTTGCTGTTGCTGCGTTGTCTTGCGATCGCGGCATTGATTTTGGCACTGGCACGCCCGCTGTTGCCAACGGGTTATCTCGGTGGAACGGAGCGTGGCGAGACCATCTTTGTGATCGATAATTCAATGTCGATGTCTCGCAAGACTGACTCGGGAACCATGATCGAAGCGGCGACCCAACACGCCATTAATGAACTCGACAAGCTCTCGGCTCGCGACGACGTCCGAGTCCTCACAACAGCTCCGTATCCCATCTGGCTGGATTCAGGAACCACGCAAGGAGATCGACGCAACCGAGAGTTGATCAACAAACAATTGCAAAACATCGACGCCACCGAAGGCCGCAGCGATCTGCTCGCTGCGTTGTACACCGCGGTCCAAGTCGAACATCAACCGACGCAAAACGCGAGACGCATCGTCGTCCTGACCGACGGGCAAGCCACCGATTGGCGGACCGAAGACGAAACCGGCTGGCAACGCTTTCAATCCGTTCTCAACGAATCCGCCATCCGGACCGAAATCGAGACCGTTCGTCTGGATCAGACAACTAACGGCGAGTCAATTGGAAACGTTGCCGTTGACTCCGTGACCTTGGATCGAACGGTTGTCGGTTCGGAAACTCCGGTCACTGCGATCGCCACGCTCCGCAACTACGACGCCGTGACGATGGACGCTGCCGAACTGACTTGGAGCATCAATGACCTGCCGCTGCATCAGCAGACAATCGCCCCGATCGAGGGCGAGCAATCCGCTGAGGCCAATTGGAATCACACCTTCGAGCAACCTGGAATCTACCGAATCAGTTGCCGTCTGGATCGAGACGATGACTTACCAGCCGATAACGTCGCGAGTTTGATCGTCGAGGTCGTTGACCGCTTGCCGGTGGTCGTCGTCGAGGGTGCCACCGACTATGCGGAAATGCAACAAGACACCTACTTCGTGCAGGCCGCTCTCGGATGGATTGATGGACAACCACTCGATGAGACATCCGTCTACGTCCCAACGTTGATCACTCCAAACGAACTTTCAACTGTCGACTTGAGTGAGCAACGAGTTGTCATCATTCCCAATCTCACCGAACTCCCGCCCGATGCAGTCTCACGACTGAGTGATTTTGTTTCCGATGGCGGCGGGCTTTGGATTGGGCTGGGTCCACGCACCAACGTCGATTTCTTCAACCATCAACTCTTCGCCGACGCCAGCGGATTGGCTCCGCGACGACTCGACCGAATCATGGATGCGTTGCCCGCCGGAATGAATTCCGAAGCGAGTGACACCCTGGATATCGAGGAAGTCACTTCCAACGATGAACCCGTACGCATCGATCCGTTTCGCAGCGATCACCCCGCGACGCGAAATCTGGCGGACAACGATCAACTTGATTTGGCCGACGCATCGATTCAGCGTTACTATCAGTTTTCCGTCAACAACGAAAACGACGATCGATCGACGCTCTTGCGATTGAACAACGGCACGCCACTGGCTGTCGAAAACTTCATGGGACAAGGTCGAGTGATTGTCCAATCGATTCCTTTGCGATTGCAGTGGAGTGACTTGGCTCGCACGCAGTCGTTCGTGGTGATGGTTCGTGACTGGATCGATTACTTGGCTCAACCTCGTGCAACCCAGTACAACCTGCTGCCGGGACAGCCCATCGCGATGCGGGTTTCGAAGGACGTCAGTGCATCGGAAGAGAGCGGCGATCAAGACAGTGCACCAACCGGGTTCCTACAAACCCCAGATGACGAATCGATCGAACTGACCGCGCAGTACGCGGACGAAGGTTTTGAGTTTCGATCCAGCCAAACGCGTCGGCCCGGTCCCTACAGTCTGCAGATTGGCTTGGCCGAAGAAGGCATCCCATTCCAAGTCCAACGTTCTTCGGAAGAATCGGATCTGGACCGACTCGGCCGCGGCGCGTGGCAGCGGATTCAGTCCGCGACGACTCCCAATGCTTGGACAGAAGATCGCGTGTCCGTGGCGAGCACGCACACCGACCCGGTTTGGCCCTATCTGTTGCTCGCCTTGATCGGACTGATCACCGGCGAATTGGTTCTCTCCGGAATAATGTCTCGCGAAAGATTTGGTTCGGCGGGAATCCCCGAGTCGTCCGAATTCGATGCGTCGCAAATTGGCTCGATTCCGCCCAGCAGTTCAGATCTCACCCAGATCACGCACGAGTCGTCAGCACCCGCGGCGGTCCAACCTTTGGAGGTGGCTGAGAGATGAACCTCACGGAAACATCCACCAACGAATACCTCTCGTACGAGCACCCGTTCAACGCTGGCATGCTGCTGGTGTTGGGCATCTGCTGCCTCGGCATTTTGCTTTGGACTCTCTATCGCGAAAGACACGTTCTCGGCCGGACCACGACCGGGCTATTTTCGATCCTGCGATTGGGGGCACTCACCGTCGCATTTTGGATGCTACTTGCACCTACCAACGTTGTTGAACAATCGACAACGACTCGCAAAGCGGTCGTTTTTGTGACCGATTCCAGTGCGAGCATGAAAACGGTCGACCCGCCTGGACTGGCGGATGATTGGCGTTGGAGTACTTCCAGCTCGATTGACGCCCCAGACAATCCCGACGCAGTGTCTCTGTTGCTCACTGACCGTTCTCTTGCCGCCATCGGCGTTGCAACTCAGCAATTGAACTCGGCCGTGGCGGCGCTCAACCAGCATGGTGCCGAAACATCCGTCGCCGAGCACCTTGAGTTGGCGGACCAGGCGATCCTTCGTGTTCGAAAGCATCTCGAGCACCTCCAAAATTCGTTGTCAGATTCCATCGACAGCGACGTTGACTCGTCGCTTCGTCGCCTGATTCCGATGATCGACAGCCCAGAGTTTGATGCGTTGTCAGAGCTTACCCAAATGCTTCAGCGAGGCCGCACGCCCAACCAAGCGGGATGGCGTGAAAGCCTTCCCGATTTGATCGATCGACTCGCCACCGCACGCCGCGTTTTTCGCGAATTGGCGAGTCATTTTGAACAAGGGATCGCGAACCAACCGCAGAACGCAGCTTCACCGGCAACACGCTTCACCGACCAAACTCGAGGGGACCGCGTGGCAAAGTTCCTCAGCGGGTTGGAACAATCGAAGTTGGATGCTATCTCCGAAGTCGCTGATGTGCGGTGGATCTCGTTTGATGACGCCGCAAAGGCGATGGCCGACGTCGCGGACACCAATAAGCTTCTCAGGTCTTTGGCGGATCAGGAAACGGCGGCAAAAACCACCGATGTCGGTTCCGCGTTGCAATACATCGATCAGCTTCGCCGCGATCAGCCGGTCGCCGCAGCGTTTGTCTTGTCCGATGTGGCGCACAACCACGCTCACGAGCGTGAGCCCAACGAAGTCGCCGCGCAACTGGATTCAACGCCGGTTTACGTCGTTCCCATTGGCAACGATTCACGCCTTCGAGACATCGACTTGATTTCCGTCTCGGCACCCGCCGTGGCCATGCGGAACGACGACGTCGTCATCGAAGCTCACCTGGGAATCTATCAGTGCAAGGGCGAACGATGCACAGTCCAGTTGCTGCAATCGGGTGAGGTCGTTGATTTCCGCAACGTCTTGATCGACTCCGACGCCGAGACTCGTTCGGTGCAATTCCAACAACGCGTTTCCGAGATTGGTTCCGCCACCTTCCAAATCGCTATCCAGCCACTTGATGGCGAAATGACGACAGAAAACAACTTCGACGAGATCGAGATCAATGTCACGCGAAGCGACATCAAAGTCTTGTTGGCCGATGAGATGCCTCGATGGGAATACCGTTACTTGGCTCAGCTGTTTCGTCGCGATCCCAAGATCGAACTCGACGAACTGCTGTTCCGACCTCGCCTCATCGCGACTGGACATCGTCAGGAGGCGGGCGGCTTTCCCGTCACGGTGGAAGAGTGGAACCGATACGACGTGGTGATTTTGGGCGATCTGCCGATCGAACATTTGCCAGTCGCCTCGCAGACCTCCCTTCTTCAATACATGCGAACGCGTGGCGGAACCGTGATCACGATCGCTGGCGACCATGCCATGCCTCAGGCCTACATCGATCATCCGCTCGAGGAAGCCATCCCAGTTCGGCCAACGGATGAACCGGCCGATGCGAACCAGCAGTATTCTTTTCAAGTCACCGAACAGGGTCGCTCCCACGCTGCATTGATGATTGCGGAAACCGAGTTGGCCACCAACAACGCGTGGTCGTTTGTGAATCAGTTTTCGCCGCTCCACAGCGTTTCGAAATGGCGTGTCCCCGTTCCCACGGCTCAAAGCCTGATCGCGGTTGTCCCGAGAGGCGAAACTCTTTCGGCCGACGATCCGGCGCTCACCCAATCGAGTTTTCTGTGTTGGCAACCCGTTGGACGCGGGCGAATCATCTATCTGTCGGGACCGGACACGTATCGCTTGCGATTCCTTCGCGGCGACACGTTGCACTATCGATTTTGGGGCCAACTGATGCGATGGGCGATCGCCTCGGATTTGTCCTCGGGAAATCAATCGGTCCGAATCCGCACCGCGAAAACGCTTTATGAAACGGACCAATCCGTCGATGTCGATGTCGAGCTACTGGATGCCGATGGGCAAGCCGTGATTCGCGACATCGTTGATGCAGAAACGCTCAGTGTCCGGTTGTCAGTCGGCGAGGACGTTCGCACCGTTCCGCTGATCGTGGATGAGGAACGTCCCGGTCACTACCGAGCCGACGTCCGAGATTTGGAACCGGGAGTGTACCAAGCCAAACCCGAAGGATCTTTGATCGATGAATTGGTCGCGATGAGTGCCGACGCGAACGATTCGATCACGGAAGAAGTGATCACGACATTCACCGTCCAAGCCGACCTACCCACCGAACTGGTCGACACGCGATCCAATCTCGCCTTGGCGGACCAGATCTCAACGTTGACCGGCGGGCAAGTGCTGCCGCCGACCGCCGTCGAAGAAGTTTTGGAACTCACCGACTTGCAACCTGTTGTCACTCACAGCATCCAGCGTCAACCGCTGTGGCAAAGATGGCGATATCTCTGGCTGGTGCTGGGGTGTCTGCAAGTCGAATGGATCATCCGCAAGTCGAGAGGGCTCTCCTGAACATGTCTACCACCATCACGACTCGACCATTCTCACACCGAATCCCCTCGTCGATCGAAAGCAAACTGCGTCGCATCCGGCTCAGGCATGCGGTGCTAATCATCGTCGCCGCACTCGCCTTTGCGATCGGTGTGTTTCTGCTCCTGATGGTCCCATCGATGTTGATCGATTGGATGTTCCCATTCGCATCGCGCTTGCTTCGCATCGCACTCACCACCGTGACGGTCGTGGCAACACTGGGGACAGCGGCTTACTGCTTGATCGGACCGTTGCGACGTTCCTGGCAATGGTTGCGTACCGCGGATGCGGTTGATGACAACGTCCCGGAACTGGAAGAACGTTGGTCGACAGTCGCGAGCCTTTCTGGGCAAGATCCGTCGAAGATGACCGCGACCCAACGAGCGATGGCGAATCAAGTGACCAGTGAAGCCGTCGCGATGGAACGAATGGTCCAGCCTCGTCAGATCAGCCCACCGGTCAAGACACGACCCGGCGTTCTGCTCGCGTTATCCGGAATCGTCCTTCTCGCGGTTTTGTTCGCCGTCAGTCCCAGTCGCGTTTCAGTCCTGCTCAAACGGTTCTGGTTTCCAACTCAAGACATCACCGCGACGCAGCTTGCCAGTCTGAACGGAACGCAGTTCGTTCCCCGCGGCGATTCGATCGAACTGGTCACGCGAGCAAGCGGCGTGGTTCCGTCCAAAGCGACCCTCAGCGTAATGCAAGCGGATGGTCAAATCGAAGACTATCGCCTCACTGCGGAGGAAACATCACCGGACACTTGGTCTCACAAGATGCGAGTCGACGATGACATCTCCTACCGTGTTCGCGCAGGAGACGCACAAACAGAGTGGATGCACCTTCAATCGATCGATTTCCCTGAGATTGATCAAATCGAATTCGGCGTTGAATTCCCTGAATACACGAAACGAGCACCGATCCTGCTGGACCGATTGCCACGCCGTGTCAAAGTCCCTCAAGACAGCGTGTTGCGTCTGGCGATCAAGCCCCTTGATTCCCTTCAACAGCTGACCATTTCCTTGACGGATCCGAAGACTCCATCATCCAAAGACGGCAAGACGACAACGGCTGACATCCGCGAACTGCCGCTTGAAAAGGATGGTTGGTATCGACTGGAACTGTCATTGGTGGATGACCTGTTGCTGCGTCCGGCGCTGGTCAGCCCGCACAATCTGACCAACCAACGGCGGCTGTTTTCACGCATTGATGTCATCGAAGACAAAGCCCCCGTCGCTCGAGTCATCACACCCAACGACGAAATGGCGGTGGCGGAAGACGAGATCATTGAGATCAAATTCGAAGCCCATGATGACCACGGCATCGAAAAGGCGGAACTGGTGATCTACGACGAGTCTCAACGAGATGCCGAAGGCAACGCGAAGGTCTTGCACGTTCAGCCTATCCCGCTCGGCGAACAAGCCAACCAGAAACACTTGATCGCTCAAACGAAGCTGGACTTGAAGAAGTTCGGTCTCAGCGAGGGTCGAGAAATCAGCTACTCCATTCGCGTGACAGACAACAAACCAGCCACCGACGCAGGGGAATCAAAAGCGAAGAACCCCGAAGAACAACGTGCCTCAACGAACACCGAAGCGATCGCAACAGATGGCTCAAAACCAAGTCAAGATCATGTCGCAGGTGAAACATCCGACAAATCCAAAACAGCGACGCCAGCGGAATCCAATTCAAAACAAACCGACTCAAAACAAACCGACTCAAAACAAACCGACTCAAAACAAACCGACTCAAAACAGGCCGACTCGAAACAGGCCGACTCGAAACAGGCCGACTCGAAACCCACTGAATCGGAGCAAGTCGATTCAAACCCCAAGGAATCAAAACAAGCTGACTCAGAACTGGGCGACACGAAGCTAGCGGGCGCGAAGCCAGAGGAAGACAAGATGGCTCCGCGCAGTGAGGGCGAACCGAACAACGAGCACACACTCAAACCAGGTCCCATGGACACGGCCGCAAAATCCAGTGCCCCGCCGAAGGACGCTGCTCAACCCAAGGACACGGACGCTACTCAGCCAAAGGACACGGATTCCCCCAATGAAAATGTGTCCCCCAAGGAAGTCGAACCGGCGTTCAAACCGACCCCCGATGCGATTGCGTCCAGCAAACCTAGTTCGCAACCGAAGGATGCCAAACCAAAGTCAGCCAGCAAACCTTCCAGTTCATCCGAAAAGAAACCGAACAAGCCTTCGGACTCCAAACAAGCTGCCAAACCCGCTTCACCAAAGACGAAACCAGAAGCCAAAGTTGCAAGCCGCACGAAGCCTCCGGCCAACGCTCCTTCCAAGACGATGAAGCCGCAGAACTCAACCGTCAGTCTCGCGACACCACCCAAAGGCCAGCGAAATCGCAAAGGGCAAAACACCAACACGAGTCGTCGTCGTCTGAAAATCACCGAAAAACTCTCCGCAATTGCCGAGGCAGAGGAACGCCCCGGTGACGAACTCAAGATGAGAGATTCGGTTGTTAAGATCGATCAGATGCTCGCCGAAGTGGAACTCGGCTTGGAAAAACTGGTCGAACGAAAAATTGCGGACTCGGACCGCGGCGAACAGTTTCGCCGTCTCGATTCTGGTTTGGGAAACGTCGAGGACTTCGTCGCCGACCTGAGAGAGAACACGCGAGAAAGCCAATACGCATTCGTTGGCTTGCAAATGGTCGACATCACTCGCTCCCACGTCACACCAGCCCGCGACCGAGTTTTCGCGGGCTCGCAAAGTGCAGGCTCAAACGACATGGAAGCCACCATGGGATTGCAACATGTCGTTCGCGCTCGTGAATTGCTGACGGCATTGCTGAAACGTTTTGATCGCGTCAAACGTGAAAAGAAACTGAAGAAGGAAATGGACGAGGCGGTCACGATTTACGAGGTCTATCTCGAAAAACGTCGTCAGCTGATGCGGGTCGCTCGACAAAACCGAAACCCGCTGGATCGCAAGATGGGGATTGTCGAAGTCGACCAAGCCTACCTCGACCGACTCGCTGAGGTCCTGGAACTTCGGCGTGCCATGATGGACGAATTTGCTGAGATGCTGGGTGATGACCCGCGTTTGCTTTCGCGATACATGGAACTGGTCCAACGTCGTCAGAAGTCGCTGCGGAATCAATTGTCCGACCTGTCACAGCGTCAATATGACTTGACCGAAGAAGCGATGAGCTGGCTGCAAATCGATGAGTCTCAACAACCGGATCTGTGGACCATCATCATCGAATTGAGATTGTCCGCGGCCGAAGATCTTGCCAAGGACGCCGCTCAATTGGCCGAACGCATTCAGAAGCAAATGCCTCTGGAGATCAACATCGAAGCGGGAACGGCGGCCAATCTAATTCGAACCGCCAACCAAATTTCCGCGACTGCTCGAAACATTCAGTTTGATGCGGAGGAGCTGCTCTTTGATTCGGACGACAAAGCGAAAGACCGGATGACATCCGCCAGTACCAAATCATTGATCGATCAGTGCGAAAGATTGTTCTCACACCTCGATCGCTTGCAGTTTGAGAATGAAGGCATCGAGCCACTCGCTCTCTTCGTCGAGTCACGCATCCAAGAAACACGCGTCGTCGCTGATTTGGCAGACGTCTGGGCGGACCTTCATCGAAACATCACCGGTGACAACTACGGCGGTCTGGTGCAGACGGAACAGTATCGGCTTGCTGTCTCGACGCAGTTGTTAAGAGTCGAGATGCTGGATATGGAAACCGATTTGGCCGCACAGTTTCAACGTACTATTGAAACGGACTTGCCGGGCGAAATCAAAGACATGGTTCGCACCCTGCATCGCATGATGGAATCGATCACTTTCAATCAGATCGCCGCATCCATTCGGTCGGGCAACGACAATTTGGAATCGGCCAGCGAACAACAACAGTTGGCAACCGACCGACTGACCGAGGCGGAAGACTTGTTCGACAAGATTCGCCGAGCCGTGGTGATGTATCTGGACGAGTACGACGTACGCGACCCGAACATCGGCGACTTGCGTGACCCGACACTCGATGAGTTCTTGGCGAGACTGGAACGCGAGCCCAACATCGCCTCTCAGTTGGGAATCCCAAATCGACGGACTAACCTCCGAGTTCGGGCCGACAGTTTGCTTTGGCAGGAATCGACAAACGGTGGAACTCTGGCGGCATCACAGGTCGCAGCAGCACAACGAGCCGCGAATGCGATGAAGATGCAGAAACAGAAGAAACGCAAGCCAAAACCGAAGGACGAGCCGTCGGAGGGCATTTCAAAGGAACAACGAGAACAGGCGAAGAAAGCCCAAGAGATGCTCGCGAAAACCTTGTTGGAGATTGAAAAACAAAAAAAGCAAGGTGAACCGTCCGAGGCGAAACGCAAGCAATTGGACGAGATGGCGGAAAAGATCAAACAGCTGATGGATTCGGATGGCGACAACGAATCATCCGAACGAGCTTGGCAGAAGATTGTCCAAGCCGACGAAGCAAAGGGTTTGATGGAAGCGATCGCAAATGGCGAATTCATTGCGGACCAACAGTGGAATCGTTTGCTTTCGACGCTCGACGATGGGCTTTGGCAAGTCCAAGGCAACCGGCCCCCGGAAGCGTATCGAAAAGCGATCGAACAGTATCAAGATCAAATCCGTGAGTTGATGTCAACGATCGACGAAGGCTGAGCATGCACAACCAATCCGAACTGAGTCACGCTTCTTATCGAATCGCTTGTTCCGCCAATTCGTTGTCGCTACACCGACCGATAGCGAATCTCGCGCGGAGGCTGGCGATGCGAGTCGCGTTGTTCGCCGGAATCGTTCTGGTCGCGTCGCCCGTCGAGGCTCAAGAGAGTGTTCCGGTGATTGCCACCTCGGCCAACTTGAGTGCCGCGTTACCCGCTAGCGAATGGGCTCGCGTGGAATCCTCCGTCGACCGCGGACTGCAATGGCTCGCGAGCCAACAAGCCGATGACGGCCGATTCCCGAGCGAGGAAGCTGCTCAACCGGCCGTGACATCGCTAGCCATCATGGCGTTCCTTTCTCGTGGACATTTGCCGGACAAAGGCCCCTACGGCCCCCAAATTTCGCGAGCAATTGATTTTGTCCTCAGCACGCAACGTCGTCGCGGTTACTTCTCGTTGCGCCCGGTGTTACCACCCGTCGAACACCTGAAACCCTCTCAAACGGTGATCTACAACCATTCCATCGCCGGGCTGATGCTGGGTGAAGTTTACGGAATGGGATCGGGAGAACGTTCCCAGCGAATTGAGGACGCGCTTCACCGAGCACTGGTCTTTCATCGCGAAGTTCAATCACGAACGAAGGGCAAAGAATCGGACCGAGGCGGATGGCGTTACGGGTACCCGGAGAGCCCTGATGCCGCGTCCGACATGTCCGTGACGGGTTGGGCATTGATGTTTCTGCGATCCGCTCGCAACGCCGAGTTCAACGTACCGAAACAGTACTTTGACGAGGGACTGGACTTTGTCGAACTGTGCTACGAACCAGATCAGAACGAACACCAAAAAGGTATTTTTCGCTATCGGCCACATGCCTCACAAGACAAACCTCAGATCACGCTCGCCAACACCGCATCCGCAACGTTGACTTTGATCTTGGGTGGCCGGCAAGGTCACGCCAGCATCCCCGTTTCGGTTCGTTGGTTCCGCACGCGGAGCTACCCGAACCCATGGCAGAACAATTACTACTACCTCGCGACCTACTACAGCAGCCAAGCGATGGCTCAGGTTGGCGGCGAAACGTGGGAGCAAATGTTCCCACAAATTGCCGCTGGCTTGCTGAAGGAGCAAACCGAGAACGGCGCGTGGCCGCCGGGCGGTTCCAATGAACAACGCTTCGGTTCCACCTACAGCAGCTCACTCGCCATCCTCGCGCTGACTCCGGCGTACGGCTTGTTGCCGATTTACCAACGGTAGCCGCGAATCAGAATTTGCTGATCGCTTTCAGAACCGCTTTGAGTTGCTCATTGTCGGTGGTGTCCCACGCGACGCTGGCGTCCGATTTCAGCTTTGTCACCGCGTCATTGGTTCGTTGCTGCAGGTTCTCAAGCGTCGTGTGGCGAGTCAGCACCAACTCATTCGAATCCAGTTGGAACTGAACCCAGTGGGCATCTCGTTCTTGAACCGATTCTTCCGTGGTGAACCGCTGGAAGTTTGATCGGCGTTGCCTTGCGGGCAATTTCCGTTCGGCGTTTTCGGTGGCCAACTCAGCCACCATTTCGTCTTCACCGTCGATCACCTTGGGATCTGCGCGTCGACCGATGTCATCATCGCGGTCGCCCAAGTCGACGCCAGTCGACGCATCAGGGTTCGCGGCCAATGGATTGTCGACTCGGTAGTCACGATCGGGATCGTAGTCGTCTGCGTCGTAGATGGAATCATCCGAGTAAGGCAACGTTGCTGACAAGGTTTGAATTTCGCGTTCACTGATTCGAGCCCCGAGGTCACGTCCGGTACCGAGGCGTCCGGCCGCCGATGCGATCGCACCCTCGACACCATCTTCGATCGCGTCAGCTCGGTTCGCCCTCTCGGCCGGAGTCTCATCGACGTAGTCGTCCACGCGATAGTTGTCGACGTCGATTGGAGGCCTCGCAGCAGTCCATTCGTCATCGCTGCCGGGGTCATCGGTTCCGGCAGGGGTCTCCGTATCGAAACGTTGCAGCCCAGCGACCTGCTCCGGGCTTTCGATCGTTTCCCGATCCTCATTCACATCTTCGCTGGCGGATGATTTGCTGGGACGTGTCCGGCGAAGTTCCTTTGCCAGTTCCTTTCCAACCTCTTCCGGATCTGGCAACGGTTGTTCAGTTTCGTCGTTGGAAACATCAGCTGTGTCGGACGATACGTTGGTAGGCATCACGTCGGTGTCTGGCTGCGAGGCTTCCGTCACTGGCCGCCCGGATTGGGCCGCCTGTTGGCTACGGAATTTCCAACCGAAAGATTCCAGTGACTGAATCACGCTCGTAGACTGACTCACCAATCGCTCGAATTCTGCAAGTTGCTGAGGATCCTTGGTTCGCTGCGCTGATTCGGATGCGAGCTTGCGGACCAGACTCGCGTCACTCCAAACGATTCCCGCCAAGCCCCAATCGCTAATCCGATTGGTTTCGACGTCGGCCGAGCCGGAACGATCGGGCGGCAAATTCGTTCGTTCCGTCGATTGCGAATCTTGGGCGGTCAGCGAATCCACGCCTACCGATGCGACACCAAACGTCACGAGCGTGGCAAGAGCTGCTCGCCGCCAACGTCGACTCGAACGTTTCAAAGAAAAAGGAGCATCAAATGTTTCAGCTTTAGGGGCGAAAGCTTGCGATTGCGTGTGGGATGAGCGTGGCATTGGGCTGTCCTGATTTTGGTTGGAGCGAGTGTTGAGTCTGGACTCGACTTCGGCTTTCACCCTTCAATCAAACCGAGCATGGCTAAACGAATAACAGCCGCGAATTGGTTTCCCTGCATCGTAAGTCAAACGGTGACCGGGTTGGGCAGTGAGGATCGAATCGAGCATTCCATTGCCACTCGTATGCAGGAATTGTGCCAGAGTGACACAACTGCGGTTCGCTGCACATTCTTTCGGAGCATTCCGCGTGCGCTCTCTCAACCAACACGCCCGTTCACCGGAGATCCACCGACGACCGCGAATCGACCAGGCTGCTGGTTCGAGGTGCAAACCCTCTCGATGCCAAAACACGGACGGACGCGTTTGTCATCCGAACGCCACTGACACCCTCCGAGGATCTTGCCGAGCTTGCAAAATGATTGGACCACGTCCAGTTTTCGCTGATCGTTGGCAGAACGACGTACGAGACGCCCCCGCTGGCATCCGATTTGCGTCCTCTGTCCTTTGACGAGTGAAACCATTCATTGCCGCAAGAAAGGATATCCACCATGATCGCTTTTCCGACCAAGACTCAACTCACTGAATTGCTGGAACACGAGCAAGGCGATTGCGTTTCCATTTTGATGGGAACCTATCAGGCGGGACGCGACACGAACCAGAATCCAATCCGATTCAAAAACTTGGTTCAACAGGCAATTCAGCAAGCCAAACAAGCAGACAGTGAATTGGTACCAAGAATGGTGGAATTGGCGAAGCTCGAACACGACTCAACTTTCTGGCAGCACCAATCCGCTGGGCTCGCGATCTACTTGAGCGGCGAATACGAAGAGCACGTGCTGCTCAGCCACGACCCTGGCGAATCGGTCTCGTTTGGCCCCGAGTTCAACGTGCGGTCAATCGCCAGCGTCGCCTGTGGCGAAACAAATTTGCTGACGCTTGCCTTGTCGTGGGAACGAGCTCGTTTGTTCCGTTCAGACGGACACACCACGATGGAGATTCAAGACGAGATCTTCCCGCTCACGATGGACGAATTGGTCACCGAACGGGACCCGGAAAAGCAGTTGCAGTATTCGTCTCATGAGTCCTTCGGCAACGGAGGTTCCGAGACCGTGATGTACCACGGCCATGGCAACGGCGAAGGCAAAATCGAAGCCGACCGCCGCAACTATCTTTCTCGCGTGGGCGAGTACGTCGCGAAGCGTCTTTACAACACCGATCAACAACTGGTCGCGATTGCCACGGAAGAGGTCGCGGGACATTTTGATGCCGCAGCCGAATCAGTCGAATTGACGCAATGCATTCAAGTCAGCCCAGACGGTTTGACGGACTCTCAACTGACCGCTCGCATCAGCGCGTTCGCGAAGGAGCACAACCAGCATCACGATGATCTATTGTCGGATCGCCTTGGAGCAGCTATCGCGGGCGAACTCGGCTCGGTCGATTTGAAGAGTGTGGTGCTCAGGGCTGCCGAAGGACGAGTCGACACGCTCTTGCTCGGGCAAGACCAGCCACTTCTTGGACGATGTGACCTGAACACTGGGCAAGTCGAATTGGACCCGAATGCCGATACCGATTTGGTAAACAAAGCGGTCCGTCTTACTTTGAAAGCTGGAGGAACAGTTCGTCGCCTGCAGGACAACGCCTCGACACAACCAGTGGCGGCGATCTACCGATACTAAGGCAGCGAAGACGCGTCCGCAGCGGACAGGGAAACTGTCAGGGTTGTACGAATTACATCACCGAGCAGTCCTTCCAATCGAGTGATGCAGAACATTCGGCACCACGTCCCCATTTCGATTCGCCGATACCACCGTTACTCCAACTTCATTAGCGAGAAACGTTCGTTTCCGCGCGGTCCGAACGAAATCTGCCACCGCCACAGGCAGAGCGACCTGTCGTCAGATCGAATCGCCGTTTGGGGGAGTGGATTCGAATCAGGGACGAAGGTGAACAACATGAACAAGATCGCAAGTGTTGACTCAGGGTGCACCCACCTGCACCAAGTCTCCCAGTCCGCTGTCCCGCAGTTCGTTGTCCCCCAGTTCGTTTTCGCGTTGCTGGTCCTTTTGCTGCCAACCGATCTGCAGGCCGACGAGGCAGTGCAGCCGGCGCTGCAACTCTTCAGCGATCACTCTGAATTGTTCGAATGGAAGTCAGTCGACCAGGTTTCCTTCACTGAAACAGACTTTTGTTCCGACGCTTGTTCCTCATGTTCGTCGGGAACGTGCAACTCAGGATTGGTGAGCCAAGTTTGCCGGCATCCGCTCGAGCAACTTTCATTTCTCGCCGCGATCGACGGTTCCAAGCAACCGCAGGATTACGGGGTGAATGCCGACATCGGATTGCGACTGCGCGGTCAGTATGCAGCACCGTTGTTGGAAGAATACGGAATTGGATTTCAAATTGGCTCCGCGGTGACTTGGACTGACAACGCAGTTCGAGTGTTCGAACTGATGGGTGAGGACACGACTCGGTTTCAAAGCTACACAACGTTTGGATTGTTCCGTCGCGCAAATCGTTGGGCGATCGGTGCTGTCATGGACTACCAGTACCAAGAAGGTTTTGACCAAACCTCGCTGGCGCAATACCGTGGTCGAGTTTCGTATGATCTGACTCCCCAAACTCAAGTCGGTCTGACGGGACGGTTCCGTGCGTTTGATGACCAAGCCAATTTCAATGGGACTCCCGTGACGTTACGAACGACCAACCAGGGATCGTTTTTCTTGCGTCACTTTTTTGAAACAGGCGTGCAAGGCACCATATGGCTGGGGATAGTGGATGAACATGGCGAATCCAACGCCGCCTTTGGTGCTGCACCAGCTCACGACGACGCGTTCGTTTTTGGAGCGGACTTCTTGGCGCCGCTGAATGATTCCTTGGCAATGTACGGCGAGACCAATCTGACGACTCCCGCTGACACGGGTACCGTCGACGCGTTTTTGGGCTTGGTCTGGTATCCGTTTGGCAACGCAAAAACGGCCCACCGAGCCCAATTTGCACCGATGTTGCCAGTCGCTGCACCCACCAGTTTCTCGGTCGACTTGGTTCCTTGAGCTTGATTCTTTGAGCTAGTCCCCGCTCCAATCAGCACAATCGCTATGGATTGTCAGGGATCCACTGTCATTTCCACGATTCCGAGGTTCGTCCCCAGCCTTCCCAATCGACGGACTGCGTTGATGAGCAACATTTCGGGGTGATGCTCGACAACTCCGGACTCTCGCGTGCGCGGTCTGCTTCTGAGGGTCACATTCCTCCTGCGATGTGACTCATGCTCAGCGATTCCACACTCGACGTCCAGCTCAACTCCCCTTCTCTGCGGATGATTTCCGTTGGTGCAGACGGAGAAACCCTGGTTGGTGACGATGGGTTCGAGTGGCGTGTTCTCAATCGCGCCACTCCGGAACGCATTCAACAGATCACACAGCAGTCCAGTCTCTTTCCGCTGGTCGACCACCCGAGGATTCGTTCGGCGATCCCATCGTACGCTGACAATGGTGTCCTGGAACTCAAGCTGATCATTCCGGAAGGCTTGGATCCAATGGCGGATCGCCTTTCGAACCGAGCAAGCGAACTGGATCTTCTCGCGAAACTTCGCATTGCGACGCAACTGGTGGATGCTTGCGCGGCTGCCCATCGCGTCGGTTTGTACCAAGGTGGATTTCATGCCTCCACCATTTTGGTAGCCGGAACCGACGATCCAAGCACAGCGATCCACATCGACTTCACCGCGACGCACTGCAGCGACGAAGCCTTCGACACGGATCACTCGATTGAAGGTGACCTGAATGGCCTTCGTGATTTGTTCGCATGGCTACTGGCGGATGTATTCAACAGCGAACTGCCGACTGCAGTTTCAGAACACCTTCGGGGGCGTCAGCGCGCCATCCTGAAGCAATGGCTGCAACCGTCAGACGACCAACCCGCTCCATCGCTCGGGCAATGGAAGTCCGTCTTGGAGCCCTTCGCGGCGCAGCCAGAATCGGTTGACGCGACCGGTGTGATTCAAACTCCCTTCATTCCCATCGGTACAGGCAGCACCAGTCGTTGGACAACAGACGCGTCCGGTGGGAACCGAGTCACGGACGTTCCCAAGCAGTTGGGGCGATTCCAGATTCAAGAACTGATCGGCGAAGGCGGTATGGGATCGGTCTATCGAGCCATCGATCTTTCCAACAACGAAACCATCGCAATCAAAGTCCTACGCAACGGGGGCAAAGATGTCGCACACGCCATTCGCCGATTCCGCAAAGAGGCCCGCCTGCTCGGCAACGTACAGAACGAACACATCACTCAATTGATCGATGTGGGGGAGGATGCCGGACTGCACTACTTCGCGATGGAGTTCGTTGACGGAATTGACCTGAAAACTTGGTTTGCGGAACGTCCTGAGCTGACGGAGTCCGAGGCGCTTCGCATCACCGCGGATCTTGCCCGCGCTTTGGTGGATGCTCACTCTCAAGAAGTTATCCATCGCGACATCAAACCCGAAAACGTTCTGTTAAAGCTACGCGACGAGGCTTCGCTCCCCAACGACGTCCCGATCGAAAAGCGTCCCTTCAATGACTTCACTCTCAAACTGACAGACTTTGGGATTGCCCGGCATGTCAATCAATCCCAATCGATGGAGGTGACTCAGGCGGGATCGGTCATGGGCACGCCCAAGTACATGTCGCCGGAACAGTGCAAATCCTCTGACTCGCTCGGCCCCGCCACCGATGTGTACTCCATCGGCATCACGCTGTTTGAACTCCTGACCGGAAGCGTTCCTTATCAAGCCGACGAGTTCATGAAGCTCGCCGCGATGCACTGTTTCGACCCGATTCCTTCGGTGCAAAAACGCAACGCAACGATCAGTGATTCGGCCAGTCGAATTGTTCAACGAGCATTGGCGAAGGACCCGACTCAGCGTTATGGCGATGCTTCTCAATTGTTGACGGATCTCTTGGTTCTGCTACGAGGCGAAACCGCCGACGTTCAAGCCCACCCCCGTCTTCCCACCGACCACTCTGCAAAGAAGCTTTGGGAAAAGACGGCTTCCTGGCATTTGGAAAGCGACTCTTCCGACTTGTGGCCGCTCGTTTCAAACACGGAGCGTCTCAATGAAGCTGTGGGTCTGCCAGCGGTCGACTATCGAACCGAAAAGGATCCCCATCTTGGCATCCGAAAATTTGGCTCGTTCACACTCAGCGGTGTCAAAGTTTCCTGGGAAGAGCACCCGTTCGAATGGGTCGAAGGCCAACGAATGGGCATACTTCGAGAATTTGACTCGGGGCCATTCAAGTGGTTCATGAGTGTCGTGACTCTCGACCAGCATCCTGATGGTGGGACCCAACTGTCGCATCAAGTTCGAATCGAACCACGCAATTTGCTGGGACGCGTGCTCACAACTGTTGAGGCGGATTGGAAGGGGTTCCGGAATCTTGAGAAAGTCTATCAGCGAATGGATCGTTCGCTGAGAGGCAAATTGACCCCGAAACAAGGAAGCGATCCGTTTGTCGACACACCGAAGATGTCGCGGCCCCAAGACCTTCGATTGAACCAACGCCTGAGTCAATTGATTGAATCAGGTGTTCGTCCCGAGGTTGCAGACTGCTTGGCCAAAGTCATTCGAGAATGGTCCGCACAGGAGCTCGCATCACTGCGTCCGCTGGCTCTCGCCGATCGTTGGAAAATTCCCAGCGAAGAGATGATCGATGCGTGCTTGATGGCGGCCGACGCCGGGATCCTAAATCTCCACTGGGAAATCCTTTGCCCAACCTGTCGAGTATCAGCCGACAACAAGCAACAACTCGCGGAAATTGACACCCACACGCACTGTGAAGCCTGTGACGTGGACTTCCAATCAAACTTGGCCGGTGCGATCGAAATGGTGTTTCAAACGCATCCCGAAATTCGCGAAGTCAACGCAGGACAATATTGCATCGGCGGTCCAGAACATTCGCCACACGTTGTCGCTCAACTCCGGATCGAAGCCGGAGAATGTTTGCAATTGCCAATCGACCTCGATCCCGGTGACTACCTTCTTCGCGGTCCACGGATTGCCAACACGCAAAGTCTCCGCGTTCAGTCAACGTCGGCTCCTTCGACTTGGGATGGAAGTCTCTCGAGCCTTGGAACCAGTCGCCATATTCCGAAACTTCGCGCGGGACGTCAAACGCTCACATTGCTCAATGACCTCGAAACACTCCAGGTCATCCGGATCGAACGCATGATTCCACGCGGTGACGTGGTGACAGCCGCCACCGCCTCTGCAAATCCAACGTTCCGCAAGCTGTTTCCTCACCAACGGTTTGCTGACAACAATCCGATCGCCACCGAAACGATGACGTTCTTGGCAACCTCCATCAACAACATCGAAGATCTCTATGCTTCGCTCGGTGATACAGAGGCCTACTCGGCTGTGCATGGACACCACACGATTTTGGAGCGATGCGTTTCAGGATCAGGCGGCACCCTGGTCAAAACGATCGGCGAAAAGTCACTGGCATCGTTCGCGACTCGAGAGAACGCGATCATCGCTGCGGAGCATTTGCGAGCCGAATGGCTGGACTCCGAATTGGCCGACGTCTCCTTGGGGATCGGCATCCACAGTGGCCCAACCCTGGTCACGACTCAAAACAATCAACTGGACTACTTCGGCGGAACCGTTCGCGCTGTCGTGGCACTTCCAGAGTTGGCCGGCAATGGAACCTTGCTGACCGAAGCAATCTATTCCGATCGCAGTTTGGCGGATCGATTGACCACCCTGAACCATCAAGTTGAGTCAGTGGATCTTCCAGGAAGCCCCAACACTCGAACCAAACGTCTTACCCTCTTGCTCTCGGGTCGCACAGCATGATCATTCAATCGCCACAAAAAAGTCAGTGGGTTCTGTCGGAGTATGGGAGTGGAAACCAGCAACGCCGCACCATCAAGGTTCCCAATCGAATTGCAACCGTCGGACGCACTGACGAATCTGACGTTTGCATTGCAGTGTCTTCCGTTTCCAAACAACACGCAAAAATTTGGGTCGAAGACGATGGGCTGCACGTCCAGGACTTAGGCAGTACCAACGGAACGCATCACAACGGTCGTCCCATTCAAGAAGCGACGCTCGCCGAAGGCGATCTTCTGCAATTCGCCAACGCTGTCTTCCGCGTGGGATGCAATGAAGAGGAGATGTCCGATGGCACCATGGAAGAAGGGCTGATCCCTTGGGCACAAACGTTGATGACGTTCGAGCGTTTGCTCTCGCAGCGAGCGGTGGTGCCGCACTATCAACCCATCATCACAATGGATCGGGCATCCACCCCAGGCTATGAAGTCTTGGCTCGAAGCGATTTGCCTGAACTCAAAAGTCCCGCCGCGATGTTCGAGGTTGCCGAACGTTTGGGACAGAACGCGGCGCTCAGTGAACTGATGCGAGACGAAGCGTCTCGGCTGTTGATGGCGTCCTGCAAAACCAACGCCAAGATCTTTCTCAACACCCACCCTGATGAAGTCGGGACCGATCGCTTGCTTTCGTCGCTGACCGAACTTCGCGAGCGTTTTCCTTCCATCGCATTTATCATCGAGATCCATGAAGGTGCGGTCACGCAAGTCAACGAAATGCGACGACTCCGCGAGCAACTGGCGGTACTCGGAATGCAGCTTTCTTATGACGACTTTGGTGCGGGACAAGGGCGTCTGCTAGAGTTGGTCGAAGTTCCCCCGGACATTCTGAAGTTTGACATGCAATTGATTCGAGACATCGACCGTGCGTCTGCCGCTCGCCAGGATCTGCTGCGATCGCTCATCCGAATCTCTCAAGACTCGGGGTCGATCACGCTCGCAGAAGGAGTCGAAACAGAAGCGGAGCACGAGACGTGCGTGCAACTGGGCTTTGAGCTTGGGCAAGGATATTTGTATGGCCGCCCTGCGACGGTCGATCATGTCGTCTGATTCTGTATCGAGTCAACGATCGGGCACATGTTAAATAGGACACAAAACCTGTCTTCTTTCACGGGCCGAGCAAAACCTGATCGTTTATGATTGGCTTCCCGTGCGGAACCGAGAGGCTATTTGTTCCCGTTTCACCGTTCGGATCGCGAGGAAAGACCTCGTTCGTCAGGTTTGATTTGTTGGACGAAGATGCCAAAGCAGAAAGCGGTCGCTCTCCTCATTGAAACGTCCAACGCCTATGCGCGAGGACTGCTCGGCGGAATCGCCTCCTACATTCACGAGCACGACCTGTGGTCGATCTACTTGGTTGAGCAAGAACGCGGAGCCGCACCACCAACCTGGTTGGAGGATTGGGATGGCGATGGACTGATCGCCAGAATCGAGAATGAGGAAATCGCCTCCGCCGTTCGCGAATTGAAGATCCCTGTTGTCGACGTGAGTGCCGCTCGCCGGATTCCGAATATCCCGTGGGTTGAAACCAACGATGTCGCCATCGGCGAATTGGCTTACCAACATTTTCGCGAACGAGGTTTTGAACACTTCGCTTTCTGCGGAGAGTCTCGATTCAATTGGTCCGTCTTGCGTCGCGAGGCTTTCGAAGCCCGCGTGAAGGAGGACGGATTCGAGTGCCACTCTTTCGATTTCGACGTCGATGACAAGAGTCCTCAATCTCTCAAACGCGAACGAGATCGTTTGGCAGGATGGGTTCGCTCGCTTCAACATCCCATCGGTGTGCTGGCATGCTATGACATCATGGCTCAGAAGATTCTGGATGTCTGTCGATTGCACGGCATCAAGGTCCCAAGCGAACTCGCGTTGCTCGGTGTAGACAACGACGAACTGCTCTGCGACTTGTGCACGCCGCCGCTGTCCAGCGTCGTTCCGGCGGCGCATCAGACAGGACGCGAAGCCGCGTCGTTACTCGATGCGATGATGCGTGGCGACGAGGTCAACGCTAAGCCTCATTTGATCGAACCGCTCGGCGTTGCAACTCGTCAATCAACCGATGTCCTGGCCATCAAAGATCCAGAGATCGCCGCCGCAGTCCGTTTCATTCGCGACCACTGTTGCGATGGAATCAACGTCCAAGACGTGGTGAAAAAAGTCCCGCTGTCGCGACGCGTTTTCGAAAGCCGTTTCTTGGCATTGATGGGACGCACGCCTCACCAAGAA